>JAUVVG010000099.1 GCA_030604735.1 Azoarcus sp.
CGCCTGTCCTCGGTGTTCCTGTCCAACACCAACCACGAGGAAGAGCAGCCCTGCCATCTGCAGCTCAAAGACGCTTCGGTGCCGATCGCGATCAACCTGGCGAAATACGACGCCCCCGAGCAGCGCTACTGCCCGGCCGGGGTGTACGAGATCGTGCAAGAGGCGGCCGGACCGCGCCTGCAGATCAACGCCCAGAACTGCGTGCACTGCAAGACCTGCGACATCAAGGATCCGACCCAGAACATCAACTGGGTGGTGCCGCAGGGCGGCGAGGGGCCGATCTATCAGGGCATGTGAGCGCCGGGGCACCGCACAGCCAGCGCCCCCTCACTGCGCCTGCTCC
The DNA here is from genome assembly GCA_030604735.1 of Azoarcus sp. GTDB lineage: Bacteria > Pseudomonadota > Gammaproteobacteria > Burkholderiales > Rhodocyclaceae > Azoarcus_F. The sequence continues at coordinate 344 of JAUVVG010000099.1, forward strand.
CGACCACAGGATGATGAACCGATGAATCAGAGCAAGACCAGCGCCCCTCACCGCATCGTCATCGTCGGCGGTGGCGCCGGCGGTCTCGAGCTTGCCACCCGCCTGGGCGATACGCTCGGGCGCCAGGGCAAGGCCGAGATCACGCTGATCGAGCGCAAGCAAAGCTACGTCTGGAAGCCCAAGCTGCACGAGATCGCAGCCGGCAGCATGGATATCGGCGACCACGAGGTCGGCTATCTCGCCCATGCTCATCGGCACGGTTTCCGCTTCCGCATCGGCGAGATGACCGGCATCGACCGCATCCGGCGCGAGGTCCAGGTAGCGCCGTTCGCCGACCGCAAGGGGCGCGAAGTCACCCCGGCACGCTCGTTCCCATACGACACCCTGGTCATCGCGGTGGGCAGCCAGAGCAACGACTTCGGCACCCCCGGGGTGCGCGAATATGCGCTCAAGCTCGAGACCGCGGCCGACGCGCGCCGCTTCCACACGCGCATGGTGCATGCCTGTGCGCGCGCACAGGCGCAGCAGGCGCCGCTGCGCCCGGAACAGCTCAAGGTCGCGATCATCGGCGCCGGCGCGACCGGCGTCGAGCTGTCGGCCGAGCTGCACCACACCATGCGCCAGGTCATGGCCTACGGACTCGACCGGGTCGACGCGAAGCGTGACATCAAGGTGGTGCTGATCGAAGCCGGGCCGCGCGTGCTGCCCGCCCTGCCCGAGCGCCTGTCGCGCGCCACCGGGCGCCTGCTGCGCAAGCTCGGCGTCGACGTGCATACCGGCGCCAAGGTCGCGGAGGTGCTCGCCGACGGCGTGCGCCTGGCCGACGGCTCGATGCTGCCGGCAGAGCTGACCGTGTGGGCAGCCGGCGTCAAGGCCGCCGAATTCCTCACCCGCCTCGACGGCCTGGAAACCAATCGCCTCAACCAGTTGCTGGTACGCCAGACCCTGCAGACCACGCTCGATGCCGACATCTTCGCCATGGGCGACTGCGCCGCCTGCCCGTGGCCGGAGAAGAACGGCTTCGTCCCGCCGCGCGCCCAGGCCGCGCACCAGCAGGCCTCGCACCTGTTCAAGCAGATCCGCAGCCGCCTCGACGGCAAGCCGCTGCAGGACTACCACTACCGCGACCTCGGCTCGCTCGTCTCGCTCGGCAAGTTCAGCACCGTCGGCAACATGATGGGCGGCCTGGTGCGCGGCGACCTGTTCATCGAGGGCTGGTACGCCAAGCTGATGTACACCTCGCTCTACAAGATGCACGAGTTGGCGCTACACGGCTGGGCCAAGGTCATCCTGGACACCCTGGCGCGCACGCTGACGCGGCGCACCGAGCCGCAGGTGAAGCTGCACTGAGGGGCATCCGAACCAGGCGATCCATCCACCTGGCGCTAGGTGCCGGAACTCCCTTTTGCCCGCGCTCGTTTCCGAGTGTTGCCGAATTGCCGTATTGAATCCGACTCCCGTATAAACCGGCCACGGATCGCGAAAGGCTCCCCGCCTGCCCGAACCCGACCCGACATGACCTTTCTTCTGGCCACCTCTATCTTCTCGAAAAGGATCGCCCGCGCGCTGGCGAGAGTGTTGGTTGGGCTGCTGATGCTCTCGCATGCCCTGTTCGCGTTCTCGAGCGCAACATCCCTGTCGCACGCACCCTTGCGTGCGACTACACACGCGCATACTGGGGCGGCCACGGATCAAAACGATCATGGTCATAGCCATGATGACTTCGAGGACGAGGGCAGCCCACACCAACACGGTCACAACCCGGCTGATCACAGCCACGACAAGCCGAACGTGCCACCCACGCACGCGATGGGCGTTCCGCCGCTGTCCAATCAGCCTAAATCCGGCAGTTACCCCACCCCGGGTGCATGATCAGGCAGCAAACGAAGTGGGGTAACTGCCGGATTTAGGTTCACAGCTCCGCAACGCTGCCTTTCGGGGTGACAGCTTGACTCGGAAAACTGTCTTCGGGCCATTCAGGTGCTGGACGTCTCTTCTGGGTCGTTTTGAGACCGTGAGCCCACCCCGCAAATCGGCAAAGAAAACGAGCGGATCTTGCCGCGACGGGCACGATCCGCTTGGGGGTCAGGCTTTCAGCTTGCGCAGGCCTTCCGCGAGCAGCCAGAGTGCCCGGTTGAGCCGGACGTTCTGGTCGATGCCCTGGACATGCCGGGTGCGCTGCTGGCGCCCGTTGGCACTGCGGCCAGTCAGGCCGCCTTTGACGATGTTCTCCTGGACCCGGTTGAACGTGGACCACAGGTCCGCAAGGTTGTCGTCGAAGCGACGGGGGTGCAGGACCTGGCTTTCCGTGATCGGCAGGGTCTTGCCAGGTTCGTCGTACTTGAGGACCAGGGCCGATCTGGCGAAGATCTCGGCCTCGCCATCGTCGAGCGTGATGGCACGCATGGCGTCGCGAGAATCCTGCACCTGCTCGAATCCATGCAGCACCTCGTAGGCACCCTCGATCACGTGGTCGGTGACATTGCCCTTGTGGGGTACGCGCACGTCGGCGAAAGTGTCGCCGCACACCAGACCGTTCTGGCAGACGAAGCGGAACATGCCGGCCAGCATCTGGTAGCTGCTGGTGCCGTCGTGCGAGTTGAGCAGGATGATCTCGTTCACCTCGGCGCCGTTGATCTGACTTGCGTGGCGAAGGCGCAGCATGTGCTTGGTGTAGTCGCGGCGGTCCTCCTGGCGCACGCGGGGCTGGCACACCATGAATGGCTGGAAGCCCTCCTTGCGCAGTTCGGTCAGCACAGCCGCCGTTGGGATGTAGCTGTACCGCTCGGATCGGCTATCGTGCGGGGTGTCCGCGAAGATGGAGGGTGCGACGGTGCGGATCTGGTCATCCGACAACGGGTGATTCGACCGCAGCACCGGGGAGCGATGGGCGAAGCGGGACGCGAGTTGCATTATGATCTCCTTGGATAAGAGACCG
>JAUVVG010000038.1 GCA_030604735.1 Azoarcus sp.
ATGGCGCACCAGGAGATCGGGATGCGTCAGCTGGAACGGATCAAGGCCGACGTCGACTATATCGCGCTGGTCGTGCAGATGCCCAAGAGGGACGGGCGACCGATGGTGAGGGTGATCGGGCGGCGCATGGCGCGCTGAACACGCCACAATTCGCGGGGTGGGCGTCTTCGACGCCCTCCCCGAGATGGCCGGTGCAGTCGATACGCCGGAAAACAAGTGGTGTCAGGTGTCAAAAGCGTCGAAGTGCGCGCTACCTGGCGGCATATATAACAGGAGTTAGCAATGCCTAAGATGAAGACCAAGAGCGGAGCCGCCAAGCGGTTCAAGGTCCGCGCAAGCGGGGGGATCAAGCGGTCCCAGGCGTTCAAGCGCCACATCCTGACCAAGAAGACGACGAAGACCAAGCGCCAGCTGCGCGGCATGACCGAAGTCCATGCTGCCGATGTGAAGCTGATCCGCGCCATGTTGCCTTACGCTTGATAGGAGACCGCAATGCCCAGAGTTAAACGTGGTGTAACCGCCCGCGCACGTCACAAGAAAGTCCTCGACCAGGCCAAGGGGTACCGTGGCCGTCGCAAAAACGTATACCGCATCGCCAAACAGGCGGTGATGAAGGCTGGCCAGTATGCTTATCGCGACCGTCGTCAGCGCAAGCGTCAGTTCCGTTCGCTGTGGATTGCCCGTATCAACGCGGCCGCCCGTGAAGTCGGTCTGACCTACAGCACCTTCATGAACGGTCTGAAGAAGGCCGCGATCGAAGTCGATCGCAAGGTCCTGGCGGATCTGGCCGTTTTCGACAAGCCTGCTTTTGCCGCTCTCGCGGATCAAGCCCGGGCCAAACTCGCTGCCTGAACCCAGGCGGCTCTAAGAAAGGAGGCCTGGCCTCCTTTTTTTTTCTGAACACTTCAGTAAGAGAACATGGACAAGCTCGATCACATCGTCGAAGAAGCCGTGTCGGCCTTTGCTGCGGTATCCGATGCGGCGCAACTGGAGCAGGTCAAGGCCCGCTATCTTGGGAAGACCGGCGCATTGACCGAGCGCCTGAAGGCCCTCGGCAAGCTGCCCGCTGAAGAACGTCGCACCGCCGGAGCGGAAATCAACAAGGCCAAGACCGCTGTCGAATCCGCACTGGAGGCCCGACGCGAAGCGCTACGCGAGGAACGCTTGTTGGCCCAACTCGCGTCGGAGGCGCTCGACGTCACGCTGCCGGGGCGCGGTACCGGACAGGGCGGATTGCATCCGATCACCTTGACCCTGGAGCGACTGGAGTCCCTGTTCCGCTCGATCGGTTTCGTCGTCGCCGATGGTCCCGAGATCGAGACCGACTGGCATAACTTCACCTCGATGAATACGCCGGAGAATCATCCGGCGCGCTCGATGCACGACACCTTCTACATCGAGGGACGTGAGGACGTGCTGTTGCGTACCCACACCAGCCCGGTGCAAAACCGCGCCATGGTGGCGCATGTGGCGCGCCATGCCGAGACCGGAACCATGCCGGACCTGCGCATCATCGCACCTGGCCGGGTTTACCGGGTCGATTCGGACGCGACCCATTCGCCGATGTTCCATCAGGTAGAAGGGCTGTGGGTCGGTGAGGATGTCAGCTTCGCCGATCTGAAAGGCGTGGTCGCCGATTTCCTGCGCAAGTTCTTCGAGTCGGACGATCTGCAGGTCCGCTTCCGGCCGTCCTTCTTCCCGTTTACCGAGCCGAGCGCAGAGATCGACGTCGCCTTCATGAGCGGTGCCTTAGAGGGGCGTTGGCTGGAGATCGCCGGCTGTGGCATGGTGCATCCGAACGTGTTGCGCATGGGCGGTATCGATCCCGAGCGTTATACCGGCTTCGCCTTCGGCATGGGGCTGGATAGGCTTGCGATGCTCCGTTACGGGATCAACGATCTTCGTCTGTTCTTCGAGAGCGACCTGCGCTTTCTCAGTCAATTCAGGTAAGTCCAATCATGCAATTTTCCGAGCAATGGCTGCGGAGCGTATGCAATCCGCAGATCGACAGCGATGAACTCGGTCATCGGTTGACCATGGCCGGCCTCGAAGTCGAGGAGTGCGACCCGGTCGCGCCGCCTTTTTCCGGGGTCGTGGTCGCCAGGATCGTTTCCGCCGAACCGCATCCAAACGCCGACAAGCTCAAGGTTTGCCAGGTGGATGCGGGTCAGGGCGAGTCCCTGCAAATCGTGTGCGGTGCGCCGAATGCGGCGGCCGGCATGAAGGTTCCGCTGGCGATGGTCGGCGCGAGCCTGCCGGGTTTCCAGATCAAGGCGGCCAAGCTGCGCGGCGTCGAGTCGAGCGGCATGCTTTGCTCGGCACGTGAGCTGGGCTTGTCCGAGGACCATGGCGGTCTGCTGGCCCTCGATGACGACCTGGAGGTCGGGCGCGATGTGCGCGAGGTGCTGTCACTGGACGACCGCAAATTCACGATCAAGCTGACCCCCAACCGTGCCGACTGTCTCAGCATCGCCGGGATTGCCCGCGAACTGTCCGCGCTTACCGGCGCTGCCATGGCTCTACCTGTCGTCGAGCCGGTCCCGGCCGCGCTCCCCGACCGGCGCGAGATCGTGCTCGACGCCCCGCAAGCCTGTCCGCGTTACTGCGGCCGGATCCTGCGCGGGGTCGATGCGCGGTCACCGAGTCCGGACTGGATGAAACGACGGCTGGAGCGCAGTGGTGTGCGCCCGATCAGCGCATTGGTCGATGTCACCAACTACGTGATGCTCGAGCTCGGCCAACCTTTGCATGCGTTCGACGACAGCAAGCTGAGCGGCGCAATCCATGTGCGCTTCCCTTCGCCAGGTGAATCGGTGCTGCTGCTGAACGAACAAGTCGTCAAGCCGTCTGCGGACACCTTGCTGATCGCCGATGAGGCCAGGGCGCTCGCGCTGGCCGGCATCATGGGAGGCGAGGAGTCGGGCGTCACCCTGGATACGACCGATGTGTTCCTCGAAAGCGCGTTCTTCGCGCCGGAGGCGATCGCAGGCCGTGCCCGCCAGTATGGTTTCACATCGGATGCGTCGCATCGTTTCGAGCGCGGTGTGGATTATGAGCTGGCGGTTCAGGCGATCGAGCGTGCGACCCGCCTGATCCTCGATATCTGTGGTGGCAAGGCCGGGCCGGTGGTCGAAGCGGTCGACCAAGCCGGGCTTCCGACTCGCCCCGCGGTGCGGGTGCGTCCGGAGCGTGTCCGCAAGGTGCTCGGAATCGGGCTCAGCGATGAACAGATGGTCGCGCTGCTCGAGAGTGTTCAATTGAGCGTTCGCCGGGAAGGCGAAGTGCTCGAGGTGACGCCGCCGTCCTTCCGTTTCGACATCACGATCGAGGAGGATCTGATCGAGGAAATCGTGCGTCTTTACGGCTACGACGAGGTGCCGACGGCGCCGCCGCGTGGGCGCATCAGCATGCTCGAACGTCCAGAAACCCGCCGGCCGCTTGCCGAAGTGCGGCGCTTGCTCGCCGACCGGGATTACCAGGAAGTCATCAACTATGCCTTCGTCGATGCTGCCTGGGAGCGGGATCTGTGCGGAAACGAAGGCGCGATCCGGCTCGCTAACCCGATCGCGAGCCAGATGAGCGTGATGCGCTCCAGCCTGATTCCCGGTCTCATCTCGAGTCTGGCGGCCAATCGCAAACGGCAACAGAGCCGCATTCGTCTGTTCGAAAGCGGGCGCTGCTTCGAACGCAAGGCGGACGGGGAACCAGTGACCGGTTTTCATCAGCCGCTCAAACTGGCCGCGTTGGCTGCGGGCAGCGCGTTGAGCGAGCAATGGGGCAGTGCCGAGCGCGCGGTCGACTTCTATGACGTCAAGGGCGATCTCGAAGCGGTTTTCGCACCGGCACGGCTGGACTTCGAGCCGGTTTCGCACCCCGCGCTGCATCCTGGGCGGGCGGCCTCGGTCAAGCGCGGCGGACGGCATATCGGCGTCCTCGGAGAAGTGCACCCGCTGTGGGTGGAGCGTTATGACCTCGGTAGCGCACCGGTCCTGTTCGAAATCGAACTCGATGCCGTACTCGATCGAACCATGCCGGCCTATGCCGAGGTGTCGCGGTTTCCCATCGTTTCTCGCGATCTCGCGCTGATCCTCGATGGCGGTGTCAGTGCGGCACGGGTTCGCAGTGTCTTGCTGGCCGGTACGCCGGCGATCGTGAAGTCGATCGAGCTGTTCGATGTCTATCAGGGCAAGGGCATAGAGCCGGAGAAAAGGAGCCTTGCATTCAGGGTCTTGATGCAAGATACTCAGCGAACGCTTGAAGATGCCGAGGTGGACGCAACGGTCGCGGCAATTGTTGAGAAAGCGGTAAGCACCCTTGGTGCCCGGCTGCGTGGATAGTGTGAAATGAACGTGACCTTGACCAAGGCTGAACTGGCCGATTTGTTGTTCGAGCGTGTCGGATTGAACAAGCGCGAAGCCAAGGATATGGTGGAAGGCTTTTTCGAGGAAATCCGGCTGGCATTGGAGCGGGGCGAGTGCGTGAAGCTGTCCGGGTTCGGAAATTTCCAGCTTCGTGACAAGCCGCAGCGCCCCGGGCGCAACCCCAAGACCGGCGAGGAAATCCCGATCTCTGCCCGCAGGGTGGTGACCTTTCATGCCAGCCAGAAGCTGAAGGCCGCCGTGGAGCAGTTGAGTGATACAAGCAAGCAAGCCTGACCAGCCGAGGGAGATGCTGCCGCCCATCCCGGCCAAGCGTTATTTCACCATCGGTGAAGTCAGTGAGCTGTGTGCGGTCAAACCGCATGTGTTGCGTTACTGGGAGCAGGAGTTCACCCAGCTCAAGCCGGTCAAGCGCCGGGGTAACCGGCGCTACTACCAGCACCATGAGGTGTTGCTGATCCGGCGTATTCGCGACCTGCTTTACGAGGATGGATTCACGATCTCGGGCGCGCGCAACAAGCTCGGCGAGTCGCAGATCCGTGAGCAGGAAGATGCCGACGAAGCGTCGAGGCTGCGGGCGCTGATCGCCGAGCTCCGAGCCGAGATCGAGGATGCGCTGGCCCGGCTCAGGGCCTGACCCGGATCGAGCGAATCTCACTGGCAATCCCGCCCAACACTGCTATAATGCGCGCCTGTGTCGGGGCGTAGCGCAGCCTGGTAGCGCACTTGCATGGGGTGCAAGGGGTCGCGAGTTCGAATCCCGCCGCCCCGACCAAACTGACGTTAGCCGTTTTTTCTGCCGGACTCATTGGCAGTCGTGCGGCAAGATACAACCCGCCTTCGCAAGATTGCGGGTTTTGTCGTTTACGTACGTCATTCCCTGATCTTTTGTTTCGGGGCGGATTGAGCCCGTCGCGTAATGACTGGAGTTGAGACGCATGAGCAAGCTGTTTTCCAGGTTTACGATCGGTGGATTGAATCTGACGAACCGGATCGTCATCGCCCCCATGTGCCAGTATTCAGCAAGAGACGGAGAGGCGACCGACTGGCATCTGATACACCTCGGACAGCTGGCCCTTTCGGGTGCCGGACTTCTGATCGTCGAGGCGACCGCGGTGACGCCAGAAGGACGGATCACGCCGGCAGATCTCGGGCTTTATTCGGATTCGACCGAATCCGCATTGGCGCAGGTGATCAAGCGGGTCAAGGCGTATTCAGACATTCCGTTCGCTATCCAGTTGAGCCATGCGGGACGCAAGGGTTCTAGCGCCGCGCCTTGGGAGGGCGGGGCCCTGCTGTCGCCGTCCGAAGGCGGCTGGCCTACGTTGGCTCCATCCGCGATACCCCATGCGCAGGGCGAGACGCCGCCATTGGTGCTGGACCGTGACGGTTTGGCGCGGATTCGCCAAGCCTTCGTCGATTCGGCTCGACGGGCCGATCGGATAGGATTCGATGCCATCGAACTGCATGCCGCCCATGGATATCTGCTGCATCAGTTCCTCTCTCCGCTATCGAACCGGCGAGAGGATGAATATGGCGGGTCGATAGAGAACCGGATGCGCTTCCCGCTCGAGATCTTCGATGCGGTTCGTCAGGTGGTATCGCCCGACAAGCCGGTGGGGATGAGGTTGTCCGCGAGCGATTGGGTCGAAGGTGGCTGGTGTGTGGAGCAAAGCGTTCAGTTCGCGAAGGCGCTCGAGGCCAGGGGCGGCGCCTTCATTCATGTCTCCAGCGGAGGGGTCTCGTCGCTGCAGCAGATTCCGATCGCTCCCGGTTACCAAATCGGCTTCGCCGAACGCATACGTGCCTCGGTCGGCATGCCGGTCATCGGTGTGGGTTTGATTACCGAGCCCGAGCAGGCCGAAGACGTGATCGCCTCGGGCCAGGCCGATCTGGTCGCCATCGCGCGGGCGATCCTGTTCGAGCCCCACTGGCCTTGGCGTGCCGCAGCCGCACTGGGCGCGCAGGTAAAGGCGCCAAAGCAGTACTGGCGCTCGCAGCCTCGGGAGCTCAAGCAACTGTTCGGGGATGTGCGTATCGCCCAGCGCTGAGCGTCGGCGTAGCTGTTGCCACCGGCTCAGCAGGGTGCGCGGGCGCTGTGCTAACATCGCTTTTCGCCCGACCGGCGCTCCCGGCATCATCGATTGGACTTTTCATGCGCATTCTTCTGAGTAACGACGACGGTTATTTTGCGCCTGGCCTGGCGGCCCTGTACGAAGCCTTGAAGGATCTGGGTGACGTGACCGTGGTGGCGCCCGAACGCGACCGCAGCGGCGCGAGCAACTCATTGACGCTGGACAGGCCCCTGTCGCTGAGAAAGGCCGCCAACGGATTTCACTTCGTCAATGGCACCCCGACCGATTGTGTTCATCTGGCTGTCACGGGGATGTTCGATCATCTGCCCGACATGGTCGTTTCCGGGATCAATCACGGCGCCAACATGGGGGACGACACGATTTATTCCGGCACCGTCGCCGCCGCGACCGAAGGCTTTCTGCTGGGCGTGCCGTCGATGGCGGTGTCGCTGGTGAGCAAGGGCGCGTCGGACTTCAGTTCGGCCGCACGAGTGGCAAGGGATATGGTCGAGCGGTTCCAGAAACGGCCTTTTCTTCAGCCGGTCTTGCTGAACGTAAACATTCCTGACCGTCCTTTCGATGAGCTGAAGGGCGTTCGGGTGACGCGCCTCGGCAAGCGTCACAAGGCCGAGGCGGTGATCAAGGATACGACCCCGCGCGGCGAAAGCGTGTTCTGGATCGGCCCGGCCGGGCAGGCGGCCGATGCCGGCGAGGGAACGGATTTCAATGCCGTGGCAGAAGGTTTCGTCTCGGTGACGCCGCTGCAGATCGACCTGACCCATAACGGCTTGATCGCGGGTGTGGACGATTGGTTGGACAACTGAACATGCGCTCCCGGGAGTCGGCGCAATCGGCCCATCGCGCCCTGGCCAGAATGGTAGAGCGCCTGCGACAGCAGGGGATTCGGGACGAGAAGGTGCTCGACGCGATGATGCGTGTGCCACGGCAGCAATTCGTCGAGGATGGGCTGGCATTCAGTGCTTATGACGATACGCCCTTGCCTATCGGCTATCAGCAGACGATTTCACAGCCCTATGTCGTGGCGAGAATGTTGGAGATTTTACGCGCCGGGCGCGAACTTGGGCGCACGCTCGAGGTCGGTGCAGGGTGTGGGTATCAGGCGGCGGTGCTGTCCTTCCTCGCGACCGAGGTGTTCGCAGTGGAGCGGATTCGGCCGCTACTCGATCTTGCCAAGGAGAATCTGCGTGCCTTCAGGTTTGCCAACGTACGGTTAAAATATGCCGATGGCAGTCTGGGATTGCCCGAGGCGGCGCCGTTCGACACGATCATCGTGGCGGCCGCGGCGAGGGAGATCCCGGCCGCGCTCAAGGCGCAGCTTGCCGACGGTGGGCGCATGATGATTCCTGTCGGCGCCTCGAACCAGCAGTTGATACTGGTCGAGCGGCAGGGCAAGGTGTTCAAGGAAAGCCGGTACGAGGCGGTACGCTTCGTACCATTGCTCAGTGGAATGGAATGAAAGAGACAGTCAGCATGTATCGGATGGGGCAGTGGGCGGCGTTGGCCGTGGCAGGCGTCCTGCTCGCAGGTTGCGCCGCGCAGTCGCCTGCGCCGGTCCGTCATACCACCGCTCCCCCCACAAGCACGGTGGCGACCGCCCCGTCTGGCCAGGTTCAACGCCTTCACGTCGTTCGCCCGGGAGACACCCTGATGGGTATCAGCCGTTTGTATGGGCAGAATCTGAACGATCTGATCGTCTGGAACGGGTTGATGGATCCCAATCAGCTCAGGGTCGGGCAAGAGGTCCGCGTCTCACCGCCAGTCGCGCCGGGAGGTGACACGAGTACCGCGGTTGCGGTGGCGCAACCGGTACAGATTCAGCCGATCACGTCGCCATCGATGACCGAGGCTCCGGTCATGCACGAACCGCGGGGCGGGCGCCAGCCCTATAGCGACCAGGCCTGGGCTGCGATCCGGCCGGATGCCGGTGTGCCTTCGCCGTCGGTCGCGCCACAGCCGGTACCGCCGGCGGTCACCGATGCCAAATGGCTGTGGCCGGCCTCCGGGGCGATCATTGCCGGCTTCAACGAGGCTACCAACAAAGGCGTCGATATCGCGGGCAATCCGGGGGATCCGGTGATCGCGTCGGCGGCCGGGCAGGTGGTCTACTCGGGCAGTGGCTTGCGCGGTTATGGAAAACTGGTCATCATCAAGCACGACGACGATTACCTCACTGCCTATGCGCATAATCAGAATCTGCTCGTGAAGGAGGGCGATTCGATCAGCAAGGGGCAGCGTATCGCCGAACTGGGCAGCACCGACGCAGACCGACCCAAGCTGCATTTCGAGATTCGCAGACAGGGGCGGCCGGTCGATCCGATGCAGTACCTTCCGCCACGCTGACGAGGAGTCCGATGTACGATCCGGCCGAGCATGACGATGACGCGAATCGTGAGCCGGATCTGCCGCCCGAGGTCGAGGTGCTGGGCGAACCCACCCCGCCGCCCTTCGAAAGCGAGTTTCTGAACGATGTCACCCAGATCTACCTGAACGAGATCGGTGCCAATCCCCTTTTGACCGCCGAGGAAGAAGGGAGACTCACCCGGCTGGTCAAGCTGGGTGATTTCGAGGCGCGCCAGACGATGATCGAGCGCAACCTGCGACTGGTCGTCAATATCGCCAAGCACTACCTGAATCGGGGCATTCCCCTGCTCGACCTGGTCGAGGAGGGGAACCTGGGCCTGATGCATGCGCTCGACAAGTTTGACCCCGAGCGCGGTTTCCGCTTCTCGACTTATGCCACCTGGTGGATTCGCCAGAACATCGAGCGGGCCATCATGAACCAGTCGCGCACGATCCGTCTGCCGGTCCATGTGGTCAAGGAACTCAACCAGGTGCTGCGCACCCAGCGCAACCTCGAGTCCTTGGGGAATGGCGAGTTTTCGGTCGAGGAAATCGCAGAGCGTCTGGGCAAGTCGGTCGAGGATGTGCGCGCCTTGCTGGCGTTGGGTGAACATACCGCGTCACTGGATGCGCCGCTGGACATCGACCCGAGCCTGTCGATCGGCGAGTCGCTGGCCGACGACCATGTCGATCCGCCCGATTTCCAGATTCAGCATACCGAGGTCGAATGCCTGGTCCGGGAGTGGATCCAGAAACTCAACGACAAGCAACGCATGGTGATACGGCACCGCTACGGGCTGGACGAGTGTGAAGTGATGACGTTGGAAGAACTGGCGACCCAGCTTGGCCTGACGCGTGAGCGGGTCAGGCAGATTCAGCTCGAGGCGCTGGGTCAGTTGCGCCGCTCGATCCGGCGCAGAGGGATCTCGCGCGACGTGTTGTTGTGAGGGGGGGTAAAGTCCCTCAGCGCATCGCTTCCTGCAGTCGGTCGTATCGGGCGCGGATGGTCTCGGCGAGCTGATACACCGACATCGCGTAAAAGCTGCTTCGGTTGTAACGGGTGATCACGTAGAAGTTGCGATACCCCAGCCAGTACTCGGTGCGCGCGCCCGGCGTGGGCAGATCGAACAGCGTTGCCTCGGCTGCGTGAAGCTGGCCGTTGCGGGCGGAGATGCCATTGGACATCACCAGCAAGTGATCCAGCGAGGGTTCGATTCCGGCCGCGATCAACGGGGCCGGGTCCAGCCCGGCCGGCAACGACACTTCGACCGCGACCGGTTCGCCGCTCTGCCAGCCGTGCGCCGCCAGATAGTTGGCGATGCTGCCGATCGCGTCGATCGGATCACTGTCGAAGTCGATCTTGCCATTGCCGTCGAAATCGACCGCATAGTTGCGGATGCTGCTCGGCAGGAATTGCGGAAAGCCCAGCGCGCCGGCAAAAGAGCCACGATAGCTGAATGGATCACGTTCCTGTTCGCGGGCGAGCAGGAACAGGTTTTCGAGCTCGCGCCTGAACAAGTCGGCGCGCGGCGGATAATCGAAGGCCAGTGTCGCGAGCGCCGATACCGTTTCGAAACTGCCGGTGTAGCTGCCATAGTGTGTCTCCACCCCGATGATCGCGACGATGACCTCGGGCGGCACACCAAACTGCTGGCTGGCGGCCTCCAGGGTCTGCTGGTAGCGGCGCCAGAACGAGACCCCGCCATTCACCCTGGCATCGCCGAGGAAGCGACCACGGTAATCCTGCCATGAACGGGTACCCGGCCGGCTGGGCGGGCGGATCAGGCGGATCACGCGCTCGTCATGACTGGCCTGGCCCAGGGCTTTGAGCAGATCGGTCTGGTCGAAGCCATGCCGTTCCGCCATCTCGGCGGCAAAAGCGCGGGCCGCCTCGTGGGTGGCATAGGAGGCGATGGCCGCCGCTGAAGGCAGCAAGGCCAGCAATGCGGTCAGGCCAAGTGTGCGGATGAAGTGAGCCGTCATGTCGATTTCGTCGTCAAAGTGCCAGCTTGCTGATCATTCTGGACAGCTGGCGGGTCTTAAGGTCGTGACCCGGCCCATCCGGGCCATAGCGCAGCGTCGCGTAGGTCTGTGCGATGTGACGCACCTGGTCGGCGCGGGACGGCCGGATGGCCGCGATTCGTTCAGCGTAATCGATCGGCCCCTCCCAGGGCAAACGCGGTATCCCATGGCGGCCCATTCTGGCGCAGAAGCGGTCCCAGCAACGATCCAGCGGGTCGCCCCGCCGAAACTGCATAACCGCCCAGCCGAACAACAGCACCATCAGGACCGCAGCGGCGGCACCCATCAGGCCGGTCAGGGTTCGCCAGTCGGGCGAGGTGAAACCCAGGCCTTCCAGAAACGCGCGTTGTCTCTCGGTGTTGTAGCCGATCACCGACTGGTTCCAGGCGTTCGAAAGGGCTTCCCACTGGTGGCGCACATCGCGCAGCCAGCGCATCGCCGGGCGCATCATGAAGGGCAGCGCCTCGCCCTGGGGCAAGGCCGAGGCGAGCCCCGATTCGATTCTGGAGGGTGCAGCGAGTGCGGTCGGATCGACCCTGACCCAGCCTCGCCCATCCAGCCATACTTCAGCCCAGGCATGCGCATCCGATTGCCGGACCACCATGGTCTGGTCGACAGGGTTGATCTCGCCGCCCTGGTAGCCGGTCACCACCCTGGCCGGTACCTCGGCGGCCCGCATCAGGAACACGAACGCGGAGGCGAAATGCTCGCAGAAGCCACGCCGGGTATCGAACAGGAATTCGTCCACCGGGTCGCGACCCAGCAGCGGCGGGCGCAGGGTATAGGTCAATGCCATGGCGCGGATCTCGTCGAGCACGCGCCGCAAGGTGTCTTCGGGGTCGTGACTGTCCCGCGACAGGGATTCGGCAAGCGCGCGTGCGCGTGGGTTGCCGCTGTCCGGCAGTCCTGTTGCCGCCGCCAGAATGAAGGGGTTCTCGTTCAGACCGACGTTGCTCTCGGGATAGGAGCGCAGGTCGAAGCGACTGCGCGAGCGGACCGGCGTGGTACTCAGCAACTGGAAATCGTTGCTGTAGACCGTGTTCTCCGGGCGCCCGCCCGGGTAGTCCAGCGCCAGCAACCAGCGCTGGTTGTGGGGTTCCAGTGTCAGCCGGTAGTCGTAGGCCGGCCCGCTGGTGGCGTAGGCCGGCTCGCGCTGCAGCAGAAAACGACCCGCTCGCCAGCTGCGTCCGTCGAAGTCGGTCAGGACCGGTCCTCGCCAATAGCGCTGCGCTGGCGGAGGCGGTTCACCGGCAAAGTCGGCTCGAAACGCGATCGCATCCGACAGGCTCAGCTGGCTGATCGAGCCAGGCTCCATCGTATCCGACAGGCCAGACATGCCGCTGTAGGCATCGGCAGGCAGGCCCCACAATGGACCGGGAATGCGAGGAAAAAGCAGGAACAGCACCACCAGGAACGGAATGGCCTGAAGCATCATCAGTCCGCTGGTCCGCAGGCTCGTACGTGGGGTCAATGTGCCGGTTTCCAGCGTCAGCAAGGTGACCAGCGCACACAGCGTGCCTGTCAAGGCCATCGCCGCGACCGGCAGGCTCTGGTCGTAGAAGAACAAGCCGAGCTGAAGAAAGAAACTGAGCAACACCGCCGCCCGGATATCCCGGCTGGAAGTGATTTCGATTTGCTTTAGGCACAGCAGCACCGCGAGCAGCGCGACGCCCGGATCCTTGCCGAAGAAGTGGCCGAAGTGGTGCCGTATCCCGACCGCGACCGCGATCGCGAGCAGCACGATCAATGCCTTGAGGATGCGCGAGCGCGGCTGTATCCCCGGGTGGGTCACCATCCATGCGCGCGTGGCGAGAATCGTCGCGCAGACCACGATCAACCACAACGGCAGGTGGATCGCGTGCGGCGCGAGCGTGATCCCGGCCGTGATCAGCAACCACAGAGACGGTGTCAGCAGCGAGGGGGTGTCAGGCGCTGGATGTCGCATTCGAACCGAAAAGGGCGAGTTGCTTCAGACAGTGATGGACATGGCTTTCGCCCCGTGCAGGCGGGATCCGGGTGCCGGGCAGACTCAGGCCGAAGGCGCGGCCGCGTGCCTGTGCTGCCAGAATCCAGGCGGTCAGCCGGGACAGTCTGGCCTCGGTGTCCAGGTTCATGGGGAGGGCCGCCCAATCGAGCTCGCATTCTCCGCCGGTGGCGCCGGCAAAGCGCTTGGTCAGCATCGGGCCGCCGCGGGCAACGGCCTTCCACGCGACATGCTTCGGCGAGTCGGAGATCTGATGGGCTTTCAGACCCGCGAAATCATCGTCGCCATGGTCCAGGTGTGTGCCCAGGGTCGGGCTGGGCCCGGCATCGGGGAGGGGCGGCGGGTTGGCTTCCGGGTCTGGATAGACCAGCCCGGCGAGGTCGGGTACGAATACGGTCCAGGCCTTGATCAAGCCGAGCGGATAAGTGGTCTCGATTCGTACCCGGCCCGGGCTGACCCAGCCGCGCCGGTAGGTGGCGCAACGCAACTCGGCCGTGACCTGATCTTCGGGTCCGACCGAGAACGGAACGACGCTGTCTTTTCCGGTCAGCCGCAAGGCGTGTCGTGAGAAGCGTCGGGTGTTGCCAATGACGAACTGAAAGCGGATTGGCTGGCCGGCATGCACCGGCTCGACTCGCCCGCCCGCTATGCCGAGCCGAAGCAGGTTGCGAAAGGCGTGGTGCATGCTGACGAAGGCTGCCCCGGCAAGGAGGAATACCAGCCCGTAACCGAGGCTGAGATTGTAGTTGATCGATGCGACGAGCATCACCAACAGCGCCACTGCGAAGGCGTAGCCGGGTCCTGTCGGTAACAGGAATATCTGCCGATGGCCCAGCACGATCGGCAGGGGGGTGGGGCGCCCCAGGCGGAACAGCCAGCGGTCCAGCAAGCCCTTTACGGATGCGATCCCTATCATGCGGCTCAAGGGAGCGGCACCGCCTTCAGGATGCGGTCGAGCGCCTCGGGTGGCACGCTCCGGCCATCGCCGGCCAGATGCAGGCGGTGCCCGGCGACATGGGGGAACACGGTCTGGACATCCTCGGGCAGGACATGGTCGCGACCGTCGATCAGTGCCCATGCCCGGGCGGCGGCGATCAGGCCCAGTCCGGCGCGCGGGCTCAGCCCCCCGGACAACTCGGCGCTGCCGCGGGTGCTGGCGAGCAGCGCCTGGACATAGTCGATCAAGCGCTCCGAAACCGTCACCGACTGCGCCGCCTCCTGAAGCGAAGGCAGGTCTTCCGGCGCGAGGACCGGCGTCTGCCGCTCCAGCAGCTTGCGCCGGTCTTCCCCCATCAGCAACGCGCGTTCGGCGGCCCGGTCCGGGTAGCCGAGCTTGATCCGCAGCAGGAAGCGGTCGAGCTGGCTCTCGGGGAGCGGAAAGGTACCGATCTGGTTGGCCGGGTTCTGGGTCGCGATCACGAAGAAGGGCTCCGGTAAGGCGAGGGTCTGTCCGTCGGCGGTGACCTGATGCTCTTCCATGGCTTCGAGCAGGGCGCTCTGCGTCTTGGGGGTGGCGCGGTTCACCTCGTCGGCCAGGATCAATTGGGCGAAGACCGGACCGGGATGAAAGCGGAAGGCGCTGCTTTCCCGGTCGAATATCGATACCCCGACGATGTCGGCCGGGAGCAGGTCGCTGGTGAACTGGATGCGCTGGAAGTCCAGTCCCATCAGCCTGGCCAGCACATGGGCGAGCGTGGTCTTGCCGACACCGGGCAAGTCCTCGATGAGCAGATGGCCCCGCGCGACGAGGCAGGTCAGCGCGAGCCGCAGTGCGCGATCCTTGCCGAGAATGATTCGATTGGCGGCGTCGAGCAGTCGCGTGATGTGAATATCGGGCATCGTCGGGGTAGCGGCAGGGGTGGCTGTAAAAAACATATCAAAGCGGTGATAATAGACGACAAAGATATGGCCATGCGCCACACGCCCGCAGTCGGGGTTGGAAGATGGGCGGGCTGCAAAAGTTCATTCGTTTGGAGTGAGGAGGGGTATGACGACGACTGCGTTCATCACGCACCGGGATTGCTGGCTGCACGAGATGGGTTCCTTTCACCCGGAATGCCCCGATCGTCTGGCGGCGATCAACGATCGCCTGATCGCCGCCGGGCTCGACCTCTACCTGACCTTCCACGATGCGCCGCAAGCGACCGAGGAGCAGGTTTTGCGCGCGCATGAGCCGGAGTATTTCAAGCAGTTGGTCGACAGTCTCCCCGAGCATGGCATCCGCCACCTCGATCCGGATACGGCCATGAGCCCGCATACGCTCAAGGCGGCGTTACGGTCGGCCGGTGCGGGTATATTGGCGACCGATCTGGTCATGACGGGCGAGATCGAGAGTGCGTTCTGCGCGGTTCGGCCCCCCGGCCATCATGCCGAGCGGGGCAAGGCAATGGGATTCTGCTTTCTCAACAACGTCGCCATTGCCGCCCGGCATGCGCTCGAGGCACATGGCCTGGAGCGGGTGGCCATCGTCGACTTCGATGTCCATCACGGCAACGGTACCGAGGATGTGTTCAAGGACGACCCGCGCGCGATGATGGTGAGCATCTTCCAGCATCCGTTTTATCCCTACAGCGGCGCCGACTCCAAGGCCAAGCACATGGTCAACGTGCCGGTGCCGGCGGGTACCCGTGGCGAGGCCTTCCGTCAGATCGTCACCGATGTCTGGATCCCGGCCTTGCGTAACCACAATCCGCAGATGATCTTCATCTCGGCCGGATTCGATGCGCATTACGAGGACGACATGGGGTCCTGTGGCCTGGTCGAGGCGGACTATGTCTGGGTGACCGAGCAGATCAAAGAGCTGGCCCTGGAATGTGGCCACAAGCGCATCGTCTCCATTCTCGAAGGGGGATACTCGCTTTCGTCGCTCGCCCGTTCGGTGGTGGCCCATATCAAGAGTCTGGCCGATCTTTGAGTCCGCCTGCCTGGCCGGGCGTGGTTCATGACGGGTTCCACGCGATTCCCTTAGGCGGTCCTTGTCGGACCGCGGTGCGGCACTGGTCTGATCGCCCCGATCAGGTAGAATCGTGGTTTTAATCTCGTGGTGTCCCTCTCCATGATTACCGGATCCCTAGTCGCCATCGTCACTCCGATGGGCGAGGACGGCAGCCTGGACTTTTCCGGTCTGCGTTCCCTGATCGATTTCCACGTGGCCGAAGGCACCGACGGCATCGTCGTCGTTGGTACGACCGGCGAGTCGCCGACAGTCGATGTGGACGAGCACTGCGAACTCATCCGCGTCGCGGTCGAGCATTCGGCCGGTCGGATTCCAGTGATCGCCGGTACCGGAGCCAATTCGACCAGCGAGGCGATCGAGCTTGCGCAGTTCGCCGAGAAGGCCGGCGCGGTCGCCCACCTGTCGGTGGTGCCGTATTACAACCGCCCCACTCAGGAAGGTCTGTACCGGCACTTCCGTGCCATCGCCGAGTCGGTGGCGCTTCCGCTGGTTCTCTACAACGTGCCGGGTCGTACCGTCGCGGATCTGGCCAACGACACCACACTGCGTCTGGCCGAGATCCCCAACATCATCGGGATCAAGGATGCGACCGGTAGCATCGACCGGGCCTGCGATCTGGTCGAGCGCGCGCCCAAGGATTTCGCGCTCTACACCGGTGACGACATGACTGCGATGGCCTTCATCCTGCTCGGCGGGCACGGTACGATTTCGGTCACTGCCAACGTCGCGCCGCGCGCGATGCATGAAATGTGCGCCGCGGCGCTGGCCGGCGACGCGATCAAGGCGCGCGAGATCAATGCCCGGCTGGCCTGGCTTCACCGTCATTTGTTCTGCGAGGCGAATCCGATTCCAGTCAAGTGGGCCGTGGCCGAGATGGGACTGATGCAAGCCGGGATCCGACTTCCGCTCACCCCGCTTTCGGAAGCCATGCAGCCACGTTTGCGCGAAGCGATGCAGAGGGCGGGCATCAATGTTTGAAAACTCAGGCAAGGCAACAACACAGATGAATTCCAGGATACGCGCTTCGGTGTCAGTGATCGCAGTCGCGGTCGGTCTGGCCGGTTGTTCGGGCGGTTCGTTGCTCGAGGGCAAGAAGATCGACTACAAGAGTGCGCGGCAGGTCTCGCCGCTCGAAATTCCACCCGATCTCACCGGTCCGACCCGTGACGACCGCTTCGCGGTGCCGGACGTATCTCCGCGCGGTGTGGCGACCTACTCCGCCTACGAGAGCGATCGTGCGGCACGGCCGCTGGTCGGGGGTACGACCGAAGTGCTGATGCCGGTGGAAAACATGCGGATCGAGCGTGCCGGCACCCAGCGCTGGCTGGTCGTGTCCGGTGATCCGGAAGCCTTGTGGCCGGAGATCAAGGACTTCTGGATGGAGTTGGGCTTCATCCTGAACATCGATCGTCCGGAAATCGGTGTGATGGAAACCGATTGGGCCGAAGACCGTGCCCGCATACCGCAGGACTTCATCCGTGCCACGCTGGGGCGTGTCCTCGATGGACTGTTCTCGACCTCGGAGCGTGACAAGTTCCGCACCCGTCTCGAAGAGGGCAGGGAGCCGGGAACGGTCGAAATCTTCGTCAGCCATCGCGGCATGGTCGAGGTCTATACCAGCACACGTGAAGACCAGACCGTGTGGCAGCCCCGCCCGGCGGACCCGGAGTTGGAAGCCGAGATGCTGCGCCGGCTGATGGTGCGGCTCGGGGCCGAAGAAGAGCGCGCTGCCAGCGCCATCGCCACCGCGGACGTACCGGAGCGCTCCCGACTCGAGACCAGCGAAGGTCGCACCCGCCTGGTGCTTGACGAGTCCTTCGATCGCGCCTGGCGTCGTGTCGGACTTGCCCTGGACCGGACCGGCTTCACCGTAGAGGACCGGGACCGCTCGCAGGGTTTGTTCTTCGTTCGCTATATCGATCCGGACGCCGATGTGCGCAGTCAGCGCTCTGAGGGCATGTTGTCCCGCCTCGCATTCTGGCGCGGAAGTGATACCCCGGCGGCAGCGGGCGGTGCCGAGTACCGCGTGCGCGTGGCCTCCTCCGGCGGGACGTCCCAGGTGCTGGTGCTGACCCGTGAAGGCGGCGAGGACGATTCGGCCACCGCTCGTCGAATCCTGGACCTGCTCAACCAGCAACTGCGTTGATAGACTGCCCTGTCTGTTGCGGCTCGGCTTCGAGACGCACAGGCAGCGTAGCCGTTTTGGCGACGCCCGACAGGGGGCAAGCTCTGCTTCCCAGGTCTTTGCACGCCTGGGGGGAGGTCGGACGAGCCGCAACGACTCGGCATCGACGTCGAGACACGTGAATCCGCTGCATGGCAAAGCTTCTCCGCGAACCTGTCGTGTCACCCGATCTGCTCTCGCGGCGCTTTTTCCGTCGGGTGTTTGGCTGGTTCGTCAGTTTTGCGATCCTGCTCACCCTGGTCCTGATCGGCGAGACGCTGCGACAGGAGCGTGACAGCCTGCAGTCGGAGTTTGCTATCTACGAGCGTACTTTCGAGAAGGCGCTCGCGGCGGCCTTGTGGGCAATGGATCGTGACACCCTCCGTTCCATCGTCGTCGGTATCGTCGAGATTCCTGACATAGAGCGGGTTCAGGTCTTCGATCCTGAGGGGGACGAGGAGCTTCTCCGTGTCGGAAAGCCGCCAAGGTCAAACGGCGAAGGTGTGGGTTGGGTCGCTCATCGTTTTGCCATCGTCCACGATGAAGGCTTCGGTCGTGAAGTCGTCGCACAGGTCGAGTTCCACTCGTCCTTCGCCCGGGTGGTCCAGCGGACCCAGCGCCAGATCGCGCTGATCGTCTTTCTGGCCTTGCTCAAGACCGCTGCACTGTGGTGGATCTTCATGGTCGTAGGCCGCCAACTGATCGGACGTCCGCTGACCGAGATCGCCGATTCGATCGGGTCGGCCAACTCGGTCGAGCGTTTGCGTCTGAGCGCAGAGACCGAGAAGGCGATTGCGGGCACCGAACTGTCGGTGTTCCGGCGAGCCTACGACAAGCTTGCCGATCATGTCCATAGGGCGCAGGCGGATCTGGTGCATGCCAACGAAGAGCTCGAGGAACGGGTCAGGGCCAGAACGCTCGCGCTGGAGCGGGCCAACCGGCAACTCGATCAGCTCGCGCATACCGACCCGCTTACCGGGTTGGCGAATCGCCGCCATTTCCTCGTCGCTGCCGGGGAGGCGTTGGCCCGGGCCAGGCGCGGGCAGCGTCCGCTCGCGCTGATCGTTTGTGACCTGGACGAGTTCAAGCAGGTCAACGACCTGCACGGACATGCTGGCGGCGATCGCGCGATCCTGCATGTCGCCGACTGTCTGCGACAGTCTGTGCGAGAAGGGGATGTGGCGGCTCGACTGGGCGGCGACGAGTTCGCCGTTCTTCTCCCGGATACCGACCTCGAGCAGGCTGACACGGTCGCCAGCCGGCTGCTCGTGATGGTGCGCGACTCGACCTTTGCGCTGGAGTCCGAGGCCCGCCATGGCGTGACGCTTAGTATTGGCGTGGCCGCGCTCGAGCCGGGTGACACCCGCTTCGATCAGGTCGTCCAGCGCGCCGACCGTCGGCTCTATGCGGCGAAAAGGGCAGGGCGCGACCAAGTGGTCAGTCACGACGAGCGCTCGAATCCGACGGTTCGCTAGTTTGGATCCAGCGATGGGTGTGGTGTGGTAGCTGGGTCGTGTCAGCGGTGTTCGCGATCGGACGGCGGGTGATGGCGCGGGAACTTTGCAGCGCTCGGCGCTTAACGGGCCTGTTCGCAGCGTCCGGCGGTCCAGGCATGTCCGCCGATCAGGCACTCGGCGATCGACGCCTCTTCATCAGTCATGGTGGGGGCTGCTTGCACGATCAGATCGGTACCAAACGCGCTGCGGTGATGCACCGCGTGCACGGGCAGGATCGATTCCGGCACCCAGGCGCGGTAGGCCGCCGAAAAGTGGCCGTCTCTTTCGGCCGCGATGATCCGGTTGGCCTTGGCTATTACCTCGGCACCGAAGGGTGATGCCGAGCAGGCCAGGTGGTTCAGGGTGTAGGTGTGGTTGCCCTCGACCGGAAGAAAGGCGTAACGGGTCGCCTCCGCCGCACGCCCGACCAGATACTGGGCGAGTTCATAGGGATAGAGCAGGGCCACATCGGCGCGGCGGCGCTGCAACAGGCCGAGCTTGGCTTCGACCGGACGATTCGAGTTCAGGACGATGACGCCATTGCGATCGACCGCGTCGCTGATCAGACGGTCCAGCATCACGCCGTAGGAGCGCCCGCTTTGCACCACGATCATGCCGCCAACGGTGTCGACGAGCTCGTCTGCGGCCAGCGTGCCATCCGGCTTGATGAATTTGGCATACTCCGAGCGACGCTCGGCCAGGATCACCGCGCCGTTGGGAAACTGGACGTGAAGCGGATCGGCGAAGTGCATGAATTGCTCGCGCTCCGGCGTGCGCAGGAAAGCCGGGTTGCACACGTTGGGCTTGGTCTGGATGTCACTCAGGATGCGCTGCACGTTGCCGACGCGCAGCACATGCCGGTATTCGGGCAAACCGGCGATCAGCCGCCAGCGTATCAAGTCGGTATAGCCGCGCCCCCGTTGATCGCCGCTCGCAATCTGAATCGGCGGCAGGTCGATCAAGTACCACTCGACCGTGGCGGACTCGGCCCCGGCATGCTGCGGGATGGAAACCAGCAGCATGCCGCCGGCCATCAGATGCATCAGCGGGCGGCTGGCACGCTTCAGTCCAGCCGAGAGGATTGCCCAAACGGACATGCCAAGATTCATGTTCGGATCCATGGGGGCGACACGAACCTATATTAGCAGCATCGCGATGACGGGAAGCTCGCCTGGTTCTTTCTGGGCGGGGTATTCGGGGTTGCACACAGTTGGCCGGGTTTCGCGTCGCGCCCAGCGCCACCTTGGCGCGACCATGCGACCCGTGCGACGAGGGCCATGAGCCCCTATGCCAAAACCGCTTCCGTGAGGATCCGGGCGGGCGGCCGCGCCGCAGCGGGCATCGGCGTCCGTACCCGGAGCACCGCTGCCCGCCCGGAAAGGAAATTACTGTTTGGCTGCTTCGGCTGCTTCTTTCGCCTCTTCGACTGCTTGAGCAGCGGCGTCGACTGCTGCAGTGGCGGCCTCGCTTACAGCGGCTGCGGCAGCCGTGCCGGCTTCGGTGGCGGCGTCCTTGGCTTCCTCGGCGGTGGCTTTCGCCGCATCCAGCAGCTCTTCGGCCGCCTCGGCGCCTTCTTCCGCAGCTTGCGTGGTGGCGTCGGCCGCCGCTTCAGCTGCCTCGGTCGCTGCTTCGGCAGCTTCCGTTGCGGCTTCGGCTGCCCGCTCTGCGCTTTCCTGAGCAGGGGTAGCCGGTTGGGCGACCGGTGCGGGCGCCGGCGCTGGGGCGGGGGCCGGCTCTTCCTTCTTGCCGCAGGCGGACAGGGCGATGGCGAGGAGTGCAGCGACCAGCAGGGCAGGTTTCTTCATGTTGATGTCCTTGATGATTGGGATGATGGCAAAGCATTCGATTCCCGATCGGACCCTCAAGCACGCACCCGACCGGGTGTTCGAAACCGGCCGAATTCTATCATCGCGGTTGTTTTAATGGCATCGAAATGATGCATTGCAAAAATTCGATACAAACGCGCTAAATGCCAAGCGGTACGCCGCTGGGGCCGCCTGTTGAGCGATCCCATATCGACTCGAATTGTGCGTTGCATTGCGCTGCGAGCCGGGCGTCATCGATACTCAGCTTGCCGCGGGGCTTGTCGGCGTGGAAACGCATCAGGACGTGATGGCCATCGACGACTGCAAACGCGTTTTCGATGGCTTGATGCTCTCTTGCCGATACCCGAATGCGCATCTTGTGGCCGTAGCGGGCGATCAGCTCGAGCAGCCTCGGGCAATCGCGTTCGATGTTGCTTGCATCCTTGACGATCATGCGCAGACACGGGGCGAGCGGGCTGCGGTCGATCAAGGCGCGCAAGCGCTCGACGCCAACCTCGGTACTCAGGCCGCATTCGCGCAGGTCCTGGTCGAACAGGACGAGCTCCCGAGTGGCGGCGTCGAGCAATCCGTGCAGACATTCACGGTACTCGGCGTAGGTGTCGAAGCCGCGCTCGCGATCGTCGCTCATGGTGTGCCTCCTCCGGCATGTCCGAAACCGTCGCAGTAGAACTGGTAAAGAAGATCGGTCAAGTCCTCGTTCAGCTGGAGCTCCGGCGGAAGTCGTCTATGGTCGGCCAACTCGACCAGGGCCGCATGACACGACGGCGCGACTGCCAGGCGTTCGCCGTTGAGGTAAAAGCGATCCTGAGAGAACAACAGGATGGACCGGGGATCGAGCCTGAACCCCGAGGTCTGCAGAGCCTTGCCGAATTTGTTGAGGCTCATCTCGGTGTCGGGGGGTTCGAAGAAGACATGGGGCTTCGGCTCGGTCAGGTAGTGTCCGAGGAAATCGCCGACGTCTTCGGTGCTCCATCGGATGCGTGCGATCATTGCCTCGACCTGTTCGACCATGCCTGGGCCGATCTCGCCGCTGTGCCGGGGGACCTCGAGGTCGGGGTCTTCGTACAAGCCGTCGAGGTGCAAGCGTTCCTGCATCCATTCGAGAAAGGCGGCACCCATCTCCTGTGCGGTGGGTGAGCGGAAGCCGACCGAGTAGGTCATGCACTCCCCGATCGCGGTGCCGTTGTGGGCCCAATGGGGCGGCAGATAAAGCATGTCGCCGGGCTCGAGCACCCAGTCGAGCGTCGGCTGGAAGTCGGCGAGAATCTTCAGTGGTGCGTCAGGCAGCAGGCTGCGGTCGGACTGGTCGCCAATCTGCCAGCGGCGCTTGCCCAGGCCTTGAATCAGGAACACGTCGTAGTGATCGAAGTGCGGTCCGACGCCGCCGCCCTCCACCGCGTAGCTGACCATGAGGTCGTCCAGACGGGCCTGAGGGATGAAATCGAAGCGGTGCAACAAAGCGTCGCCGTCCGGGATCCACAGGTTCACACCCTGCACCAGCACGGTCCAGGGGTGCTTCTTGCCCTTGAGCGCGCTACGTTTGAACGGTCCGCGGTCGAGCGACCACTCGCCCTCGGTGCAGCGGACGAGGCGGGATTCCACGTCCGGATTGCAGGCGAGATCGAACACGTCGTCGCGTGACAAAACCCCGCTGAAGCCGGGTATCGCCTGCTTTACCAGCAGCGGTTTCTTTTGCCAGTACTCCGCGAGAAACTGGCCGGGGCTGAGCCCCCCTAACAAAGTGGTCATCATCCGGCGATTATCCCAGAGCGACCAAAAAAACACGATCGTGTCCGTCGTCATGCCCGGGGCTTTGTCCGGCTCGGGTAGAATCCGCAACTTTCCCGGGAGTCGACATGCCAGTCGCCATCATCGAATCGCTGGACCATGAGGGACGCGGCGTCGCACGTGTCGACGGCAAGGCCGTGTTCATCGATGGCGGGCTGCTCGGTGAGGAAGTCGAGTACGCCGTACTCAAGCGCAAACCCAACTACGAGGTCGGCGGGGTGACGCGGGTGGTGCGTGCCAGCGCGCAGCGGGTGGTGCCGAAATGCGAGTACTTCGGGACCTGCGGCGGATGTTCGATGCAGCATCTAGATCCGGTCGCCCAGACCGCGGTCAAGCAGCGTGTGCTGGAGAATGCGTTTTGGCATATCGGCAAGCTCCGTCCGGAGATCATCTACCCGGCCATCCACGGGGTGCCCTGGGGATATCGTTTCCGCGCCCGGATCGGGGTGCGGCTGGTGCCGAGCAAGGGCGGCGTGCTGATCGGCTTTCATCAACGCCGCAGCAGCCACATCAACGACATGCAGCACTGCCCGGTGCTGCCGGAGCATGTGTCGGCCATGCTGCCGGCGCTACATGCACTGGTCGCGGGGTTGTCGATCGCGGATAGACTGCCCCAGATCGAGGTTGCGATCGGTGATGCGGTGACGATTCTCGTCTTTCGCAACCTGCAACCCCTGTCCCGCCAGGACGAGGGTTTGCTGATCCGCTTTGCCGATGAGTACGGTGTCCAGGTCTGGCTCCAGCCGCAGGGGCCGGAGTCGTGCTATCCGCTACATCCGCTGGATGCACCACCGCTGTCTTATTCGTTGCCCGAGTTCGATGTCGAATTGGCCTTCAGTCCCACCGACTTCACCCAGGTCAACATCGAGATCAACCGCGTCCTGATGCGCCGGGCGATGCAGCTACTTGCCCCCGCGAACGGCGAACGGATCGCCGACCTGTTCTGTGGTCTAGGCAATTTCAGTCTTCCGATCGCGCGCTCCGGGGCGCACGTCATCGGAGTCGAGGGTAGCGAAAGTCTGGTCGGTCGGGCGACGGACAATGCACGCAGAAACGGGCTTCAGGGCAATACCGAATTTCACGCGGCCAATCTTTTCGAGACCACCGAAGACAGCCTCGCCGCCCTGGGGCTGCTCGACAAGATGCTGATTGACCCCCCCCGGGAAGGAGCGATCGCGGTGGTCAAGGCGATCAGCCCGGCCCAGCGTCCGTCGCGGATCGTCTATGTCTCCTGCAACCCGGCCACGCTCGCTCGGGACGCCGCGGTACTGACCCATGAGAAGGGTTATCGGCTGAAGGGGGCCGGCATCGCCAACATGTTTCCACAGACCTCGCATGTGGAGTCGATCGCGTTGTTCGAGCGAGTGACGTAAGCGATTCCAGCCGGTATACTGCGCGGCGCATCGCAATGATCGACGCTACGGAGGTGTGGCAGAGCGGTTGAATGCACCGGTCTTGAAAACCGGTGCATAACGCAAAACGCCTTTGTTTTTAAACAGGATTTTTTTGTAATCTCCGCAACTTGCGGAAATCGTCTCCGCAACTCGGAGAAAATTGGAAGCGTGGCCGAGTGGTTGAAGGCAGCGGTCTTGAAAACCGCCAGGGGTTTACGCCCCTCGTGAGTTCGAATCTCACCGCTTCCGCCAGACGTTAAGACAGCCCCGATCGGGGCTGTTTTCGTTTGGGCGGTTGGTGGCATGGTGGTGGCCGATTTGGTCGGCCTGACCACCTCTCCGACTCTTCGATAGACGGTTTCGGTGATCTGCTCGTGGGTGTGTCCGAGCAGCTTGCGGGCGTGCTCGAGATCGGTTTCGCTCGCGGCCTTGGGGCGGATGTCGCGAAACTGGAACTGACGCACTCGGGCGGCGAGGGCTTGGGCTTCGAGGGTGCCGGCTTGGTCCAGGGCCTTGGCCGCTGCTGTGCGGGCGGCGTCGAAGCGGATCCGCAGGGTCCATTTGTTGAGCGGCCCGCCGGCGGGGGTGGCGACCAGGTAGAGGCTGCGGACTTTGCGGGGGCGGGCGCGTATGCGGTCGAGGACTTTGCCCAACTCGGTGCGCTCGCCGGCGTCGGTGTCGAGCAGGATGCGCAGGCGCTTTTTGGTCTTGCCTTGGCGGACCTCGAGGGCGCCGTCGCGGATGTCGTTTTCCATCATGCGCATGACGTCGCCCGGGCGCTGGCCGGTGAGGTAGGCGACGTCCATGGCGTCTTGGAGCTCTTCGCAGGCCTGGCTGTAGACCGCATCCCATACCGATTTGTCGGCGTAGTAGTCGCGCGGCTGCTCCTTGTTCTTGCGCACGCCTCGGCAGGGGTTCTCGCGGGCCGTGTAGCCCCACTCGCGCGCGAGGTTGAAGATATGGGAGAGAAGGGCGATTTCGCGGTTTGCGCGCACCTTGGCTGTGCGTTTGTCGCGGTACTGGGCGACGTGTTGCGGGGTGAGGGCGTCGACCGGGGCTGTGTCGAACACCTTGCGCAACTGGTGGATGGCTTCGTTGTTGTCCTTTTGCGTGCGCGGTGCCTTTGTGGGGACCACTTCGCGGATGTACCGATCGAAGACGTGCATCATCAGGCCGGTTTCTGCCGGCGCGGGTTTGCACTCCAGCTCTGCCCAGCGGCGTTTGGCTTCGTGCAGGTCGGTGCCGAGGGGGATCTCCTTGCGCGCGCCGTGCTCGTCGCGCCCGTTGTAGTAATAGCCGACCCACACCTCGCCGCTCTTGAGCCGCTTGGTGCGGCGGAGCATGCGGGGGGGCAGGTCTCGGGCGGTAGCTTTGGGGCGCATCACGGGAGATTACCTCAGCTTGATTGGATCCTGTCGAGCGGGCTTATCACGCCGCGCCCTCCGCGATTGAGCACGTGGGTGTAGATCATCGTTGTCGATACATCAGAGTGCCCGAGCAGTTCCTGCACCGTGCGGATGTCGGATCCGGTTTCAAGCAAGTGAGTGGCGAATGAGTGGCGCAAGGTGTGGGGGTGCGTCGGTTTGTGGATGCCGGCCTTCTGCGCTGCGCTCCGGACGTGGCGCTGGATGGTTTTTTCGTGGATGTGGTGGCGCCGGATCACGCCAGTGCGCGGGTCGGTGGAATAGTCGGCGGCTGCGAACACGTACTGCCAGCCCCATTCCTGGCCTGCACGCGGATACTTGCGCTCGAGCGCGTGCGGCAGCTCGACGTCGGCCATACCCTTGACCAGATCGAGGTCGTGCATGCGGCGCCGTTCTGCGAGCCGTGCGCGCAGCGGCTCGATCAGCATTTCGGGGAGTGGCACCACGCGGTCTTTGTCGCCTTTGCCGGCGCGCACGACGATGATGTGTCCGGTAAAGTCGATGTCTTTGACGCGCAGGCGCAGGCCCTCCATCAGCCGCATGCCGGTACCGTAGAGTAGCCGGATGATCAGCCCTGGCGTTCCGGATACGTGCTGCAGTAGGGCGCGGGTTTCGTCCTGAGTGAGCACGGTCGGTAGGCGCTTGGAGGGCTTGGCACGGGTGATGCCGTCGAGCCAAGGGAGTTCGAGGCCGAGCACTTCACGGTACAAGAATAGCAGGGCGTGCATGGCTTGATTTTGCGTGCTGGCCGCGACGTCTCGCTGTGTTGCGAGGTGCGACAGGAACACCTCGACCTCGGCCGCGCCCATGTCCTGCGGATGGCGCAGTCCGTGGAAATGGATGTACCAGCGGATCCAATAGAGGTAGGTCTTCTCTGTGCTGCGGGCGTAGTGCTTGACTCGAATGCGCTCGCGAACACGATCGAGCAGCTTGGGCTGTCGCTTAACGTCGGTCGCCGTGTCGCGTGTGGCGTCGGCGGGTGTCGCGTTGCGTTCTGCAATCTCAATCATGGCGCGGCCTCCGGGGTGTTTTGTTGGTGTTAAGCGACATTGCCGCTGCGTTAACGCGACATCAGGTGTTCGTAGAATTCAAGTTGGGCGTCAGCAGCGCACGTATTGTCGCCATCGCTCGTAGCGTCGCGAGGTAGTGCACCAACGCGACGCGCTCGTCCTGTGTCAGGCGGAGATCTGCGAACAGCTCGTCGAACGTCATGATTCGTCGCGCCTCGGCTCGCCTCCCCACGCTGAAAATCCGTCGCCGTCTCCGCCGCTCAGGCTATCGTCGTAAGGCGGCATGCGGTCCATCCGCTCGATCTCGGCCAGGATCAGCGCGGCGGCCTTCACCAGGTCGCGGCGTGCATTGGTCGGCTTCCACCATTCCGGGGCCCACGGCCAGCCATACGGCGCGGTGTCGCAAATCGACGAGTCGGTCGTGCCGAAGTGCATGGCGGTGCCCGCGTTGCTGGCGTAAAGCCCTGCCGCCCTGGCCATGTCACCGGCCGTGTGCTTGTCGTCGTGCTCTGTCGTCCAGCCCTCGGTCTCGATCTGCCGGCGCCGCTCTGCCGCAACGTCCAGCACGGCCTGCGACCCCCAAGCCAGTAGGTCGCCGGGCTTCTCGTGTGGCCCCAAATCAGTATCCTGTTGCATCTCAATCTCCAGCCCAACTGGGCATTGCAGCAGACGCCGATGGTCGCCGCAGGTTGTAATAAGCGCCGATGGCGGCGCTGCTGAATTCAGGCGTTGGGCTTCAATGCGGCGCGCTGGCCGGGCTGGGCCGCTTCACCATGTCCAGCACGTCTGGCTGTCCTTCCGCCGTCATTCGCACGCGCACCACTTCACCAGTCCATTCGCTCATCAGGCTGCCAAGCGCGTCCAGCAGCCCAGCGACGGCCACGAGCGTTGTCTGCGCGTCGTTGGTCTTCACCAGCAGGTTTGCCTGCTCCAGCAGCTTGCGCTTCATTGCGGATTCGCTCATCTCGTCCTCCCGCCCAACAAGGCGTTCAAGCCGACGCTTCGCGTCGGTTCGGTTTCTCAGGCGCCGTACTGGCGCGGCTTAACTTCATCGTTGTGCGTCAAAAAGGTATGCCGTCACAGTCTGGTTTGCACTTCCCGCGCGCGCCGCAGGCCGGGCATTTGTGCGGCAACCAGCGGACAAAGATGTGCCACCAGGCGCGATGCAGCGAGTCAATCGCCCGGTTGTGGCGCGTGTCGCCCACCATGTCTGAATAGGGCACGTATTCGCTGCAGTGCATGCAGGTTGCCTCATCTGGTGGCGCTGAGTCCTGCGGGTGCTGTTCGTGACCGAACCACCAGCACCGAAGACGCACAACTCTACGATCCATCGAACTCGCTTTGCTCATCGCTGATCTCCGGTGTTGGCCGGCTCGCACCCGGCGTCCCACTCTGCCGCCGCGATAGCCATGCGATCGAACAGCCGCGTGAGATCCGACGCCGAGTCGAAATCGCCGTCGTCGCCAAAGCTCATTACGTGCCCCGCGATCCAGTTCAGGTACCTCTCAGGGTCGGTGATTCGGATCGGGTCGTCGGGTATCAGGGTCGCGCCGTGCAACAGCGCATCCTCGCCGATCTCGATCATCAGCTTTCCGTCGCGCCTGTAAGCTTTCATGGTCTTCTCCATCCGCCGGCCAACCCGGCGTGCAAGTCGGACCGCCTGCGGCGGTCCTCGTCTGGGCGGTTTCAGCGGCGCCGCGGCGCCGCAGGCGTCCGCTTCACTCAGCGTTAGAACGCAGCGTTCGCACCAGTCCAAATGCCACTCGCGTCCATGACCATGCTCGGCGCCCAGCCCGGGCCGTTGATGAACCGCAGCCAAGACTCGTAGCTGGTTCCCTTGTCTGCGCCCCAGCGAGTGCTGGCCATGTGCCGGGCCAATTCCTCCGGGGTGACGAATACCGGCGAAATCGGGCTGCCTTCGCTCACGGTCTCCCAAATCTGGTAGCCCTCACCGGTCGGCGGTTCGCTGCGCACCCACTCGTCGGCGGCGCGCTTACTTTCCTCGTCCTCCCAGGTGTCGCCATCGCCATGGCACTCAGGGCACGTCCCCCATGCTTCGGGCAGGCCAGCGGCCGCAATAATCTTCCTCGCGGCGACATACTTGTCGCAGGCGTCGTGCCCGAGAAACGACGGCTCCCGTCCGGCAAGGCCGGCGGTTAGCTCGGCCATGTCGGCGCCGCAGGTTGACCCTTGAGTGTGGTACAGCGGCGCCTGTTGCAGGTACGGGTGGCATGCGCCGCGCAGCGCGTCGCTGCCGGAAAGCATCAGCAGCGAAACCAAGTCGCTGAGGCGCTGCCGGGCCGGGGTGGAGCCTGTTCCGCTGCAGGCCGTGCAGTTGTGGCGCTTCTCGTAGTGCGGGTTCAGGTAGCCTTCCCACACCTTGTTTTCGGGCCACTGGAAGTCCAGCGGAACCCGCTTCAGTTCTCGTCCCATCGTGCTCTCCAAAAAGCGTTCTAACTCAAACATTGCAGCGCGACGGCTTCGCCGCGCCTGAATTCAGCCGTTACCGCACGTTGCGGAAGTCCGGCACCCATCCGCCCGTGGTGGCTATGGCTGCGGGGGTGATGCCGGCCAGACGCAGGCGTGCGTACATGCGCCCGACGATGGGCTCGCCGGCCTTGTTTTTGTGAAATTGCCAGCCGTTGCAAATCAGCCATTCGATCTGGTCACCCTTGCGGCCGCAGCCGGTGATGCGCGTGAGCTCGTCTGGGTCCATGGTCTCGGATGGGAGGGGGAATTCGAATATGGCGGTCATGCTGCCCTCCTTATTGCCATGGCCGGGGCGTTCAGCCGCAGGAATCCAACGGCCATGAGCGGATCAACGCTGTTGCCCACCAGCCGAACCTGAGTTGATTTCGAGAAGCGTCGGCCGTCGTGGCCGCGGTCGATGATGTAGCTGTCCGGAAAGTCGTGGGCGCGGAACAGTTCGCGGGGCGACAGCATGCGCAGGCCGATGTCGACGATGACGTAGGGTGTGCCTCGGATCGTAACGGTGACCAGGGCCATGCGGTCCTTGGTGGTGATGGTGGTCATGGGGTTGCGCAGGTCTGACCACTGGCCGCCCTCGCCGTAGTAGCGCATCAGGAATGCGGCGGCGCGCTCGGCGCCCGCGGAGTGTTCCGGGGCTAGCGTGCAGGCGACCACGCCGTGATGTTCGCCGCCTGCAGATACCGTGCGCAGCGGCTCTTGCGCTTCTCGCGCGGCGCAGTTGCCGCGCAGGTGGGCAAGGTGGGCGGTGACAAGCTGTTGCTGGCTGCCGGTGTTGGTGACTGTGCTCATCGGCTGGCGCACGTCGTGCCCTGGTGTGGTGTTGAAGCCGCCGTTGGCCTGCATGAGGTACGCTGCGGCGACGGCATGTTTTCCGGTGCCTACGATGGTGCCGAGTGGTTCGCTGATGTTGAGCGAGCGAGGCGCTTGGCCTTCCCTTTCGCCGTAGCCGGTCTGGATCATTACCGGGGTAACCACTGCCCGGCATCCGCCTTTCTCGGTTGCGATGGTGCTCACCGGGCTCGCGATCGGCTCGACCTTGCCGCCGTGCGCCATGTTGACGATGAACGGATCCCCGCTCTTCAACACGTACTTCACAATGCCGCGCGCGATCCGCTTCATGGTCGCCTCAGCCAGTGGGCGAGGGCGGTCGAAAATGCTCGGGCAGGGAATCGACCAGTCGATGCAGTCCGAGGCCGGTTTCCATCGCCGCTGGCCTCGGCCTGCCTTCTTGAAGTGGGTGGGCTCCGGCCAGGCGATGGGCTGCTGATCGCGCCGCGCGAGCATGAACAGGCGTTCGCGCGTGGTGTGCCCGCCAAAGTCGGCGGCACACCGAGTGCGGAATTCCACGGCGTAGCCCAGCGCCTCGAGGCGGCTGCGAAACTCGCGGAAGGTGCGCCCTTCGTGCCGCGGGTCCGGTACCAGGAATTGCTGCTGTACGGGTACGCGCTCGCCAGGCTCGGCGACGCTGCCGTCCAGCTTCAGCACGCGCCCGGTCGCATTGTGGCGTTTGGCAATGAGCGGGCCCCACTTCTGAAACTGCTTGACGTTTTCCAGGCTGATCACGTCCGGCAACACCTGCCCGGCCCAGCGGTAGCCGACCCATGACAGTGCGCGGATCTTGCCGTTGCGCGGCTGGCCGCCGCGTGCCTGGCTGTGGTGGGTACAGTCCGGGGATAGGTGTAGCCAGCCCACCGGCCGGCCCTGGGTGGCGCCGCGCGGGCAGACCTCGAACACGTCTGCCACAAAGTGCCGCGTCTGGGGGTGGTTGAGGCGGTGCAGGCTCAGCGCGTCGGAGCTGTGGTTGATGGCGATGTCCGGACTACGGCCCCATGCCGTTTCCATGGCTACCGACATTCCGCCGCCGCCGGCAAACAGATCGACAATCAGCTTTTCATGCAGGTCGAATACGAGCTGACGGGCGGTCATGGGGTGCGCTCATTGAGTTTCCAGATTGCGGTTTGACGACTGCGCCAGCACACGGCGATGCCGTGCGTGGAGAGCCAGTTCAGGCGGGCGGTGACGATTTCGGCGTCAAGGCCGGTGTCGCGGGCGATGTCGTCGCGGGTGGGGTTGTGGAGGGTGGATACGGCGGCGTAGACCAGGGCGCGCTCGCGCATGACTTGGTCGCTACTGCGGCGGCTGCCCTGGATTTGCACGGGGGCCAGACTCATATTGAGCACGACGCGGCTGGGGGCCTCGGCCGGGCGGGGCTTGGGGGCCATGCCGAGGGCCTGAGCGATGGCGAGGCTCACCGCTGCCCCTCGTTGCTGTGGCCGCTATCGAGGGGCTCGTCGGTTTGCGTCGCGCATTCGGCGCGCCAGCTGCGTGCCCATTCGAGCATGGTTTGGCTGGCGTTATGGAGCTGGTCGGCATGGCGGGCGATGTGAGGGGTTTCGGGGCCGCCATGCCACCGCATGCTCAGCGAAAGGTGGGCCATTTGCTCGGCGGTGGCGCACAGGCGGTCGATGAGCTCGGCTGGGCTGGCGTTGAGGCCGGCGGGGTGGGCGGGCCAGTCGGCCGGGGTGGGTTGGGCAGGCTCGGCCGGCGCGGGCGTGCAGCCGTGGCCGTTGCGGGCGGTCTGGACGAAGGCGCGAAGGTGGGCGAGCAGGTCGTCTTCCAGGCAGTACCAGAATTCGCCCACATGGGGGCGCACGCCGTTGCGCTCGGCGGTCCAGCCGTCGGGGGCGGACCATTTGAAGATGTCGGGCATGAGCATCCATTCGCCCGGGTGATCGAGGTCGCGGCGGGCGAGGATGGCGGTGGCGAATGTGCCGGCGGGGGGTTCGGTGTGGGGGTGCCAGGGGATCATGCGCGGTCTCCCAGCAGCGGGCGCTTGACCTGGTGAGCGATGTGGCGGGCGATGTCGTCGGCGGCGTGGCTGTTGCAGCTAGCCAGGCGGTGGCGCAGGCGGGCCACGTGGGCGCGCTGGCGCTCGAGGTTGTGGCGGCCGATTTCTTCCATCCAGCGCAGATCCTGCTCGGCCATGGCGAGGCGGGCGCGGCGTAGCCAGTGGATGAGGTGGGTAATGGCGCTCATGCGGCGTGCTCCTGGGGTGGGGTTTCGGCGTCGAGGATCCGGGCGCGCTGCTCGTGGGTGACGAGTGCGTAGCCGGTGCTGGGGTGGGGCATGGCGAGGGTGATGCCGGCCTGGTAGCTGTCGAGTAGCACAGCGGCGTCCTGCAGCAGCTGGGCGAGGTCGCTGCCCGGGGTGTCTGCTTTGGCGTGGTCGGCGACGGCGTGGAGGGCCTCGACGAGCTCTCGGGCGTGGTTGCGGGCGTGGTCGATCATGCGGGCACCTGTTTGGCGTGTGGGTTGGTGATGGCGTCGTGTGCAGCGGTGTACCGGCGCTGGCATTCGTCGCTCCAGCGGCGGAGCTGTTCGAGTTCGATAAAGCCGAGCTCGTGGAGGGTGCGCAGGGCGGCAAACTCGATGCTGTAGGCGTGGTCGCCTGCGTCGGCGCGGGTTCGGGCGCGGCGCAGGTGGTGACCGACGATAAAGCGCGCGCGCAACAGAACCATTTGCGGGTCGGCGGGAAGTTGCACGGCATGAGGCGGCATGGCCTGGGCGTGAGTCTTGTCAGTTGAGGGGGTCATAGCGGGGTGCTCCTCGAGGCGTGGCAGGGGGTGAGGTCGGCCGGGTGGCGGGGGTTTTGCGCGCGGGTGATGACGCGGCTGATTACGCCCGGGGTGATGCCGTGCTCGAGCATGAATTCGGTGGCGCGGTGGATGTCCATGTCGCCGCGATCGAGGGCGTTTTCAATCAGGCTGATGAACTCGCGTTCGACGGCGCGGCGCCCGCTGCCTGCGCGTCGGTCGGGGTGCAGGGTGGCGTTCACCGGCGCGCCCTCCGCTTTTTCTCGAGCCCCCAGT
Organism: Azoarcus sp.; assembly: GCA_030604735.1. Classification (GTDB taxonomy): domain Bacteria; phylum Pseudomonadota; class Gammaproteobacteria; order Burkholderiales; family Rhodocyclaceae; genus Azoarcus_F. Next base: position 33,238 of record JAUVVG010000038.1, read on the forward strand.
CGGCAATCATCTGCTCGAAGATCTGGCCGCCGTTGTCGAAAAACGTGTGAGGCTCGCGGTTGAGTTCGTAGCAGGCGCGCATCGTGTTGAGGGCGTGCTCGAAGAGCTCGCTGTCGAGCCGCCGCAGATCGGACGCGTCGAACTTGACGCGGTCGCCGTTGTAGAGCGAGCCGAGCAGCGTGGCGCACACCCGGCCGCCGCTGGTGCCGAGGTGGCGCCGGGCGGTGTTGAGGAGGATGCAGACCGAGTCAACGCAGCGGTCCAGGTCGGCGCGGCGTGCGGCCTGGGTGCGCTCCCAGGTGTCGCCGGCCATGAAGGCGTGGAGTTTTTCCGCCTGGTCGGCGGGGAGGGTGACGGTGATCTGGCGATCTACCGGGGGTGGCGTGGTGATCATGGTGGGCTCCGGGGTGTTGTGTTCTGACACTGGTTACAGTATAGAATGCTATACTTTGAACGGTCAAGAAGTCTAAACTTACTTGGAAAAAAAAAGCCCGCGTACGCGGGCTGATGTCGTCGGCATGTGGGCCGGGTGCGGTCGGGTGTGCGGGTTTTCGGTGGCGCAGCCGCTATTGAGCACGCGGGTCAGGCGGGGGGAGTGGGCGCGGGGCGCCGGATGCGCAGTCGGCGGCTGGTGAGTTCGCCGTGTTCGGTTTCGGCCACTACGCGCAAGGCGGTTTCGCTGTCGATCTGAAAGGGCGAGAGGGTGATGATGAGGTTGGCCGCGAGCAGTTGTTGGGGAGCGTCATCGCCGGTGGTGTTATCGGCGGGGTCGTCGTCGGCGGGGTCGAGCAGGGCGGCGG
>JAUVVG010000003.1 GCA_030604735.1 Azoarcus sp.
CGTCGGCGTGAAGGTCGGCGATGTCGTACTCGACGATGCCGCCGCCTGTGTTCATCTGCATGGCAAGGGGCGCAAGCAGCGCAGCGTGCCGCTGTGGCGCTCAACCATCAGGGCGATCAGGGCTTGGCTTTGGCGCAATCCGCAGTTCGATTCGAACTCATCGTTACTACCCAATCGCGATGGAACGTGATGCAGCGACTGGCTTCCCAACGCCGGCATGCCGTGATGATGTATGGAGCTGGATCCAAAAAGACGTCGAGTACATGTCGGAGCTTCGATCAGGCAATAGGTCCAGATCCGAATCCGAACACAAGCACTGCCTTTCCTCAGCGCTGGACGATTTCGATTGCTGGGACATAGTCCGCATCACTTACGAGCAATACGCACGCGTCAAAATTTCGTCGATGTGCGTCGATAAGGTGTATGGTGACCAAGAGCGCCGACGCCCTTCGGCCTCTCGATTAGCTGTCATGATGCATCTTGATTCTGTCGCGGCCTCTTCCGATCTGCGAAACTCAGAACGGAAGCAATGAGTAACTACTTGCTCCACCCTGTCGTCAGGATTTCGTTCGCATTCACAATCGAGAGAGCGATCTCCTCAGTGGTCCTTCGCCGACTCATCGCTTGCTCACGGATCAACTCATAAGCTTCCGTTTCACCGATCCCTCGTGTGCGCATCAGTATGCTTTTCGCATCTGCAATCCTGCGATGGCTAAGTAGCTTCGCCTGAAGTTTGTTTACGTGCTTCGAAGTTTCCTTGAGGTCTTCGGCAACTTTTCGGGCCAGCACCAATGCGGAAAGCACCCCGAAGGAGCGCACAGGCGAAGGCAACACGGCCTTTGCGCCAAGCCGCAGAACCAGGCCAACGATTGTTGGGTTCTCGTAGGTGACCACTGCGACCAGAATTGGCGTCTCCTCTCCTCTGGCCCATGCCAATGTCGACTCATCCAGCCCGGGCCGTACCGCTAGGAATACCGCGTCAACGCCTTCGGGCAACGTTGGAAGGGGGGGCCACACCGCCTGGACCTGACACCCGATACGGGTCAACTGCTGAGTCAGTTCGCGCCCGTCACCGTCGTCCGGATGCATCACCAATACCTTGAGCGATCGTAGATCCTTCAGAAGCGCCGGCGTGGAAGCCCGAATCGGACGTTGTGAGGTCATCAGCCGAACTCCTATGGCAGCATATCAAGCTCGGCCGTCCAATCCCCCAAGGAGTATGTCACCAAGTACGGGTCCGGATGGACCGCCCGCTTCGCCTCCCTGACGATGGTGAACTGACCTTCCGAATTGGCCCGTCCTATTCTGGGGTAAAGACAGGTGTGATGATTGCGCGGATCGATGCGCACTCGGCCTTGCGGTGCATTGAACTCCTGAGTCAGCACATGTGGCATCAGCTCCGCGATCTCGTCGCTACCGACTTCGCGCATCGCGTTGGCGAACATGTGTACCTGAAAGTAGGCGGCCTCCCAGCACTGGTTTGGTACGCAGTCGCTTCCGAAACGTCGTTGAAAACGGGCAAGGCAGCGGCGATTCGCGTCGCTGTCGATCGACTGAAAGTAAGGAGCAGAGGTGAAATGTCCCTCGGCAACGTCCGCCCCCATCTGATGCACTTCCGCCTCCGACGTCGTGAGGCTGGCGATCGGCATGGTTTTGGGGTCAAAACCCGCTTCGGCATAAGCGCGGTACAGAGACGCGGTGGCATTGCCGACCACTGTCGAAAAGATGAAGTCCGGCCGCTGGTCACGAATCTCCTTCATGATCGGGCCGAAATCGGCCTCAGTGGCCGCGAGTTCAACATAGTGCTCACCCAGTTTCGCAGCCCCCGACTTCTGTAGCACCAGATCGGTCATGATTCTGTTGGATTCATAGGGGTAAATGTAATCCGAACCGATTAGAAAGATTCGAGCCCCGAAATGGTTGGTCATGAACTCGGCTAGTTGCACGCTGTTCTGATTGGGCGCCGCACCAGTATAAATAAGATTATTTGAAAATTCGAAACCTTCATAAAGGGTGGGATAAAACAACAACTTGTTCCATTTCTCGATCACTGGTACGACCGCCTTGCGGCTACTGGACATGTAACAGCCAAAGATTACGTTTACGCCCTCTTCGAGGATCAAGCGCGAAGCCAGCTGGGTGTACACCAAAGGATTCGATTGCGGATCGAGACAGACAGGAACAAGTTCGCGACCATTGATACCGCCAGCCTCGTTGACTTCCTCGATCGCGAGTAGTGTGCCTTTGAGTTGTGAAAGACCTATGGTCGACGTCGTTCCGGTTTCCGAGAACAAAACACCCACCTTGACTGGATCAACGTTAGCCATGTCTGACACCAAGCTGAAGAACTGGAAAAAACCCGATTATAAATGGCTCGTACTTACACCTCTTCGACGCTTGACGTAGCACGCGACACCTCCGTTTCAGTTCATATCGATCCATGGCTGACTCTTGCGTAAATGTGCCGCAGAACCGTTCCGAGCCGCATTGCATTGTCGACGATACTGAATCGTCCGTTTCCGAAAATTCGCCGGACATAGGATGCCGCTTGCGGATCAAGGGTCACACAGGCGGCATCGATTCCTTCACGCAGCGCTTCACGAACAGCCACCGCTGCGTCCTCAATCAGATAGTCGGCGTGGAATACGTCTATGTCCGACGGGGCTCCGTCCGAGATCAGTACGACTGCGCGCACGTCAGTCTCCTCCTTGCGCAGCAACGCAGTCGCGTGCCGGATTGCGGCGCCCATCCGGGTGGAGTATTTCGCCTCGGCTGTTTCGATTCGTCGCAGAATCAGGTCATTGCAAGCCTGACCGGGATCGAGGAAGCGGAAATAGTGCACCGCCTCGCGGGTGTTCGAGAAGAAACCGTGTACCGCAACGCGGTCCTCGGTGCCGGCTGCGGCCCCAAGCGACATCAGCGCCGCACGCTTGGCCAGTTGAAGTACGGTTCCTCCGATGTCCGCGCGATAGTCGTTGCTCGACTGGGACATGTCGAGCAATAACAGTATGGTGGCACGGCGGGCGGCTTTTCCCGGACGCAAGAAGATGCGCGGGTCCGGTGCTAGGCCCAGCCGCCTGTCGACCAGCACCTCCGTGGCGGCATTCAGGTCGATATCCTCTCCTTCCCACTGCCGGCGCATGCGGCGTTTGCGATCCAGATGTTGGCTGGGCGACATCATGAGTCGCGAAACGGCGTTCTTCTGTTTCTGGTTTTCCACACCGACAAACACTGTGCGATGCTCTACCACAATGCACCAGTCAGGGCGCCGCATCTGCAATCGCGCGTCCCATTCAGGATAATCATAACGGACAACGAGTTCTTCTGTGACGGCCGTCTCGGGCAAGGCGTCAGGCTCGTTAAGCGGGGGTGGAGAAGGGGGCTGAGGGTTCTGAAATCGAACCTCCGCGACGCTTTGGTCCGAGACTTGGTCGAAGGTCCACAGATAGCTATTGTCGTCGCGATAGACCTGCGGCACTGCGTACTGCTGCGGGTTGAAACGCACCCGCATCTGCCCGAGATCGTTAGCCAGAATGGATCCGATCGCGCGAAAGCTGTCGTAGTCGTCGAGCGCGTCCAAGCGCGCTCGAAATAGGTCACGCCCCTTGTTTACCCAGTAGTTGTCGTCGCGATACTCGTCATCGAGCAGTGCGAGGTTAAGTCGGCTGACCAGTGAGGCGAAGCTGAGGTCCGGCCCGGACAGGGGTAATGCCGAATGACGCAAAAAGAGTTGCCTCAAACCGGGATGTTCGCGGATCAGTAATTGCTCCGACCGGGCATCCTCGATTGCCGATATGACCGCGAGGCCCATGGGTTTGAGCTTGCCGACTGGCAGACGTGCGGGCGAGAACAGAAGGTGTGCGGCCACATGGGCAGCACTGGCGAGATGGAGGCTGTAGCGCTGCGCGTCCGAAAGCCCGACGCCCTGATCCGGCAACAGCAGAACCTGTTCTGTGATGATCGGACGCTGCGGTGCGTCCGACGCGCTGGCAACGTTGCATCGCTGGACTTGGACGCCGGCCTCGGCAATGCCGTCAAGAAAGTAGGTCAGCGATGGAATCGCCAGATCAAGCGTGGGCGGGCAGCGACGCAGGTCGGCTTCGGCGAGCATTACGCGATCCTCAAACAGTGAAGTAGCTCTCGACGATTGCGCGTAATGCCAACACCATGTCGGGGTCATCGGTGACTGGATTGGTCATCGTCATTGCGCAACTATCGAGTGGCGGCATTCCGTCACGGATCAGCATTGCGGCATAAGTCAGCATACGTGTGGAGATGCCTTCGTCCAGTCCGCGGTCCTTCAGGGCGCGCGATTTGCGCGCGATGCCGACAAGCTTGTCGGCCAACTCCCGCCCGACATCAGCCTCATGGGCGATAATCTCGGTTTCGGCCTCCCGCTCTGGATAATCGAACTCAAGGGCGGCAAATCGCTGACGCGTCGATTGCTTCAAATCTTTGGAGCGGCTCTGGTAACCCGGGTTGTAGGAGACAACGAGCTGGAAGTCGGGATGTGCGCGAACGATTTCCCCCTTCTTATCGAGAGGCAGGATGCGCCGGCTGTCGGTCAGCGGGTGGATTACCACGGTGGTATCCTGCCTGGCCTCGACAATCTCGTCCAGGTAGCAAATTCCGCCGTAGCGCACTGCCAGCGTCAACGGGCCGTCATGCCAGCAGGTGCCGTCCGCATCAAGCAGGTAACGGCCGACCAGATCCGACGCAGTCATGTCTTCGTTACATGCAACGGTGATCAGGGGGCGCCTTAGCCGCCACGCCATATGCTCGACAAAGCGCGTCTTGCCGCACCCCGTTGGTCCCTTGAGGATCAGCGGTAGGCGGTGCGAATGAGCCTGCTCGAACAGCACGACCTCATGACCGCAAGGACGATAGTAAGGCTCGACATCGAGCCGGTAGGCATCAAGATTCATAGTATTTCCTGCTGAGTTGCCGCCACAGCCAGCAACGCTTCCGGCTACGGCGGCTTTCACAAGGTTTCAGCGATGTTCGGCTTTCTGATTGGGAATGCCGTCTATTGGGCACTCTTCCGTGCCAACCGTAGAACGGGTAAAGGATTCGACCATTTTGCGGGTACCGTCCGGGTCTTCAATCCATTTAGCGTAGAAACCGTAAGGACACGAAGCCACGCCATTGGCATCTTCACCCGAGTTGATTTTGCCGGTATAGCCACGATGCAGTAGCTTGAACAGATGGTTTTGCGACTGCCCGTTCTTGCGTGCGTCACGGATCAGACTCATGGATAGCTCGGCATACTGAATGCCCATGTCCTCCTCACCGCATTCGCCCAAGGTACGTCCATCGAAACCGATGATCGCTGAGTGCCCGAAATAGGAATACACGCCGTCGAACCCGCTGGCGTTGGCGACCGCGACATAAACGTTATTCATCCATGCCATGGTTTTAGAGACCATTACTTGCTGGTCCTTGGCCGGATACATGTAACCTTGGCAGCGCACGATGAGTTCCGCGCCCTTCATTGCGCAGTCGCGCCAGATCTCGGGATAGTTGCCGTCATCGCAGATGATGAGGCTGATCTTCATACCTTTTGGGCCTTCCGAAACATAGGTGCAGTCACCCGGATACCATCCTTCGATTGGCACCCACGGCATGATCTTGCGATACTTCTGCACGATCTCACCCTTGTTGTTCATCAGGATGAGTGTGTTGTATGGTGCCTTGTTGGGGTGCTCCTCGTGGCGTTCGCCGGTCAGCGAGAAAACCCCCCATACATTAGCTTTGCGGCAGGCCGCTGCGAAGATTTCGGTTTCCTCGCCGGGCACGGTCGAGGCAGTCTCGTACATCTCCTTCGAGTCGTACATGATCCCGTGAGTGGAGTACTCAGGAAAAATGACCAGATCCATGCCTGGAAGACCCTGTTTCATGCCCACTAGCATGTCTCCGATCTTGCGGGCGTTGTCGAGCACTTCCTTCTTGGTATGCAGGCGAGGCATCTTGTAATTGACTACTGCAACACCAACACAATCGTTACTGCTCGAAATATCTCCATGTCTCATGCTCTAACTCCTTTGTTTAGCTTGCCTTTCAAACGGTGAGGAATGCTTTCACTTTCTCTTCGTCCAGTTGCTCTCTCCTTTCTTCATGAACAAAACTTCCCCTGTCGATGACGATGACCCGGTCAGCCACTTCCAGGGCAAAACTGAGAACCTGCTCGGATACCAGGATCGAGAAGCCGCGTTCCTTGCGCAGGGCGTTGAGTGTTCGTGCCAGCTCCTTGATGATTGACGGTTGAATCCCCTCGGTTGGCTCGTCCAGGATGAGGACCTTGGGGTTAGAGACGAGCGCCCGCGCGATCGCCAACATCTGTTGCTGACCGCCGGACAAGTTGCCCCCTTTGCGAAGACGCATTTCGTGCAGAACCGGAAAGAAGTCGAATACGTACTGGGGAATCTCCCCACCACCCGAGTTCTCCATTCCCGCCTGGATGTTCTGCTCAACGGTCAATAACGGAAAGATCATGCGGCCCTGCGGTACAAAGGCGAGCCCTTGGCGTACGCGCTCATAGCTCGGGAGGTTTGCCAATTCGACACTCTCAAGCCGCACACTACCAGCGTGGCTAGGGTGCATTCCGATGATCGCCTTGAGCAGCGTCGTTTTGCCCATTCCATTGCGACCCATGAGCGCAACACACTCTTGCGTACCAACTTCGAAGGTCACATCCTGAATGACCTTCGAGTCACCGTAGCGCACGTCTAGTTTGTCTATCCTCAACATCACGCTAAATTCCTGTTAGTGGCCTAAATAGACTTCGATGACCTTGGGGTTGGACTGAATCTCGTCGGCGCTGCCTTCGGCCAGCAAACGCCCCTGATGCAACACGGTGACCTTGTGCGCAATGCGTTTGACAAAATCCATATCGTGCTCAATGACGATTACCGAGCGACCGTTGGCTACGCGAGTAAGCAGTTCGGCAGTGGCTTCACGTTCGCGCGGACTCATGCCTGCAACCGGCTCGTCGAGTAGGAGTAACCGCGGTTCCTGAATGAGCAACATGCCGATTTCCAGCCATTGCTTTTGACCGTGGCTCAAGGTGCCGGCTTTGCGGTGCAGCTGGTCGGCGAGAAACACCTCCGCTGCAGCCCTCGACACCCGTTCGCGGATTGCCTCGTCTCGTTTGAAGAATAGTGAGTCGAGTACGCCCTGAGCGTCCGGCATCGAGATCTCAAAGTTTTCGAACACCGACAAGTCCTCGTAGACAGAGGGTGTCTGGAACTTCCGGCCAATGCCTTTCTTGACTATCTGATACTCGGGCAATCCGGATACCACCTCCCCGTCGAAGATAACCTTGCCTTCAGTCGGGCGTGTCTTGCCGCAGATCATGTCGAGCAGGGTTGTCTTACCGGCTCCGTTGGGTCCTATGATTACGCGCAATTCGTTCTTCGCGACCGACAGGCACAGGTTGTCCACCGCGCGAAAACCATCAAAAGAGACCGACAGATCTTCGACCCGAAACGTTTCTTCCGAGGCGACATTCTCATTGCGGATAGAAAGTTCCTGTTCAGGGTCACGAGCCATTTGCATGCTTGCACTCATCTGGCTTCACCCCCTAACGCTCGACCGACTCGCAGACGATCGAAAAAACCCGCCAAGCCCTTTGGCATGAAGAGCACCACAAAAATGAAGATGCTTCCCAGAAAGTAAAGCCAGTATTCCGGGAACGTCTCCGACAAATAGGATTTGAGAAAGCCGATCAGAATCGCACCGACCACAGCACCTGGCACAGACAGGCGACCACCGACCGCCGCATAGATAACCATCTCCACCGACGCCACCACGCCGATCAGGCTGGGCGCTATCAAGCCTGTCTGAAGGCTGTAGAAAGCGCCGCCCATCGCCGACAGAACCGCAGCCAGCGCAAATACCGCGGCTTTGACATGAGCCGTGTTGTAGCCGGAGAACCTGACCCGATCTTCCTTGTCCCGAATGGCGATGAGAATCTTGCCGAGACGGCTGTTGGTCAGCTTCAATGCAGCCAGCATCACTGTGAATAGCACCAACACCTGAAGGACGTAGAGAACCATCTTTGAAGCGTCATCGACGATGTCCATTCCAAGAAAGGTGCGAAAATCGGTGATTCCGTTGGCGCCACCAATTGTCGATTGCGCGCCCACGATCAGCACTGTCATTGTCATAGCCAATGCCAGGGTCACAATCGCAAAGTAGACGCCGCTCACCCGTTTGCGAAAGATCGCATAAGCGAAGAGATAGGCGCCGACGGCCGGAATCAGGTGAATCAGTACCAGCGTGATCGGCAGGCTGTAGAACGGTTCCCACCAGACAGGTAGCGCCTCGATACCACTCCACACCATGAAATCGGGCAGTTCTGGCGCTGAAGCCTCCAGCTTTAGAAACATGGCCATCATGTATCCGCCAAGGCCAAAAAAGATCCCTTGCCCAAGGCTGAGAACTCCGCCATACCCCCAAGTCAGAACAATGCCGATCGCGACAAATCCGAATGAGAGATACTTGCCGACGTTGTTAAGTCGGAAGGGATCCAGGGTCATCGTGAAAGCCAACAGCACTGCCGCGAGCAGTCCGACCGTCAGATACTCGGTCGCTTCGCGAGTAAGTTTCATCGCATCAACTCCTTTGCTTCACCGCGAACAAACCGTTCGGGCGGAAGTAGAGAACAACAATCACCAGTAGAAGAATGGTGGCTTTCGCTAGGGAGCCGCTGAGGAGGTACTCCAGCGAGGTTTGGGTTTGCGCGATTGCAAAGGCAGACATAACGGTTCCGATGAGACTCTGCACCCCACCAAACACGACGACGATGAAGGAGTCGACGATGTAGAGTTGGCCGGTGCCCGGATTCGTCGATCCAACCATAGTGAATACGGCCCCGGCGATCCCGGCCAGCCCTGATCCAAGCGCAAAGGTTCGTGCGTCAACTTTCTTGGTGTCGATCCCGACCGCTGCACTCATGGCGCGGTTCTGTGTCACCGCCCGCATCCGCAGACCCCAGCGAGTGCGGTAAAGTAATAGATACACTGACACTGCCACGACTATCGTCAGCCCGATGATGAAGATCCGATTGAGCGGTAACTGGATGCCGTCGACCGGTTCCCAGGCACCTGTCAGCCAGGTGGGAAGCGGTACGCTTACTTCCTGCGCTCCGAAAATGGAGCGATAGGCTTGCTGCAGGATCAGACTCAATCCCCAAGTCGCGAGCAGGGTGTCGAGCGGGCGGTTATAGAACCAGCAGATGAATCCCTTCTCCAGCACGTATCCAAAAAGAAATGTGACTCCAAAGGCCATCGGGATGGCGACGAACAGATAGATCTCCATCGCCCCGGGCGCAACCGCCTGAAACGCGAGCGCCGTGAGATAGGTGACATACGCGCCGAGCGCCATCAGTTCGCCGTGCGCCATGTTGATGACGCCCATCAAGCCGAACACGATGGCAAGCCCCAGCGCCATCAGGAGCAGAATGGTGAACAGGCTGACACCATTGAACAACTGCATGAATGCAATTTCTAGACTCATGGTTGAATTCCCATGTCCGTTTCGCTGATCGGCACTGCGCAGAAACAGTGGTGGTCTCGGCTTGCGGAAAAAACCAGCAACAGGCCCCCGGCCGCGCGCGAGCGCGGCACTGCCGGCCTAACGGCCAATCACCCAGGGGTATGAAAAAAGGCTAGAAGGCCTCGAGGTAAGAGGCCTAATTTCAGCGCTAAATCGTGGGGAACGGATTCGGTTCGATCAGATCCGTCGATTCCCAGACTATGTCGAACTGACCGTCTGCCCGTGCGCGCCCGACACGAACCTTCTTCCACACATGATGGTTAGTATCGTGAATACGGACAGTGCCTTCCGGGGCATCAAGCTCGATACCGCCTGACGCAGCCAACACCTTGTCCGGATCGAACGAATTCGCCCGTTCCACCGCGAGCTTCCAGAGGTAAACGCTGTTATAGGCCACCTGCATCGGATCGCCGATGACGCGGTTCTCCCCGTATTTCGCCCTGAACGCCTTCACGAACCGTTCGTTCTGTGCGCTCTCAATGCTCTGGAAATATCCCATACAAGCGTAATAGCCCTCGGCCGTGTCACGGCCGATACCATCAATCTCGTTCTCGGACACTACGGTGGACAGCAGTGTTTGACGTTTTCCATCAAGACCGGACGCAACCAATTGCTTGTAGAAGGCCACGTTCGACCCACCGACTACGGTGCTGTAGACACAGTCCGGCTTGGTGGATCGGATTCTGCTGATTACCGAAGAGAACTCGGTATGGCCGAGCGGTGCATAATCCTCACCGACCACTGTGCCGCCGAGACGCTCGATAGTTGCGCGCGCGATGCGGTTGCAGACCCGCGGATATATGTAGTCGGAACCGACCAGGAAGAAGGTCTTACCTTTCTCACGAGCCAGCCACTCGACAGCGGCGATGACCGACTGGGTGGCTTCCTGAGACGTGTAGATGACGTGATCGTCCCGCTCCTGTCCCTCGTAATAGGTCGGATAATACAGGAGGCCCTTTGCACGCCTGAGAGCTGGTAGTACGGCCTTGCGGGAAGCCGAAGTGTAGCAACCGATGATGGCCGCGACCTTGTCCCGTTCGAGCAACTTTCGCGCCTTTTCAGCGAACACCGGATTTTCGCTTGCCCCGTCTTCTATTACTACCTCAATTTGCTTGCCGAGCACACCACCGGCTGCATTGATTTCGTCAACGGCCAACCGCTCGGCGTCGACCAGCGACGCTTCGGCAATCGCGATGGTGCCCGAAAGGGAATGAAGCAATCCGAGCTTTACCGTATCCTGAGCGAATACATTGGTGGTCTTCAGACCGATTCCCGCAGTAACACCGAGCAGTACCAATGAGCCGCCGGACCTGATGAAACCACGTCTTGTGAAATTTCCCATTGCAATGTCTCCTTTTATATTTTCCGCAAGTCGCTTATTACGAAGTCGTGCGTGCCATTCGTCAGGCAAAAGCGTCTCCTCGCGTCGGAAATGCCATTCGCAATCGAATTATTTATCGATACCGAATTACATTCGTCGAAGCGGAAATGAGTAAACGCGCTGAATTACCGGACGGAACGGGCTTTGTGCTATGGCCGTTCGAACTGATCCAATTTTCTCTGGATGATCGCCTCCTCCTCGAATTGTCTGTGATTTCTTATTGTGTGCCTTCGAACACATTGCGAAACCGGAACGAAAAAAGGCCCGAACCGATCGAATCGGTTCGGGCCTTTTTTGGCCTGCACTTAACTGGCGTCTTTGGCAGTCAGTGCGAATGAATGGTGGCGCATTCGTGTCTTGCCAAATTTATAGCATTGGGTAATTGATGAAGTCAACAACTGATTTCGACTATTTCGGCGCTGACGTATGAAGGGGTTATTCAGACTGGGCAATCGCACCTTAAGGTAAGTCACATGGATCCACAGACAGGGCCAGTCGCCCTCAATCGGACGGCGCAGGAAGGTCTTCATGCAGTCGTCGATTTCGGCGCAGGATTCCCGGATATCGGCCGCCAGCACTTCCTCTCCGTTCGGTGTGGATCCGGAAACCACGGAAAGTAGCTCCCGTGGCACAGGCTCGGGATGCGCAGTGCCACCGTGGCGGCTCGCGTGCTCCAGGCGCACTCATGGAAGCCGTCGCGGGAGTTCGTTCGACCCTCGCTTCGCTCGCCGCGGGCCGCGCCACATAGGTTATCCGCGTCGATCTCCATCAGTCGCTAGCCGATGAATCCGACCATCTCGCGCAGGATGTCATCGGCGCCGCCCTTCTCAAGGAGCTCGGCACGTTGCATTCTGTCTTTGGCCGTCGATTGCTTCCTCATCGTTTGGTTGAAGTCTCGCAAATCCCACCTTACCCGAAGTACTACTATGACCTATCGATCGCGCTCGCTGTTGTGGCCCTGCAGGACCACAACAGCGAGCCTCACACCCTACATCTCGGATCACCGCTACGGTCACCTCAGGGGCGACACCGGCTATCGCCCGAGGTAACAAGCGGTCAATGCCCCCTAAGCTGGGGACTGACAGGTAATGGTCGTATTTCAGCCTAAGTCGGGCCAGTGGCCCAATGACAGCACTGGCCGAGAAACCGGCATGGGGTAATCGGTTCGTGCGACAGCTTGACTCAATACCGGTCGTAAGAGGGCGGGCCGATCCATGCCCGCCCATGGCTGTTACCGTTGTATTGCTGCTCTTGGATGAAACGACCCGCACGACGCTCGATGTTCGATCGCACGGCGGGCGGACCAAGTAAAACAAACGCCTCCACTCCTCACGCCGACCCCGCCGGTTCGACCCGCGCGGCCGGCGATCCGGCTCCGCTGGAAGCGGTTTTCGATTCCCGCTCCGGCGACAGATACAGATACACCGCCGGCACCACGAACAGCGTGAACAGCGTGCCTATGGTCATGCCGGTGGCGATCACCAGGCCCATCGCGAAGCGCGAGCCGGCGCCCGGGCCGCTGGCGATCAGCAGCGGGATCATCGCCAGCACGGTGGCGGCGGTGGTCATCAGGATGGGGCGCAGGCGGATGCTGGCGGCCTCCTCGATCGCCTCGCGCTTGCTGCGACCCTCTGCCTGGAGCTGGTTGGCGAACTCGACGATCAGGATGCCGTGCTTGGCGATCAGGCCGATCAGCGTGACCAGACCAACCTGGGTGTAGATGTTCAGGGTCGCGAATCCGAGGCTGACAAAGATCAGCGCGCCGGCGATCGACATCGGCACCGTCATCATGATCACCGCCGAATCGCGGAAGGATTCGAACTGCGCGGCCAGCACCAGATAGATCACGATCAGTGCAAAGAAGAAGGTCAGAACCAGTTGCTGACCTTCGCTCTTGAACTGTCGCGACTGGCCCGAGTAATCGACGCTGTAGCCGGGTGGCAGCACCTCGTCGGCGATGCCTTCCAGAATCCCGAGCGCCTCGCCCAGGGTCACCCCGGGACGCGGCACACCGGACAGGGTGACGCTGTTGAGCTGCTGGAAGCGCTTCAACTGCTGGGGCTGCACCTTGTCTTCCAGCGTGACCAGCGTCGACAGCGGCACCAGCTCGCCGTTGCGGTTGCGGGTGTAGAGATCGGCGATCTGGTCCGGCGTCAGGCGTGCCGAGCGCTCCAGCTGCGGGATCACCCGGTAGGAACGGTTCTCCAGCGCGAAACGGCCGGCCGGCGCGCCGGACAGCAGGGTCGCGATATCGGCCGACAGGGTCTGCATGTCGACGCCCATCAGCGCTGCCTTCTCGCGGTCGACGCGGATGTCGGTCTGTGGCTTGTCGATCTTCAGGTCGCCATCGACGAAGATGAAGCGCCCGGTCGCCATCGCCCGACCCAGCATCTCCTGCGCGACCTCCAGCAGGTTCTCGGCCGGTTCGGTGCTGCGTATCACGAACTCGACCGGCGGACCGCCTCCGCCGCCCGGCAGGGACGGCGGGACCAGCGCGAAGACGTTCAGGCCCGGGATCTGCTCCAGCCGGGGCTGGAGCTCGGTTTCCAGAATGGTCTGGGTGCCGCGGGTGCGCTGATCCCAGGGCGCGAGCACGAAGCCGGCGATCGCCTGGTTGGTCGCGCCCACCCCGGCGCCGCCGAAGCCGTTGATCAGGAAGATGTTGGAGATTTCCGGGATGTCCTCGTCGTAGCCATTGATCACCGCGGTATTGCGCTCGAGCTGGTCCAGCGTGGTCGGCGCGTCGGCCGACGCGATTGCGAGCACAAAGCCCTGGTCCTCGGCCGGCTCCAGCTCGCTCGGGCTGGTCACGAACAGGAAGTAGCACGACACCAGCACGATCAGGCCGAACACCAGCACCACCAGCCGGCTCTCCAGCGCACCGTGCAAACGGCGCTGATAGGCGCGGCTCAGCGCATCGAAGCGGCGGTCCAGCCAGCCCTCGAAGCCGGTCTTGTCGCCAGCGGCATGGGGTTTGAGCAGGCGCGAGGCGAGCATCGGCGACAGGGTCAATGCGACCACACCCGAGATCACGACCGATCCGGCCAGGGTGAAGGCGAACTCGACGAACAGGGTGCCGGTGATCCCCTCGACGAAACCGATCGGCAGGAACACCGCGATCAGCGTGGTCGACATCGCGACGATCGGCCAGGCCAGTTCGCGCGCACCGCGCACCGCGGCATCGAAGGGCTGCATGCCCTCCTCGATATGGCGGTGGATGTTCTCGACGATGATGATCGCGTCATCGACCACGATGCCGATCGCCAGCACCATCGCGAGCAGGGTCAGCAAGTTGATCGAAAAGCCCATCAGCAGCATCAGGAAAAGCGTGCCGATCAAGGACAGAGGCATGGCCAGCGCCGGGATGATCACGCTGCGCACCGAGCCGAGGAACAGGTAGATCACCGCGACCACGATGACCAGCGCGAGCACGATGGTCTCGATCACCTCGTTGATCGCGCTCTCGATGTACTCGGTCGAGTCATAGACGATGTCGCCGTCCAGCCCTTGCGGGAATTGCGGTTCGATCTGCTCGCGCCAGACCCGGCGCACGTCGGCGATCACGTCGAGCGCGTTCGCGTCGGGCGACACCTCGATGCCGATGAAGGTGGCCGACAAGCCGTTGAAGCTGACCGAGTTGTCATAGTTCTCGGAGCCGAGCTCGACCTCGGCGATGTCCATCAGTCGCACCAGCCCGCCATTGTCGGCCCGCACCACCAGCTGCTCGAACTCCTCCGGCGTGGACAAGTCGGTCGCCGCAGTCAGGTCGATCGAGACCGCCTGCCCCTTGGTCCGGCCGACTGCGGACAACACGTTGTTGGCCCGCAGCGCGCCGAACACATCCGATCCGGTCACCCCCATCGCGGTCATCCGCTCCGGATCCAGCCAGATCCGCATCGCGAAGGTGCGGTCGCCGAGAATCTGGGCCCGCTGCACCCCCGGAATCGTGGACAGCTGCGGCTCGACCACCCGCACCAGGTAGTCGGTGATCTGGTTGTTCGACAGGATCTCCGAGTAGAAACTCATGTACATCGCCGCGATCGTCTCGCCGATCGACAGCGTGATCACCGGCTCCTCGGCCTCGGCCGGCAGCACCGAGCGCACCTTGTTCACCTGTGCCGCGATCTGGGTCAGCGCCTCGTTCGGGTCGGCATTCAGGCGCAGAAAAGCCTGGATGTTGCTGACCCCGGCGACACTGGTCGACACCACATAGTCGATGCCCTCGGCCGCGGCGACCTCGCGCTCGATCGGGGTGGTGACGAAGCCCTGCATCAGGTCGGCATCGGCGCCGAAGTAGGTGGTCGTCACGGTGACGACCGCGTTCTTGATCTCCGGAAACTGGCGCACGTTCAGGTCGAAGCCGGCACGCAGGCCGAGCAACAGGATGAACAGGCTGACCACGGTGGCCAGTACCGGCTTGTTGATGAAGGTATCGGTGAATCGCATCTGCATGATGTTCCGCCCTGTTCCGGCCCGCTGGCTCAGGTATTGTCCGGACGCGGATCCGGCTCGGCCGCCGGCTGCAAGGCCGGGTCCTCATTGACCTTGACCGGCGCCTGGTTGCGCAGCTTGAGCAGACCGCTGGTTGCGATCCGCTCGCCCGGCTGCAGGCCCTCGACCACCTCGACCAGATCGCCGCGGCGCGCGCCGGTCTGCACGAAGCGCTGGCTCACCCGCAGCGCGCCCTGTTCGTCCTCGCCGAGCACGAACACGATGTTGCCATAGGGATTGAAGCGGATCGCGCTCTGCGGCACGACCCTGACCGTGCGCGCAGCGCCGATATCCATCACCACCCGGCCGAACATGCCGGGACGCAGTACGCCGTCCGGATTCGGCAGGGAGGCCTGGACCGCGAAACTGCGGGTGCTCTCTCGCACGCCCGGCTCGATCGCACTGATCCGCCCCTCGAACTCGCCCGACTCGGCATCGACCGTGATACGGATCGGCTGGCCTGCGGCGACGCGGCCTATATGGCGCTCAGACATTGTGAAGTCGATATGGATCGGGTCGCGGGTCTGCAGCGACACCACCGGATTACCCGCGGCGAGGTACTCCCCCAGGCTGACCTGCCGGATACCCAGATCACCGGCGAACGGCGCGCGCAGCGTCTTCTGCCGGATCCGGGCACGCTGTTCGGCCACCGCCGCCGCAGCCTGCTCGACCTCGCTCTGACGGCGCTGCAACTCCGCCTCTGGCAGGTTGCGCTGCTCGACAAGCCGCTTGGCACGCTCGAGTTCGACCCGTGCCAGCCGCTCCACCGCTTCCAGATTGCGCAATCGGGCCTGATCGGTTTCCGAGTCGAGCACCAGCAATTCCGCGCCGGCCGCCACGCTACTGCCACTCTCGAAGCGGATTTCGCTGACGATGCCGGCCACCTCGGTGGTCAGCAAGGTGCCCTGTACGGCCGAAAAGGACCCGACCGCCTCGAGTCGATCGGTCCATTCGGTCTCGAGCACCTCGGTCGCCGTGATGCTCGCGACCGGCTCGGGCATATTGTCGAAAAACTCGTTGATCTTGCCGCCAACGAAATGCTTGAAGCCGAAAATGCCGCCGAACAACACGCCGACGCCTATCAGCATGATCACCATGCGCTTCATTCGATTACTCTCCGGGGGTGACATCCGCCCGCCATGCCTGGCGAACTGAGAGGCCTAGGGAATTCTTGTGATGCGGACTTATCGCAATGCAGCAATTCTATAGGTCAAAGACGTCGGATGTGCAGCTACCCGATCGCGATGAGGCGTGACCGCAAAGCCGATCAGGCGCACCCGAGCCGCCAGAGCGATGTGACTTCGGCACTCCGGGCCGCGTGCAAGGGGTCATGCTCGTCCTTCGCCCGTCCGTGTCGTGGCCGTATATCCAATCGCCCAATCACCTTCAAGCCCGCCTCGGCAATCCATCCCAGCAACTCCGCGCGACTGCGCAAGCCCAGGTGCTCGGCCAGATCGGACAGGATCAGCCAGCCCTCGCCCGCAGGTTCGAGATGCTCCGCGAGGCCGGCCAGAAAACCGCGCAGCATGCGGTTGTCCGGATCGTAGATGGCCCCTTCCAGCTTTGATGTCGGCCGGGCCGGGAGCCACGGCGGGTTGCACACCACCAGATCGGCACGACCCGGCGGGAACAGATCCGCCTTGATCACCTCGACCCGAGCGCCCAGACCGAGGCCCTCGATATTGTCGCGCGCGCAGGCCAGCGCACGCCCATCCTGGTCGGTCGCGACCACCCGCAGCACCCCGCGCCGCGCAAGAACCGCGGCGAGCACGCCAGTGCCGGTGCCGATGTCGAACGCCAGTGCCTTGCCAGGCAAAGGCGCCTGCGCGACCAGGTCGACATACTCGCCGCGCACTGGCGAAAACACCCCGTAGTGCGGATGAAGCCGGGCGCCGAGCGCCGGGATTTCGACGCCCTTGCGCCGCCACTCGAACGCACCGATCACGCCGAGCAACTCCCTGAGCGACATCACGAACGCGCCGCTCGATCCGCCATAGGCTGCCTCACAGGCCGCGGTCACGTCCGGCGCACGACGCAACGGGATCACGTAGCCATCGGACACCGGAACGAGCAGCATCGCCAGCGTCCGTGCCCGCTGGGACTGCGCCAGGCGATGGCGGTTGAACGCGTCGATGCGCGTCTTGCCCTGCACTGGCTTGCGACCGCGATCGGCACGGCGCGCAATCGCCTGCAGCAACTGGCGCGCATTGTGGAAATCACCCCGCCACAACAGCGCCGTACCCTCGCAGGCCAGCCGGTAGGCGGCATCGGCGGTCATGGTGTCATCGGCCACGATGACTCGCTTCGGCGGCGTCAAGCCGCTCTCCGAACGCCAGTTCGCAGAGCAAACCTGCCCGTTCTCGCTCCAGCCGATGACGGACTCGGCACTCACACCCGACCTCCCCGCCCGTGCTCGACCGCCCATACCGCGGCTTCGACCCGCGAGCGCAGGTTGAGCTTGCGCAGGATGTGCTTGACATGCACCTTGACCGTCCCTTCGGCGATATCGAGTTCGCGCGCGATCAGCTTGTTCGACAAGCCTGCGGCAATGTGCTCGAGAATGCGTTGCTCCTGTTCGGTCAGGCCGGCCTCCGACACCGTCTCCGGCCGGTTCTCCTTGCGTAGCGCCGCCGCCATCAAGTGGGTCAGCGCGTCCGACACCACGATGCGTCCGGCGGCAGCCGATTGCAGGGCCTCGACCATCGCTTCCGGCTCCATGGCCTTGAGCAGGTAACCGTCGGCGCCGGCCCGCAATGCCGCCACCAGGTCCTCGGCCGCATCGGACACGGTCACCATCACGACCCGGGTGTCGAGGTCCGCCTGGCGCAACTGCCTGAGGACCTCCAGGCCGGACATGTCCTTCATGTTCAGGTCGAGCAGCAACAGGTCGGGGCGCAGCTTGAGAATACAGGCCAGGCCCTCCCTGCCGCCGGCGGCCTCGCCGACCAGCTCGAAACCCGCCACGGTACGCAGCAACTGGGTCAGTCCCTTGCGGAACAGCGGGTGGTCGTCTACGACCACGACTCTCTGGGGTTTGTCGTTCATGTCAGGGTCACGATGCTTTCTGGCGCCTTGGCTTCGGGCTGGCTGCGCGGGGTGAACACGACCTCGACACGGGTTCCGCCCTGTGGGCCCTTGCCGACCTTCATGCGTCCGCCCAGGCTGCGGGCGCGCTCGTCCATGATGGTGAGGCCGTAGTGATGCAGACCGGCGCCTGGGGTCTCTTCGATACCTTTTCCGTCATCGGCGATGACCACCGACACCTCACCGGTCGGCGAGGCGGAAAGGGTAACCGAAATCCGGCTCGCACCGGCATGCCGGGTCGCGTTGGACAAGGCCTCGCGGATGATGTGCAAGGCATGGATCTCCTGATTGGGGCCGAGATGACTGGCACCCAGGCGGATCTCGAGGTCGATGGGAATGCCGCTGCGACTGGAAAACTCCTCGACCGTGGTGTTCAGCAAGCGATTGAAGTCGCCTTCCATCTGCAGGCGGAAACTCGACAGCAGTTCGCGCAGTTGCCGGTAGGCGGCATTGATGCCGTCGCGCAGGTCCATCAGCACCGCATTCGCCTCCTCCCGCCTCGCCGGATCGTTCAAGGCCGGCGCCAGCAGGCTGGCCTGGATCTTCATGTATGACAGCGACTGCGCCAGCGAATCATGCAGTTCGCGCGCGATCACCGAACGCTCTTCCTGCAAGGCGAGCAGGCGCTCGCGTTCGCTCTGCCGCGAGATGCCGAGCGCGACCCCCATGTGGCGCGAGATCGCCTCTATCAGCGTGGTCTGCCACGGCTCCAGCGTCTGGCCGCGTTCCAGCATCAAGCGCATCATTCCGTATATATGATCCGCATCGCGCAAGGGCACCATCAGCTCATCCTTGGCGCCGAGTCGCCGATAGCGCCACGGTTCGTTCCGCCCCGGGCACTCCAGGCAGACCGCCTCCCGACCGGCCGGTGATCCACCACAGGCCTCGATGCTGCTGAACAGCACGTTGGCCGGGCCGCCGTGCTTGGCCTGGACACAGGCGAAGCTCCCCTTCAGCCCCAGCACCCGCTCGATATCGACCAGGGTTTCCGCGTAAGACGCGGCGCTGGCCGGCGCGTGGTAGAGACGCGAGATGACATGGTAAAGCAGCTCGAGGGAGCGGTTGCTGCGCCGCAAATCGGCGGTCTTCTTCTCGACACGTAGCTCGAGGTCACGGTACGCCGACGAGAGCTCGGTCGCCATCGCGTTGAAGGCCTCGCCGAGTTGGCCGAGCTCGTCCGGGCCGGTGTAAGCGCTGCGGGTGGTGAAGTCGCGGCGAGCGATCCGCCCTGCGGCCTTGCCGAGGTCGGCCAGCGGCAGGAACACCCGTTGCCGGATCAGGACGTAGGCCGCGACCACCACCGCCAGCATGGTCGCCAGCGCGATCGCCAGAATCGTACTCAATTGCTTGATGCGGCTTTCCGCATCGTGCTCGAGCACGGCCACCAGCGTGTTGATCTGCTCTACGAACTCGTCCACCTCGTCGAGCATCGCCTCGTAATCGCTGGCTACCACGCCTTCACGGTCGCGCGTCTCGACGAGCGCGGCCATGCGTGGCTTGAGCCGGCCATGCCACTGACTCAGCACGCCTCGATAGATCGCATCCGCCACGCTCGCCCCCTCGCGCTCGATCACTTGCAGCAGCGCCGGATGCTGCAAGGCCGCCTCGAAATGCGAGATCGCCTCTTCGATGTCGCTGCGTCCGATGCGCCCCTCCATGCTCTCGGCGACGACGAGCGCACTGACCCGGTGGGTCAGCCTGCGAAGACTACCGGCGACATTGATCGCGCTTCCACTGCCTTGCACCGACTCGGCCACCAGCACCGACGTACTCATGCCGACGACCCCGATCAACGACACCGCCAGAAACGCGGCGCCCAGCAACAACAGGATCGCACGACCGGCGAGAAACCCGCCCAACCGCCCCAACCAGCTTCGATTCATTCCGAATACCCGAATCCCTGCAACACGATGAACGACACGAGGGGATACCTCTTCATTCCCGCCTCACCGGGAACGCGTAAACCTCATGCCGTGAAATCTGAATAATCAATCATTTACAGCGTACCACCCATACCTCTGAAGAGGTATGCGGGCAGTCATCCGACCGACCGGCCCGACTTCAATACGAATGGGATGAGGCCTAAACTGGATTCGTAGCAAAAAACAACGCACTCCATCGGAGCACGAGATGCCTGCCGAACCGATCAGCTTCATCACCGAAACCCTGCTGAAATCCGAACCCTTTCGCAAGCTGGGCCGGCCCGCGCTCGACCTGCTGATCGAAGGCGCCCGCCTGCGTCGCGTCGAAACCGGCGAGATCCTGAGCTGCCGGGGCGACCGCCCCGAGGGCATGTTCCTGCTGGCCCAGGGCGAGGTCAAGCTGTATCTCGCCGCCGCCAGCGGCAACGAGCGCATCGTGCGGATCGCCCGTAGCGGCGATACCTTTTTCGAGGAGAGCGTGTTCGCTGACGCCCCGCAGTCGCTCACCGCTCAGATGACGCGCGACGGCAAGCTGTTGTTCCTGCCGCGGCGGGTCCTGCTACTGGCGATGGCGGCCGATCCGGAACTCGCCCGCGCCCTGATGCAGCGCATGTCCGAACGCATCGCCGAACTGGTGACCGGAATGGAGCAGTGCGAGCAGCGCAACGGTGCGCAACGGGTCGCACACTATCTGGTCAAGCATGCGAGCCGCGCCAGTGAAGCGGTCGAGGTCAGGCTGTCCACCAGCAAGCAGGTCATCGCCTCGCAGCTCAACATGACCCCGGAGAGTTTCTCGCGGGTGCTGAACCGCTTCACCCGGGAAGGCTTCATCTCGCAACGGGGTCACAGGGCTATCCGGCTGACCGACTATTCCAGACTGCAGAGCCTGGCCGCCTGAGCCAAGGCCGGCACGCCGTACAAGCGGATTTCGCTCACCAACCCCAAGGCGCCCCCACCTCGGCCGGCCGCCCACGTCACGCCACGACTTGCCGCACCCGCTCGGCTTCCTCTCCCCCTCAGTCGAGCGGGTGCACCTTTTCCCGGTTGTCGTCGGCTGCCAGCCAACGCTGCAATATCCGGTAGATATCGAGATCGAAGCGACGCGACGGACGCTGCCCGATCAGATCCGCCAAGCCCGCCTCACTGTCGGCGCTACCCAAATGGCACCAGTGATCGAAGACATGGTGAACGACCTGCTCGCTATGGTGGGAGCGCTCGCTAATGACGATCGCCCCCGGCCATGCCCAGGGCTTGATCCCCACCGAACCAAGCGCGCCGGTCAGCCGCGCATCATGCGCTTCGGCCGACTCCTTGCCGGCACAGACACCGGCACAACGCTTCTGGGCATAGGCACTGCAGGCCCCCTTGCCGGCCGCCTCGAGGCCGAGACGGCGCAGGCACAGACGATAGGCGCCGGCCAGCTCGCGCAACACATGGTCGGCTTCCTTGCGCGCGCGGAACAAGCCCTGCACCCCGTCCCAGTCGGCCGGGTCGGTATCGGCCAGCGCCACTCGCTGCAATACCGACGTGTTCCTGCGACTGGCCAGCAAACGCAGGCCGAAGACCTCGCCCTCGGCCGAAGGTGACCGGTTGTGCAAAGGCTCGAGCGAGCGGACGAGTCCGACCTCGCGCAGCATCGCGGCCAGCTCGCCGGCGGTCTCTTCCCAGTCCAGCCGGCGGACCTTGGCCGCGAGTTCGGCCTCCTTGCCCTTGCGCTTGCCCGAGCCGAAATGCTCGGTAACGCGGGCGCGCAGGTTCGCACCCCGGCCGACCAGCAGTAGCGCGTCATCCTCGCCGTAGAGGAAATAGACCCCGGGCGACTCCGGCAGGCCTTCCAGCACGCCGACCGGCAGACCCGGCGGGCGGGCGGCGAACTTCATCGCCCGCTCGGCAGCCCGCGTGATCGTCTCGGCGGAAAAGCGCGCCTCGACCATCGCGATGAACTGCGCCAACACCTCGACATCGCCCATCGCCCGATGCCGGGCGTCGCAGGTGAGGCCGTGACGTTCGATCAGCGCGTCCAGGCCATGGCGATGGAATTCGGGATGCAGCGCCCGAGAGAACTTGACCGTGCACAGCACCGACGCGTCGAAAGACTGGTCGATCCGGGCGAACTCGTTGCGGATGAAGCCGTAGTCGAAACGGGCGTTGTGTGCGACGAAGACCGCGCCATCCAGCCCGGCACGAATGGTGTCCGCCAGCTCGGCGAAGCTCGGCGCCGCAGCCACCATCTCGTCGGTGATGCCGATGATCTTCTGGATATAGGGTGGAATGCCGCGGCCCGGATTGACCAGGCTTTGCCAGCGCGCGACCTCCACCCCCTTCTCGACCCGGAGCATCGCGATCTCGGTGACCCGGTCGGTGACCGGATTGGCGCCGGTGGTTTCGAGGTCGATCAGGACATAGGGGTCAGGCAGTGGCATGCGCGGCCCCTGGCCCGACGGGGCAGAATCCGGTCAATGCTGGGGGTCGTAGTAATACGGCTTGGTCGGGACAGCCGCCTCGCGCAAGCGACGGGTCTGTTCGACATCCTGCGGCTTGTCCCACCACAGCGCCCGCCCTTTCTTCTGCTCGTCGACTTCCTGAGGATGCTGCTCCAGCCATTCGCGCATGAACTTGGTGTGTTCCGATTCGTAGATCGCCATGATGTGCCTCTCGGGTAAGTCCGAGATTGTAAGTCGCCAGCACGCTGGCTACAAATGCATTGGCGCAGGCGTCAGCGAAGTCGCATTTCGCACGTTGCCGCGGCGGATCGGAGGATTCCCCTCGGAGGGGACAGGTCAGGTACGGAATGGCTTGTGCGTTGCCGACGTTATTGGGGCAGCGGCATCTGCCCGCACAAGCTGCCTAGCATGATCTCGACCTCTTGCCGTGGCAGCTTGCGTACGATGAAGACCAGTCGGCTGCGCTGGTCCGAGTAAGGGGGCGACGCCGGCCAGGCCGGCAGACTGGTCGGCGGGTAGGCGACATGGTTCACGCACTGGATGACTCGCGGCAACGGATCGCCGGCGACATCGAGCAAGCCTTTGATCCGGAGGATGCGGCCGCCATGCACCTGCAGGATCAAGCCAAGACCGTCCGAGAAACCCAGCCAGTCCAGTGGCTGATCGAAGGTCAGCACGAAACTGGTCACGTCCTGGTCGTGACGACTGGAGCCGGGCGAAGCACCTGCCGGCGCCGCCGCATTGCCCGCGGCGGGCTTGCGCCAGGCACCCGGTCCGGAGACGGCCGGGGCGCGCATCCGCTGGGCCGCCTCACCCGCCGCTAGTTCGCCCAACCACTGGGCGACATCGGGAATCTTGCCGGCCGGATCGTACAGCCCGCAGCCGCTGATCGCGGCCGCCTGGACTTCACCGCGAAACACCTCGAGCCGGGACGCACCGGGGTTCAGCATCCGCAGCCGTTCGGCCAGCGCCACCCGGTCGGCCAGACCGACGAGGTCGCATTTGGTGATCAACAGCCGATCGGCCATCGCGACCTGGCGCACCGCCTCCGGGTGCTGGTCGAGCTGGGACTCGGCATGGGTGGCATCGACCGCGGTGATCACGCCGTCGCAGCGGTAGCGGTCGGCGATGAACAAATCCTGCATCAGCGTGTGGATTACCGGGGCTGGGTCGGCCAGGCCAGTGGTCTCGATCAGCACCCGCTCGATCGGCGCGATTTCGCGGCGTAATGCGCGCTGGAACAGCGACTTCAGTGCCTTGACCAGATCACCCTGCACGCTGCAGCAGATGCAGCCCGAATCGAGGACGACCAGAGTCTCGTCCACCTTCTCGACCAGGTGATGATCGAGTGCGACCTCGCCGAACTCGTTGATCAACACGGCCGTGCGTGCCAGCGCCGGGTCACCGAGCAGGTGATTGAGCAGGGTGGTCTTGCCGGCGCCGAGAAAACCGGTCAGTACGACGACCGGAATGCGCCGGTCGTCATCACCCGGCAGCAACGGCTTATTCGACGCTGGCGCGGCAACCATGCTGTTTATCCCTTGTTGGCGTTGTCAGCCGCGCGAGACGCGCTCGATGGCCTCGTGACGCTCCTGTGCCTCCACGCACAGTGTCGCGGTCGGGCGAACCAGCAGGCGCGGAATGCCGATCGGCTCGCCGGTCTCGTCGCACCAGCCATAGCTGCCGTCGCTGATCTTCATCAGCGCCTGGTCGATCTTCTTCAGCAGCTTGCGCTCGCGATCGCGCACCCGCAGCTCCAGTGCATGCTCTTCCTCGATCGTGGCGCGGTCGGTCCAGTCCGGGGTGGCCTCGTTGTCCTGCAGGTGTACCGTGGTCTCGCGAGCGGATTCGAGCAAGGTCTGCTTCTCGTCCAGCAGCAACTGGCGGAAGAAAGCGAGCTGGGCTTCGGACATGTACTCGTCCTCGGGCGCAGCGAGCATATCCTCCTTGGTCAGGGTGACCTGCGTCTCGGTCGTGACTGCATTCATCTTCTTTCCTCCTTGGGATGAATCGAACGGGCGGGACGATACACCAAAACCGGTGCCGGGTAGACCATCGGGGCGGTCACAAGGTCCGTGCCGGGCGCGACGACAAGGCGAGGAAAGCCGACTGCGGGGCCACACCGTGCTGCCCCCTGCCAGCCCCGACGACAGATGCGGTAGCATTGCGGGATGGCGTACACACCTGCTTATCAGCCACTGGACGAAAACGGTTTCCTCGACCAGGCCGCCGCCCTGTGCAAGACCCGGGGCGCGAGCCTGACCCCGATCCGGCGCCAGGTACTGGCCTTGCTGCGACATCAGCCGGGCGGCCTGAAGGCCTATGATCTACTGGAGCGGATCAAGGCCGTCCGCCCCTCGGCGACCCCGCCGACGGTCTATCGCGCGCTCGATTTCCTGATCGAGCAGGGGCTGGCGCACAAGATCGGGCGGATCAACCACTTCGTCGCCTGCAATCACGACTGCCATGACCAGGCCGGTCTGTTCCTGGTCTGCCCGGGATGCGGCAAGGTGACCGAACTGCATGACGAAGTCGTGCTGGCCGCCCTGTCGCGCAGCCTGGAGGCGGCCGGCCATACCTTGTCCGGCACCGAGATCGAACTCAGCGCGACCTGCCGCGACTGCGGCCAGATCGAACCGCAAGCAAACTGAGCACCAGGGGCGCAGCCTCGTGCTCGACCGGAACGGTCAGCGACTCAGCATCCGGTTGACCGCCTCGAGGTGCTCGGCCTCGTTGTGGCACATGCCCTGGAAGGCCGCGCACAGGTCGAGAAAGTCCTTCAACTCCATCCGCTGCGCCATTTTCATCAGACGCTTGGTCAGGCGGACCGCCTTGGGCGGCTGGGCAGCGAAGCGGGCGGCGAGTTCACCGGCCCGTGCCATCAACTGGTCCGGCTCGACCACGTCCAGCACCAGGCCCAGTTGCTTGGCCTCGTCGGCCACGACGATACGGCCCGACAGGGTCAGCTCGAAGGCCTGCTGGTAACCGATCAACCGCTGCATGAACCAGGCCCCGCCATCGCCTGGGATGATCCCGAGGTTGAGAAAGGTCTCGCCAAACTTGGCCTTGCTCGAGGCGATCCGGATGTCGGCCATGTTGGCCAGATCGAAACCGGCCCCGATCGCCGGCCCATTGACCGCGGCGATGATCGGCACCTCGACCTGTTGCAGTGCCAGCGGAATGCGCTGGATGCCGCGGCGATAGCGGGTCGCGACCTCGGCGACGTCACCGGCGAAATCGCCGCCCCGCTCGGCCATGTCCTTGACGTTGCCGCCCGAGGAAAAAGCCGAGCCGGCCCCGGTCATCACCAGCACCGAGACCTCGTCGCAGCGATTCACCCATTCGGCCACCGCGATGATGTCTTCGATCAGGCCAGTCCCGGTGAGCGCGTTGCGCACGTCGTCCCGGTTCAGGGTCAGGGTCGCGACCCGGTTTTCAACCTGCAGCAGCGCGTCGGTCAGGGTCGGTTGTTGCACAGCGGACACACTCATGGTCTCGCTCTCCTCGCTCACAGCACGCTGCGGTTGGTGATGATCCGGGCGTCCACCACGGCATAGCCGTCCGGGTAGGCGATCACCGGGTTCAGATCGAGTTCGGACAACTGCGGGTAGGCCGACACGATCCCGGACACCTTCAACAACAGGTCGACCAGCGCCTCACGGTCTACCGGTGGCTCGCCACGCACGCCGTCGAGGATCTTGCGCCCCTTGATCTGCTCGACCATGCCCCGGGCGTCCTCGCGCGACAGCGGAATCGCGCGGAACGCGACATCCTCGAGGATCTCGACGAAGATCCCGCCCAGGCCGAACATCAGCACCGGCCCGAAGATGGGATCGCGCACCACGCCGACGATGATCTCGGTGCCCTTCTTCGCCATCGGCGTCACCAGCACGCCGCGGATGTCGGCATTCGCATCGTAGGCCCGGCAACTGGTCATGATCTGGTCGTAGGCGGTGCGCAGCGCAGCTTCGCCGACCAGATTGAGCTTGACCCCCCCGGCGTCCGACTTGTGCAGGATGTCACGCGAGACCACCTTCATCGCCAGAGGCAAGCCCCCGAAGGCCGCGGCGATCTCACCCAGCTCGTCCGCATGGTGCGCGATCCGCTCCTCGGCCACCGCGATGCCATGCGTGCGCAGCAAGGTCTTGGCCTCGAACTCGTACAGATCGCGTCCCTCGTTATTGGCGCGGGCGAACATCGCCTGCATATCCTCGGACGGTGCGACCCCTTCCTGCAGCGGCCGGCCATGCTGATTGCGCAGATAAAGCCCGCGTTCGCCCAATGCCTGCAATACCTTGACCGCATACTCGATCGACGCGTACACCGGCACACCCGCCTCGTGCAGGCGACGCAGGGCCGGTGGCTTGACCGGTGCGTAAAGGCTGTAGATCAGCAGCGGCTTGTCGATGCGCTTGGCCAGTTCGATCATCGCCTCGGCCGCGCGCATCTCGCCACCGAGCAGGGATTCGGCAAACCGGGTGTGATAGCCCCCGAACATGCCGACCAGGAACACGGCGTCGACACTGTCATCCTCGGCAACGATCTCCATGCACTGGGACAACACTTCCGGATTCGCATCCGAGGTGCCGGCCACATCCACCGGATTGGCCAGCGAGGCCTGCGCGAACAGAATGGAAGCCAGCCGCTTGCGGGTCGCCTCGGACAGCTCGGCCAATTCCAGCCCGGCTTCGGACAACCGGTCCGAGGTGATGGTCGCCTGGCCACCGCCGTCGGCGATCACCGCGACCCGCTTGCCGTTCGCCTTCTGCATCAAGGCCAGGCCTTCGGCCACCGGCAGGATCTCGTCCGAATGGTGCACCACACTGACCCCGACCTGCTTGAGTAGATCCACCGTCATCGCGTAGCTGCCGGCGAGCGCCCCGGTGTGGGAGCTGGCCGCCTTCTTGCCGAGCTCGGTCGCGCCCGACTTGTAGACCACCACCGGCTTGACCGGGGTGATCTCGCGGGCAGCCTGCAAGAAGCGCTGGCCGTCGCGGAAGCCTTCGACGTACAGGGTCGCCACCCGGGTATTCGGATCCTCGCCGAGATAGCGCAAATAGTCGTTGAAGCCGATATCGGTCTGGTTACCTGGACCGACATAGGTCGAGAAGCCGACATGACCGTTGTGCTCGGCTTCCAGTACCAGCGACAGCAACATGTTGCCCGATTGCGAGATGAAGCCGATGTCGCCCGCTTTGACGTTGGACAGGTCGAGCAGGTTCACCCGCTGGTGCAGGTTGAACATGCCGGAGGTGTTCGGGCCGATGATGCGGACTCCGCCGGCCCTGGCGGCATCGAGTATCTGCTGCTCCAGCTTCGCCCCTTCCGGCCCGGTTTCCCGGAAGCCGGCGGCGAGGATGACCGCACCCTTGACGCCTTTTCTGCCGCATTCGGCCATCAGCCCCGGCAGGGTCGCCGCCGGAGTGCAGATCAGCGCGAGATCGACCGGGCCCGGAATATCGTCCAAAGAGGGGAAGGTCGGCACCCCGAGAATCTCGGGCACCTTGGGATTGATCGGATAAATCCTGCCTGCGTAATGCCCCTTGATCAGCCCGACCATGGCCTTGTAGCCACGTTTGGTCGGATCGGCCGAGGCGCCGACGATCGCAATCGATTCCGGCGCCAGAAAATCATGCAGCGGACTCTTGCGGACGACTTTGGGCTGCGCTTCGCTGGTCTGTACGCTCGTCGCTGTTGTTTGGGTCATCGTTCATTCCCCCTTGAATACCGGCGTGCGCTTTTCGGCGAAGGCATCGACGCCCTCCTGCCAGTCGCGGGTGGTTCCGACAAAAGTCATGCCCTCGAGCTCGGCCAGCAGACAGGCGTCCAGCGTGCGCTCGGCCGACATGTTGAGCTGTTCCTTCGCAAGCTGCATCGAGAATGGCGCCTTGGTAGCGAGCTTCGCGGCAAACCCGCGCGCCGCGTCGAGAAAGCCCTCGTCCGGGAAGACCCGGTTGGCGAGCCCGATCCGGACCGCCTCTTCGCCCTTGATCCGTTCGCCGAGGAACACCAGTTCGCGCGCCTTGGCCAGGCCGACCAGCCGCGGCAGCAACCAGGTCACGCCACCACCCAGAAAGTTGCCGATGCTGATCTCGGGCAGGCCGATCTGCGCGCTCTCGGCCATCAACACGAAGTCGGAGGCCATCGCGACCTCGGCGCCGGCGCCGAGCGCGAAACCGTTGACCGCCGCGATCACCGGCTTCTTCATCTGCAGCAGGCGTTTGCACACGGTCTGTTCGCCCTGCAGGTACTGGCGCCGGTCGTAGGCGGTACGGGTACCCGCCTTGTGCTCCTTCAGGTCGGCCCCGACGCAGAATGCCCGGCCTTCACCGGTCAACAACACCACCCGCACGTCGCGGTCGGCTTCTGCCGCGCTCAGCGCGGCATTGAGTTCGTCATAGAGTTGCTGGGTCACCGCATTGAGCCGGTGGGGCCGGTTCAGCCGGATCTCGGCCGTGCCGTGGGTGACCTCGTAAATGATGGTTTCGTATGCCATGAACGGTGTCCTCGTCGTTTCAGCAGCCTTGCCCAAGCGATCATTGTGGCCCAGACCTCCCTGGGTTTCCAGTCGCAATCCCGGGCGTTCATGGCCTGATCATGGCGGACTCGCGGCCGCCGAGACTGTTGCAATGCATCATCCAAAGCCACTTTCCGGAGGTGGACCGTTCAGCAGATACGGGGCAGCTGATCGCCGGCCAGCCAGTCGACCATGCGCCGTCCGCCAAAGGCGGTAAGGCAGTGCACGAAGTGGTTGGAATCTTCGGTGACGCTGCCTATACGCGCCGCCCGGGCCCCGAGCGGATGTTTCCGCATCGCAACAAGCAGGGCTTCGACCTGGTCGGGCGGGCAGACCGAGACCAGCTTGCCTTCGTTGGCGACATAGAGTGGATCCAGCCCGAGCAGCTCGCAGGCAGCCGCCACCGGCTTGTTCACCGGTATCGCCGTTTCCTCGATCGCGATGCCGACCCCCGACTGATGGGCGATCTCGTTGAGCGTGGTCGCGAGCCCGCCGCGGGTCGGATCACGAAGCACGCGCAAGCCGGGCGCCGCGGCCAGCATCCACTCGACCAGCTCGTGCAGCGCCGCCGAGTCGGACACGATCTCGGCCTCGAAGCCGAGCGACTCGCGCTGGGCCATGATCGCCATGCCATGGTCTCCCACGCTGCCAGACAGCACCACCGCATCGCCCGGTCGTGCCAATGCGCCGCCAAGATCGCGACCGGCCGGCAGCGCGCCGACTCCGGTCGTGGTGATGAAGACCCCATCGCCCTTGCCCTGCTCGACCACCTTGGTATCGCCGGTCACGACCGGCACCCCGGCGCGGCGCGAGGCCTCGGCCATCGACCCGACGATGCGGGCCAGATCCTGCAAGGGCAGCCCCTCTTCCAGGATGAACGCCGCCGACAGATACAGCGGGCGCGCGCCCATCACCGCGATGTCGTTGATCGTGCCATGCACCGCGAGCGAACCGATGTCACCGCCGGGAAAGAACAGCGGGCTGACCACATGCGCATCGGTGCTGATCACCAGCCGCTCGCCGGCCGCCGGGGCCGGCAGCACTGCGCCATCGTCGCCGCGCGCAAGATAGGGGTTGTCCAGTGCCCCGGTAAACAGCTCGCGGATCAGTTGCGCCATCGCCCGCCCGCCGGCGCCATGCGCCATCTCGACCCGGCCATGTTTCAGGTCCAGCCGTCGATGCGGGCGTGTGCGCTCCAGGCCACTCATCGACTCGTCCCGGCCGTCGCGTCCGCTGCCGACGATGGCTCTCGAAAACGTCCGTAGGTGTAGTAAGCCGCGCACGCGCCTTCGCTGGATACCATGCAGGAACCGATCGGGTTTTCCGGTGTGCACACCGTGCCGAAGATGCGGCAGTCACGCGGCGACTTCTCACCCCGCAGGATGGCGCCGCATTCGCAGGCCTTGCTGTCGGCCACGGTTTCACAGACGAGGTCGAACTTGCGCTCGGCGTCCCAGGCGGAAAACGCCTCCCGGATCTTCAGCGCCGAAGCGGGCAACGGACCAAGGCCGCGCCACTCGAAACTCGTCCTGCGCTCGAACACCTCGTCCATCACGGCCCGAGCCTTGAGATTGCCGTCGCGGGTCACTGCGCGGGTAAATTCGTTTTCGACCTCGGCCCGGCCATCGTTGACCTGGCGGATCAACATCCTGACCGCCTGCATCAGGTCCAGCGGCTCGAAGCCGGAGATCACGACCGGCTTGCGATGCTGGTGCGCGAACGCCTCGTAGGGTCGGGTGCCGATCACGGTGGACACATGGCCCGGACCGACGAAACCGTCCAGCACCGGGCCGTTGCCGGCTGGCCGGTCGACGATCGCCGCGATCGCGGGCGGGGTCAGCACATGGTTGCAGATCACGCTGAAGTTGGGCACGCCGGCGTCGCGGGCGGCACGAATGAGCAAGGCCGTCGGCGGCGTGGTGGTTTCGAAGCCGATCGCGAAGAACACCACTTCCCGATCCGGACTCGCCTGCGCAAGCTGAAGCGCATCGGCCGGCGAATACACCATCCTGATGTCCGCCCCGGCGGCGCGCGCCTTGAGCAAGGACATCCCACCCGAGGCCGGGACCCGCAGGCAGTCGCCATAGCTGCACAACACGACCTGCGGCCGCTCGCGCGCCAGCCGGATCGCCATGTCGATCCGCCCGATCGGCAGCACACACACCGGACAGCCCGGGCCATGGATCATGCGCACCGTCTCGGGCAGCAGATCCATCACCCCGAAGCGCGACAAGGCATGGGTATGACCGCCGCAGAACTCCATGAAGGCGTAGGCCCGGGACGGATCGACCTCTGCCGCGATCGCGGTGGCCAGCTTGCGGGCCAGCGCACCGTCGCGAAAGGGCTGGACGTAGTTCATGCTGTTTTCATGCGTATTCATTGCTCACCTTGCCCGATCTGCCCGCGACCTGTCAGGGGTCTTTCCTGTTCGAAATCAGGCGCGCCAGCCGGCACGGAGTCCGGCACCAGGTCCGCTCGCCCGCCTCCGGCGAGCGCCGCCACGTCCGCCGTCAGCGGGTCGCCCGCCCGCGCGAACAAGGCCAGCGTCTCCTCGGCGTCCTCAGGGTCCAGACGCGACAGCGCATAGCCGACATGGACGATCACATAGTCACCGAGCTTTGCGTCCTCGACCAGCGCCAGCGAGATTCGCTTGCGCACGCCGTCCAGTTCGACCACGCAATCGTCGCCGTCCAGCAGTTCGATGATTCGCGCCGGAATCGCAAGACACATGAGTCAGTACTCCCTTGAAAGCGTCCCGGCCCGGCCAGCCGACCGGGCCGCCATACGTTCCGCGGCGACAATTCCTGCCGCAACCCGGGCCTGGCCCACCGCGAGCCCGGCATCTCCCGGCGACAACCGCTGCGCGATCATCACCTTCAGTCCCAGCGCCTGCAAGCGGCTCACCAAACCGTCGGACAGAATCCGATTGTGAAAACACCCACCGGACAGCGCGATCCGGTCCAGACCGGTAGTACGCGCGGCCGCCTCGACCCAGTGCGTCAACGCGGTTATCAGCACCGCATGAAAGCGCGTCGCGCCGCGGCCGGCATCGGTTTCATCGGCCAACTCGGCCAGGACCGGCAACAAGTCCAGAACATGGCCGTCGCCATGCGCGAGCCCACCCTCTGGCTGCGCAGACCCGGATCGACCCGGGCTTGTCGAAGGGTAGGGTCGGCGCCCGGGGTCGATACGCTCGATCCGTTCAGTGACTGGCCTATCCGGGACCGCCCCGATCCGCCAGCCCGGATCGGGGCGGTCCGGGTCATGAAACCGCAATCCGAACGCGTGGGCCGCCTGCTCCAGCGCGATTGCCGCCTCGGCCTCGCAGCGCATCACTTCGGACAGCCCCAGCAGTCCGGCCGCGGCATCGAACCAACGACCGAGCGCGGTGCTGGTCGGGCACAGATGCGGACGCTGCAATACGGCTGCGATCTGCCCTGCCGCCGGCCGGGTCGGGAAGCGGGTCGCGATCTCGTCGCTGCGGCCGAGCAAGTGCAACACGGCCGCGGCCATGCGCCACGGCTCGGTCGCGGCCCGATCGCCGCCCGGCAACGGAAGCGGACGCAGATGGCCTAGCCGTTCGAAGCCGCCTCCGCCCGCCAGCGGGTCTAGCCGCAACAGCTCCCCGCCCCAGATCCTGCCGTCACTGCCCAGCCCGATCCCGTCCAGCGCCAGCCCGAGCGCGTCGCCATGCCAGCCATGCTCAGCAAGCACCGCCGCGACATGGGCATGGTGGTGTTGTACCGCGACCGCCGGCACCTGCAGACGATCGGCAAGTCGTTGCGCCAGCCGGGTGGAATAAAAGTCCGGATGGAGGTCATGCGCGACCGCATCGACCCCCCCGTTCGCCTGTTCCAGCAGCGCCTGTGCAGCCCGATCGAGGCGAACACAGGCCGCCGGATCGTCCAGATCGCCGATTTCGCCCCCCAGCCAGAAGCGCCCGCCATGCAGCAGACAAGGCTGGTTCTTCAGATAGGCGCCAAGCGCCAGCACCGTGATGTCATCGACTGCACCCTCTTGTGGCAGGTCGAGCAGGATCGGTCCGGTCATCTGCGATCGGCGCTGGTCAGAAATGCCGCCCTGGCCTGCATGATCCAGTCCAGCCAGTCATCCAGGCCGTCGCCACGGGTCGCCGACACCGGGAGCACCGCGATCCGCGGATTGACCCGTCGCGCATAGTCGATCGCCTTGCCGGTGTCGAAGCTCAGATACGGCAGCAAATCGGTCTTGTTCAGCAGCATCAGGTCGGCCGCGGCGAACATGTCCGGGTATTTGAGCGGCTTGTCTTCGCCTTCGGTCACCGACAGAATGACCACCTTGTGCACCTCGCCCAGGTCGAACGCGGCTGGGCAGACCAGATTGCCGACGTTCTCTATCAACAGCAGGCTGTCCTCGGCCAGTTCCATGCGCGGGATCGCGCTTGCCACCATGCCGGCATCCAGGTGACAACCCTTGCCGGTGTTGATCTGCAGCGCCGGCACTCCGGTCTCGCGAATCCGCTCGGCGTCGAACTCGGTCTGCTGGTCGCCCTCGATCACCGCCAGGGGCAGCCGCCCGGCCAGTGCCTGCAGGGTGCGCACCAGCAGCGTGGTCTTGCCCGATCCCGGGCTGGACACCAGGTTCAGCGTGAAGACGCCGCGACGCTGAAACAGGGTGCGATTGGCCGCGGCCAGGCTGTCGTTCTTGCCGAGGATGTCACGCTCTATCCTGAGCATCTCGGACTGGCTCAACCCGGCCGCATGGGCATGGGCCGGACCGGCGCCGAAGTGCAGGTGGCCGGGTGACACGCTGACATGGGACTGGTCTGCGGGCGTGGCCCCTCCGTCGCCCGAACGCGAGCCTCCGGCTCTGAGACCGACCGGTTTGGCTTCCGGCCTGGGTCGAGACGACCGTTCCGGCACCGCCCGGACCTCCACATCCGGAGAAACCGGAGCTTCCGCGTCTGGGTCGGATCCGGCCGCCACTTCGCGAGCAGGCCGAAACGTCGCTTCCAGGCCAGGCGAGTTGACTCTATGCCACGCCCGGGTCGGCCCGGACTTGCGCAGATGCTTGATGACCGCCCCGCGCAAGCGCCCTATCCTGGTCTCGCCACTCCCACATCCGCATATGCTGCACATCTTGCTTCTCCCGCTAGCCCGACGCGCCGAAAGCGGCCACGTCCAGCGACTTCACCCGCATCTCGGCACCGCCGCTGGCCTGGACCCGGTAGCTCCCGCAACAGGGACAGGGGTCGTAGAGTCGGGTGATCGCTACCGTTCGGTCGCAGTCCAGACATCGCCCGCGCCCCGGCACTGACTCGATGACCACGGTGGCGCCCTCGGCCATCGTCCCGCGCAACACCGCCTCCAGGCAAAACAACAAGGCTGCGGTCTCGACCGCGGCGAGCTCGCCGATCTCTAGCACCACGCCCCGGACCGCAGCGACATCCTGCGCCTGCGCGGTCTCCAAGACGATCTCACGCACACTTTCGGCGAGCGACATCTCATGCACGACACGACTCCCGATCACGCCCCCGGCCGCGGACCGACATCCTCCGGGCCGGCGCGACCGGCGAGATCTCGGTCGCGGTGACCCGCAGCCCCTGCTCCGCCATCCAGACCGCATTGCGTCCCTCGCCGTCGGCGACCGACAAGGCATTGCTGCCGCTGCCGAGCAACTCGGCCCGATGGGCCGGGAATCGATTCGGAAGCGTGCCGAACACGTAGTCGGCGCCGGCGTCTCTGTAACGGGCGGACCAGACGGCCTCCTGATCGGGTCGGGACATGTTCTCTCCTGCCAGCGACTCGTTGCATGGACAAGTGTGCGCCTTGCGGTCGCTCGGGAACAAGCCCTCATCGACCCGTCTCGGCCGCCTGTGCCTCCCCCAGATTGCGTGCTCCTCGATCAAAACCACTCTACTGTTGCTTCATAGGCAACAGATCTTTTCAAAAACCCGATATATGAATCGAGGTGAAACGAATAGAGTGCAGGCATATCATTGATTTCGACCACACAAGCCATGCACTTTTCCCTTGCTTCACCGCTCGCTTTCGGTAGCGCCCCGGTCTCGGTAATCAAGGCCCCCGGGGCCGAACAGCCGGTCGGATTCTACGCGCGTCACGGCGGAGGTCTGCAGGTGACGGGATTTCGGCCTGTTGTCGTCGGTACAGGGGCCTCGGCATGAGCGGGGCGACCCGGATCGCGCCCGGGCGCAGCTACACCTCGGTGGCCAAGCTGTTGCACTGGATCATGGCGCTGATGATCTTCGGTCTGATCGGCCTCGGCCTGTATATGGAGGGGCTGCCGTTCTCACCGGACAAGCTCAAGTACTACTCCTGGCATAAATGGGCCGGCGTGACCGTGTTCGTGCTGGTGCTGGCCAGGCTCGCCTGGCGCGCCCGTCACCGCCCGCCCGCACTGCCGACGACGATGTCACCGCTGATGCGTGCCGCAGCCCACGGCGGACATGCGGCACTGTATCTGCTGATGGTCGCGATTCCGCTGACCGGATGGCTGATGAGTTCGGCCAAGGGTGTGCCGACGGTCTGGTTCGGGGTACTGCCGATTCCGGACCTGCTGGACAAGAACGAGGACCTGGGCGACTTGCTGCAAGCGACCCACAAATACCTGAACTGGGTTTTCATCGCGACCCTGCTCGCGCACATCGGCGCCGCCTTCAAGCATCACCTGGTCGACAAGGACGACATCCTGACCCGCATGCTGCCCAACTTCACCAGAGAGACGAAAACATGACAACAACTTCAAACGGATTCGCCGCTTCCTTCGCGCTGAGCGCCGGACTCGTTTTCGGCGGCCTCTCACTGAGCGCCCATGCGATCGATTACGAAGGCATCATCGCCGAGCAGAGCACGGTCAGCTTCCGCTACACCCAGATGGGGGTCACGCTGGACGGCCAGTTCCGCCAGATGGACGGGCAGCTCAGCTTCGATCCGGCCAAGCCGGAAGAGGCTTCGGCGGTCATCGAGATCGACCTCGCCAGCATCACCACCGGCATGCGGGAAGCCGACAGCGAGGTGCAGGACAAGGCCTGGTTCGATACCGGCAACTTCCCGACCGCCCGCTTCGAGTCGTCCGCAGTCACGTCGATCGGCGAGGGACGCTTCGAGGTCGCCGGTACCCTGAGCATCAAGGGCATGTCCAGACCAGTCGTTGTGCCGGCGACTTTCCGCACCGACGGCGACATCGCGGTCTTCGAGGGCCAGTTCGACCTGTTGCGCGGCGACTTTTCGGTCGGCGAAGGCGCCTGGGCCAAGTTCGACATCCTGGCCAACGAAATCCAGGTCCATTTCAACATCGCAGCAAAGGCGGCCCGCTGACGGCGGCGCACACTATCCATCCCCAAGCATCCTCAACCCAACCCCAACCCCAACCCCAAAGCCTGAAACCCAACTCAAACCAAAGGAGTCACCCCATGAACGCATTCCGCAAACTGACCGCCTCCCTCGCGCTGGCCGCTGCCGCCACGATCGCACTGCCGGTCGCAGCCGCGCCGCAGACCTTCGTCATCGACGACACCCACACCTTCCCCAGCTTCTCCTATAACCACTTCGGCCTGTCCACTCAGCTGAGCCGCTTCAACAACACCAGCGGTACCATCGTGCTGGACCGCGAGGCCAAAACCGCCGAGGTCGACATCGTGATCGACACCACCTCGGTGAACACCGGTTACGACACCTTCAACGAGCACATCCAGGGCGAGGACTTTCTGGATACGGCCAATCACCCGACCGCGACCTTCAAGTCGAGTCGCACCGTGTTCGACGGCGACACCCCGGTCGCGGTCGAGGGTGAGCTGACCATCAAGGGCATCACCCAGCCAGTCACGCTGGAACTGACCCATTTCAACGCCATGCCACATCCGATGCTGCAGAAAGACGCGATTGGCGCCAATGCCCGGGTCGTGATCAAGCGTTCGGATTTCGGTGCGGGCAAGTTCGCCCCCCATGTCGGCGATGAAGTGACCATCGAGATCGCGGTCGAAGCCATCGCCCAGTAAGCGCGTTTCGGTCAAGACAGACACCCGCAACCCTGATCGGGGTTGCGGGTTTTTCTCACCCGGACCTTACGGGGTCTTGCTTGTACGCGCGGTGCCTTACCAGCGCTCATCGGGAATGACCGGCAGTGATTCGAAACCCGGTCTGGCGAAGTAGTAGCCTTGCTGGAGCGCGACCCCGAGGTCGCTCAGCGCGAGGTATTCGTCACGCGTCTCTATACCCTCGGCGATGACCCGGATCGACAAGGCCTCGCAGACATGGACGATGCCCCCGACGATGACCCACCGGACCCGGTCGGCGTCGATGCCGCGGGTCAGCGCCATGTCGATTTTCAGAACGTCGGGCTGAAAGTCTGCCAGTAGGTTAAGGCCCGAGTGACCGGCCCCGAAATCGTCGATCGCCGTGGTGAATCCCTGACGCTTGTACTCGGCGAAAATGCTCTTGAGGTGCTCACGATCGAGCACCTGCTCGCCTTCGGTCACCTCGAACATCAGTTTGTCGGTTGGGTAACCCACCTCATGCGCTGCTTCCAGGGTCGCACGTATGCAGGTTTCGGGCCGATACACCGCATTCGGCAAAAAATTGATGCTGAGCATGCCTTCGAGGCCCAAGCGCGATGCGAGATCGATCGCCTTGATACGGCAGGTCTGGTCGAAGCTGTAGAGGTTCTCGGCGGTCACCCTGCCCAGGATCGAGCCGGCCGACTCCTGGTTGACTCCGCGCACCAGCGCTTCATAGCCGAACACGCTACGTGACGAGACGTCCACAATGGGCTGAAACGCCATCGTGAAGGGGATGTCCAGCGGATCGCGATTACGGCAATCCCTGCAGCCCAGCGGGGAGAACTCGAGCGGTGCGCGGTCTTGCGCAACCTCGAATGGCCAGGGAAGGGCGCTCGGGTGAGGCAACGACTGATCGGTTTTTTGATTTTCCATACTAACTTCAATGTCGTAACAAGACCCTCGCCGAAACCGGGATACGGAAACAACGATCGTGAGATCGCATGGAAAGCCGAGCCTGCCTGCAGACGATTGCGACCGGAAGTCAGTCTATGTCAGGCTTTCCTTTGTGACAACACAAGGATCGAATAGTCCCACGCTATGAATTGAATCCAGTCCAATGCCGCAGCGCCATACCATACAAGCCACCGGTCGGCCCAGTGAAGCCAATTGGCATCTTTAGCGCCCAGCGGCAAGGCGCCCCAACAGTGCAGGCCGTGCCAGGCGATGGTATCTTCGCCCCGACGCGCGACAAGCACACCGGCAGGCGCTGCCGCGCCCTGCGGCAAGCCCTTTGCGAACCCTCACGCCATCAGCCATCACAAGGAGCCCCCGACATGCCGATGTTCGTCGACACCTCCCCACCCGGACAATGCATTTTCTGCCGCCTCGCCGCCCGAGAGATTCCGTCCGCGACCGTCTATGAAGACAAGCTGACCATCGCCTTCATGGATCTCGGCCAGGTCAATCCGGGCCATGTCCTGGTCGCGGTCAAGCGGCACGCAGCGACCTTGTTCGACCTGACCGAGGATGAAGCCGGTGCGGTGATGAAGACCGCGCAGAAGGTCGCCACGGCGGTTCGGGAAACTTTCGACCCGCCCGGCCTGACCTTGCTCCAGGCGAACGGCAAGGAAGGCGATCAGACCGTGTTCCATTTTCACATGCATGTCGTGCCGCGACATGGTGATGACGGCATTGCGCTGTCATGGCCGCGCAAGGACCCGCCCTTCGAGACCTTGCAGGCTTACGCCGAACGGGTCAGGACCGGTCTGGCACGCCTCGCGCCAGCAGGAAGGTGAGTTCCGCCGCCGGCATCGGTCTGCAGGCGCGGGCATTCTGACCACTCCATAGCGGGGTGAACTCCCCGCTTCCCGCCTGCTCGGCTGCAGCCCTCAGCGGCGCGACGGCCGCGGCCGCCAGCGGAAAGGCCGGCGCGGCCTGACAAATCGGTCCGAGTTCGCTCATCAGACGATTGACGATGCCCCGCGCCGGACGGCCGGTGAACACATTGGTCAGCGCGGTGTGTTCAGCCGCATCGCTGCTCAGGGCTTGGCGGTGCAGCGTCGAGGTGGTCGCTTCCGGGCACAGCATGTAGGCGGTCCCGACTTGCACCGCCGACGCACCCAGCGCGAAGGCGGCAGCGACTCCGGCCGCATCGGCGATGCCGCCGGCCGCGACCACCGGCACCTTGACCGCCTCCACGATCTGCGGGACCAGCGCGAAAGTGCCGACCTGGGTGGAAAGATCTTCGCTCAGGAACATGCCGCGGTGTCCGCCGGCTTCCAGCCCCTGTGCGATCACAATGTCGGCACCGTGCGCCTCCAGCCAGCGCGCTTCGGCGACCGTGGTGGCAGACGACATCACCACCGCACCCCATTCACGCACCTTGGCGATCAGATCGGGTGCAGGCAGCCCGAAATGAAAGCTCACCACCGGCGGACGGAACTCAGCCAGCAAGTCGGCCATCTCGGCATCGAAGGGCCGACGTCCCGGGCCAGAGGGAATCGCCGAGACATCGATGCCGTACTCGGCGTAATACGGCGCCAGCACTTTGCGCCAGCGCAGTTCGGCGGCAGGGTTCGGCTCCGGCAGGGTATGGCAGAAGAAATTGACGTTGTAGGGATTGCCGGTTTCTTCCTGGATGCGGGACAGCTCGTCGCGCAAGGCCTTGGGGCCGAGCATCGCGCACGGCAGCGACCCCAGACCGCCCGCCTCGGACACCGCGATCGCCAGCGCGCTGCCTTGCACGCCCGCCATCGGCGCCTGAATGACCGGCAGGTCGATGCCGAGCAGATCCAGGATACGCCGGACTGTCATGCGGTCACCTGCGCCGCGGAGGGAGAATCGACCCGCGCCAGCCAGTGACTGGCGACCTCGACCAATCGGTTCGCAAACCCCCACTCGTTGTCGAACCAGATCATGAGATTCACCAGGCGAGGCCCGATCTGCCGTGTCTGGCCACCATCGACGATCGCCGAATGCGGATCGTGATTGAAATCGATGGAGGCATGCGCCTCGTCGGAATAGGCCATCAATCCGGCATAAGGACCGTCCGCCGCGTCCCTCAGCAGACGGTTGAGGCCGGCGACATCTATGCCCTGATTCAGCCCTAGCACCATGTCGATCGCCGACACGTTGTGGGTCGGCACCCGGATCGCCTTGGCCTGCACTCGGCCAGTCAACTGCGGCAGCAGACGTTCAACGCCCCGCGCAAGGCCTGTCGACACCGGAATGATGGACTGCATGGCCGAACGGGTGCGACGCAGGTCGGCATGGTGATACCCGTCGATCAGCGGCTGATCATTCATCACCGAATGCAGCGTGGTCAGCAACACCTGATCCAGGCCCAGCTCGCTATGCAGCAGGTCCAGCACCGGCACCACCGCGTTGGTGGTGCAGGAGGCGTTGGACACGATGCGTTCATGGCCTTGCAAGCGATGCTGGTTGATGCCGAAGACGATGGTCGCATCGACATCCTCGGCACCATTGCCCGGATGCGACAAAAGCAGCCGCGGACTCCCCGCCTGAAGGAATCGGTCGAGCTCGGCGCGACTGCCGTAACGCCCCGAGCACTCGACCACCAGGTCGAGATCGAGCGAGGCCCAATCGACCCCTTCCGGCTCGGTCGCGTGACTCACCGAGATCGCCCGGCGGTCGATCAACAAGGCCTCGCCGCGCCGCTCGACCGGTACCGCAAAGCGGCCGTGGGTGGAGTCATAGCGGGTGAGATAGACGATGCTGTCGAGATCGGCCGGCTCGTTGATCGCGCACACCTGCAGTCGCCCGGCCTGCCCGGTTTCATGCAGCGCGCGCAGAAAGCAACGCCCGATCCTGCCATAGCCGTTGAT
This sequence comes from Azoarcus sp., assembly GCA_030604735.1. Lineage (GTDB taxonomy): Bacteria > Pseudomonadota > Gammaproteobacteria > Burkholderiales > Rhodocyclaceae > Azoarcus_F. The sequence goes on from JAUVVG010000003.1 coordinate 41,236, forward strand.
CGCCAGCCGGCGAACGCCTTCGGTCACGCGACTCATGCCCTCAGCCCACCCTGCCGTCGCTGCGGGCGCGGCCTATCCGCACCACCTCGGGCACCCGCCGCACCGCCCGCATCGCGCCGGCCAGATGCATCCGGTCGCGCACCTGTATGGTCAGGTTGAGCGCGGTATAAATGCCCTGCTCGTTGTCCATCGTGACGTTCTGGATGTTGCAGTCCTCTTCCGCGATCGCGCTGGCGACCCGCGCCAGCACGCCGCGGCCTTCCTTGGTCAGGATCTTCATCGTCACGTCGAACATACGGTCCTGACCCGGTTCCCATTCGACATCGACCCAGCGCCCACGGTCGCCGCGCAGCTTGGCGACCGAGGTGCAATCGTGGCGGTGCACTTCCAGCCCGCGTCCCTTGCGGATCACGCCGATGATCGGATCGCCCGGAATCGGCTGGCAGCAATGCGCGAGTTGCACCGCGATGCCTTCGCTGCCGCTGATATGGATCGCGGCGGCCGGTTTCGGCTTGACCACGTCGGGGCGACCGGACTCCTGGTCCTGCGCTTCCGACAGACGCCGCGCGACGATGACCGGCAAACGCTTGCCCAGGCCGATATCGGCGAACACTTCCTTCTTGCTCCGGACGCCGCGGTCACGCAGGAAGCGGTCCCAGGCAAAGGCGCTGATCTGGCCCAGGGTCAGGCCATGCGGTCGCAAGGCCTGGTTCAGCAGGCGCTCGCCCAGCGTCACCGATTCCTCATGCTGGGCGTTCTTGAGGAAGTGTCGGATCTGCGCCCGCGCCTTGCCGGTACGGACATAGGACAGCCAGGCCGGGTTGGGGTTGGCATGGGCGGCGGTGATGATCTCGACCTGGTCGCCATTTCGCAACTCGGTGCGCAATGGCATCAGGTCGCCATTGACCCGGCAGGCGACGCAGCGGTTGCCGATGTCGGTATGCACCGCATAGGCGAAGTCCACCGGGGTCGAGCCGCGCGGCAGGGACAGGATCTTGCCCTGCGGGGTGAACACATAGACCTCGCCGGGGAAGAGATCGACCTTGACATGCTCGAGGAACTCGGTGGCCTCGCCTGAAGTGGATTGCAGTTCGAGCAGCGATTGCAGCCAGGAATGGGTACGCTGCTGCAGCTCGGTCAGGGTCTTTTCGTCGTCCTTGTACAGCCAGTGCGAGGCGACACCACTGTCGGCGATGTGGTGCATCTCGGCGGTGCGGACCTGGATCTCCACCGGTGTGCCAAAGGGCCCGATCAGCGTGGTATGCAGGGACTGATAGCCGTTGGCCTTGGGAATCGCAATGTAGTCCTTGAACTTTCCCGGCACCGGCTTGTACATCGCATGCAGCGCACCGATGGCCAGATAACAGGTCGGGATATCGGCGACGATCACCCGGAAACCGTAGATGTCGAGCACTTGCGAGAACGACAGGCGCTTCTCGACCATCTTGCGGTAGATCGAGAACAAATGCTTTTCGCGCCCATGAACCTCGGCCGAGATGCCCCATTGCGGCAGGCGCTCCTCGATCGACTTCAAGACCTTGCCGACCACCTCGCGCCTGTTGCCGCGGGCCGCCTTGATCGCCCGCGACAAGGCACGGAAGCGCATCGGAAACTTGTGCTCGAACGAGAGCTCCTGCAGTTCCCGGTACAGCGTATTCAGGCCGAGTCGGTTCGCGATCGGGGCGTAGATGTCAAGCGTCTCGGTCGCGATGCGACGGCGTTTGGACGGACGCACGCAGTCGAGCGTGCGCATGTTGTGCAGGCGGTCGGCCAGCTTGATCAGGATGACCCGCAGGTCGCTGGCCATCGCGAGCAGCATCTTGCGGAAGTTCTCGGCCTGGGCCTCTTCCTTGGAGCGGAACTCGATCTTGTCCAGCTTGGACAGACCGTCGACCAGTTCGGCCGCGACCTTGCCGAAGCGGTCCGCAATCTCCTGCTTGGAGATGTGCGTGTCTTCCATTACGTCGTGGAGCAGCGCCGCGATCAGCGCCTGTGGATCGAGGTGCCAGTCGGAGATGATGTCTGCGACCGCGACCGGATGCGAGATGTAGGGATCACCGCTGATCCGGAACTGCCCCTCATGGGCCGCGGCGGAAAAATGATAGGCCGCTTCGATGCGCCCGATGTCTTCGGCGCGCATATAGGTTTCGAGCTTGCCCTTGAGCGTGCTGAAATCGAGCGAAACGAGCGGCGAAGCAGGCGGAAAAAGACTTTCGGGTACCGGAGAGGTCGTCGCGGCCGCATCCATGACGAGATCTCCGGCCCCGCCGGTCAGGCCTGACCGCGGTTGAGGATTTCCAGGCCGACCATGCCTTCGGCGATTTCACGCAATGCGATCACGGTGGCTTTTTCCTTGCCGTGCTTCTCGGTATCGATCAGCGGGGCGGAGCCAATGGTGATCTGGCGGGCGCGATAAGTCGCCGCCAAGGTGAGCTGGAAACGGTTGGGAATGCGCTGCAGACAGTCTTCGACTGTGATTCGGGCCATGATCAATCCTGTTCAAGAAAATCGAAATATTGCAGATGGCGGGTGTGCTGATTCACGTAGCGCAGCCTCGCGGCCCGCACGACCGCGACCAGGTCGTCGACTGCACTCTGCAACTCGTTGTTAAGTATAACGTAGTCGAACTCCCCGACGTGACGCATCTCGCCCCTGGCGCCCAACAATCGGCGTCCGATCACATCGTCATTATCGGTGCCGCGACCGCGCAAGCGTTCCTCGAGCACTTCCAGCGAGGGCGGCAGCACGAATACCCCGACCGCCTCCGTGAAAGCCTTGCGCACCTGCTGCGCACCCTGCCAGTCGATCTCGAGCAGGATGTCCTTGTCCGCCGCGATCTGCTCCTTTATCCAGACCTTGGAGGTGGCGTAATAGTTGCCGTGCACCTCGGCCCATTCGAGAAACTCCCCGCGATCACGCAGGGCACGAAAGCTGGCGACGTCTACGAAATGGTAATCGCGGCCGTCGACCTCGCCGGGCCTGGGGTCGCGGGTGGTGTAGGAAATGGACAGATTCACCTGCGGGTCGCGTTCAAGCAAGCCCCGCACCAGGGTCGTCTTGCCGGCGCCCGACGGCGCAGTGATGATGATCAGAGTTCCGGACATGTGATGTTTGCTCCAGGCGGCCCATCAGCCGCTTCGATTTGTGGCTTGCGGCGCCACCCCTTATGATCGCCCCGTCCGGTACGCGGCAGAAACTCGCGGCCGCTTGCGGAACATTCCGTCTCGCGCGCGCACAAACTGGACCCGAGCCAGCTACGCCTACCTTGTCCAACGCCTCATCGAAACGATGCGCCGACTCCTGATCCCGTTCGTTGCTTTCGCGTTGCTGTGGCTGCTGCAGGCGATGCCGCTCGCTGCGGAAGAGTCCGTTGCGCCCTCGACGACGGTCCCCGAGATTAGCACGGAGTCGCTGCAGGCCGGCAGGGCAAGGGTGGAATCGAGCCAGGACCTCTCCGAGGCCCAGCGCAAGCCCTTGCTCGACCTCTTCGACGAGGCACTGCAACGGCTCAACGACCTGGCCGGTGTCCGCGAACAGGCTGCCAGCCTGGAGCGGACCCTCGCAAACGCACCCGAGCGCCTGGACGAACTGCAGCGACTGGGCCGAAACGTGGTCGAGGAGATCGCCGGCCGCTTCGAATTGCCGGACGATGCACCGCTGGAGGACATCGACCGGCTGATACGGATCGAAGAGGCGGCACTGGAAGAAGCCCGGGCCTCGCTGCGCCGCCACGAGGACGAACTCACCCGCCTGCTGGGCGGTGCCGGCCAGCTCAACGAGCTGATCTCGGCCCGCAACAATGCGATCGCCCAACTGGAACGGGAACTGGCCAGTACCGCAAGCGGGGAATCCGAACTCGCCGTGCAGGCCCGTCAGCTCAATCTCGAAACCCGCCGACAGTTGCGCATTTTCGAGCGCGATTTCCACCGCGCAGTGCTCGCCAACCAGGCGACGCTGACCCGACTGCTCCAGGCCGAGCGGGACTACTGGAACCTGCTCATCGCCGAACACGGGCCTCGACTCGATGAGCTCAAGGCCATCGCCCAGCAGCGCCGCGAAACCCGCGCCCAGGCCGCACTCGAAGAGGCGGAAGCGCTCCGGGTCCGTTCCTCGGGCCTCCCGCCGGAGTTGCAGCAGATCGCCGAGGCGAATGCGCGCTGGCGCGAGGAACTCGAGACTCTGGTCCGCCGGGAACAAGGCGTCAACGCCCAGTTGCAGCGCACCGCCCGCGACCTGGAGCAGATCGGCGGCGACTTCGAGCGTATCCGGCAACGCGTCGAACTGGTCGGCCGAAGCAAGGCGATTGGGGACACGCTGCGCAAGCGCCGGGCCGAGTTGCCCTCGCTTCGTACCCATAGGCGCGACACCCAGCTGCGCGGCGAGTCGATGAGCCTGGCCACCAACCGGCAGCTCGAGCTCGACGATGTCTTCCGCGACTCCGGCGCCCTGGAGCAGCGGATCAATACCGCCATCCAGCAGTGGGGTGAGCCCCTGCCCGAAGAAGCGCGGGCCGCGCTTCAGGAAAACGCCCGCGACCTGATGGCCGCCCACCGAGACACCTTGAGCGAGCTGCAGCAGACTTATGGCCGCTACATCAACAGCCTGACCAGTCTCGACGTCGCCGAGCGGCAACTCGTCACGGTCGCCGAGAACTACATCGTCTTCATCGACGAACAGTTGCTCTGGATTCCGAGCACCGGACTGATCTCGCTGTTCTCGGGCGCTGCCATGACGACCGAACCGTGGCTGGCCCACACCGCCAACTGGCGTCGATTCGCAAGCAGCCTGAGCGAGCAGACTGGGCAAAGACCGATCAGCACCCTGTTGTTCATCGCCGCGCTGACCGGCTTGCTGTTGTTCAACCGTGGCACCCGGGAGCGGCTGAAGCGGATCGACGCCTTGCTGAACAAGGTCCGCACCGACAGCGCGATGCTGTCGGTCGCCGCGCTGGGTCTGCTGGTGTTGCGCATCGCTCCGCTGCCGCTGGTACTGCTGGCGCTGGCCGAACTGCTGCGCAACACGCCCGACCCCTTCGTGCTGTCGGTGACGGTGGGTCTGACCAAGGCGGCCTGGCTGATCGCGAGCCTGGGCCTGCTGCGTGTGATCTGCAAGGACCAGAGCCTGGGCGACCACCATCTCGGCTGGCCAGGTCCGCTGCGCAAGGCCTTGCGCAAGCATCTGGGCTGGTTCATCCCGTTCGGCGCGCTGACCAGCTTCATGGTGGGTGCGATGGCAGGCCCCGAGCCTCCGCTCGCGGTGCAGGCCGTCGGCAGTGCCGCCTTCATCCTGCTGATGACCGGCACCATCATCCTGGTGCAGCGCTTGCTGGGCGAGAAGGGCCCGGTACGCGAGACGCTGAAGACAGAGTACAGCGGCAAGCTGATCACCCACCTGCTGTTCCTTTGGTACCCGATCGTGCTGGGCATCCCGGCCGCGCTCGCACTGCTGTCGCTGTCCGACTATCACTACACCGCGGTGCACCTGGAGGAGCATGTCCAGAAAACCGTGTGGTTCCTGCTTGCCGTCTTCATTCTGAAGGAATTGATCCTGCGCTGGCTGTTCGTGACCGAGCGCCGGCTGCGCTTCAACGACGCGCTGCGGCGCCGTGACGAACTCCGCGCCCAGCGTGCCGCCAAGGGGGAAGACGCCCAGGACGACACGACGTCGCCGATAACGGTGGAAGTGCCCGAGATCAACTTCGACTCGCTCGGCGAGCAATCCAAACGCCTGGTCCGAGCCGGCTTCCTGTTCACGGTGGTGTTCGGCACTTGGTCGATCTGGGCCAGTTTGATTCCGGCACTGGGTTTCTTCGATGCCACCGAATTGCCCTTCCAGGCGATGCGATCCATCGACGGCGTGTCCACCCTGGTGCCGGTCACGCTCGGCGACATCATGGTCGGCCTGTTCATCATCGTCGTGACCGTACTCGCGGCCAAGAACCTGCCTGGCATTCTGGAAATTTCGCTGCTGCAGCGCCTGCCACTGGATGCCGGCGCCCGCTACGCGATCACCGCGCTGTCGCAGTACCTGATCGCAGGCATCGGCCTGATCATCGCGTTCAAGACCATAGGCCTGCAGTGGTCCGGCCTGCAGTGGCTGATCGCCGCGCTCGGGGTCGGTCTGGGCTTCGGCCTGCAGGAGATCGTCGCCAACTTCGTCAGCGGCATCATCCTGTTGTTTGAACGCCCGATCCGGGTCGGTGACGTGGTGACGATAGATGGCACCACCGGGGTCGTCACCCGCATCCGCATCCGCGCGACCACGATCACCAACTACGAGAAGCAGGAGCTGATCGTCCCCAACAAGGAGTTCATCACCAACCGCCTGATCAACTGGACGCTCACCGACAAGCTCAACCGCATCCTGATCCCGGTCGGCCTGGCCTATGGCGGCGACGTGGACAAGGCGATGGCGCTGATGCGCGAAGCCGCGGTCGAACACCCTGAAATCCTCGAAGATCCGGCACCGGTAGTGAGCTTCGAAGAGTTTGCCGACAACGGAATGATGCTCTACCTGCGCGCCTACCTGGCCAACCTGGACAACCGGCTCGCGGTCATCACCGACCTGCACAGGGCGATCAACAGCAAGTTCAACGCCGCCGAACTGTGCATCGCCTTCCCGCAGCGCGACATCCACCTCGATACCACTCGGCCCTTAGAGATTCGGCTGCAGCGCAGCCGGGCCAGCGAGGCACCGGCAGAGTGACCGAGGTGGTCACTCGATGTTCTGCACCTGCTCCCGCATCTGCTCGATCAACACCTTCAGCTCCATTGCCGCGCCGGTGACGTCGGCGGCGGCCGACTTGGAGGCGAGGGTGTTGGCTTCGCGGTTGAGTTCCTGCATCAGGAAGTCGAGTCGTTTGCCAGCGGCGCCACCCTTCTTCAGGATGCGCTCGACCTCCTCGATGTGGGCGATCAGCCGGTTCAGCTCTTCGGCGACGTCGATGCGCTGGGCGAACACCGCGACTTCCTGGCGGATGCGGTCGTCGTCCAGCGCCGCGGCGGCGTCGCGCAGGCGGGTGATCAGCTTTTCCTGGTAGTCGGCGATGACCTCCGGCATGCGCGGCTGGACGACCGCGACCAGTTCGCGCATCCGGACCAGCCGCTCGCGAATCATCTCGGCGAGCTTCTCGCCCTCGCGGGCGCGGGACGCGACCAGTTCATCGAGCGCTGCCGCAGCGAGCTCGATCAGCGCCGGCTGCATCTGCTCGAAGCTGACGCCGTCATCGGCAAGCATCCCTGGCCAGCGCAGCACCTCTCCGACCGACAAGGTCGCCGCATCCGGAAAACGGGCGCGCACCGTCGCTTCGGCACCGGCCAGCCGGTCTAGCAGGCTGGTGTTGAGGGCGAGATCGCGCACCGCGGCATGGTTGCTTTGCAGGTTCAGCCGGCACTCCACCTTGCCACGCTTGAGTCGGGCCGTGATCTGCTCGCGCAGCGCCGGCTCGGCCTGGCGCAGTTCGTCGCCGATGCGGAAGAACAGGTCGAGAAAACGGGAGTTGACGCTGCGCAGCTCGAGGTGGAGGCTGACTGCGCCGAGATCGCGGGTCTGCACGGCGAAGCCGGTCATGCTGTGAATCATGGATGAAGACCTCCGGGAGCCCGCCGATATCCTTTACACTGCAGCCCCCGCACATTGAAAATGACGGGCAATCCGCCCGCTGCACGCCGTCCTCGCGGACCTGCGCAACACATCGGGCGGACATCGGAAAAGCCGAATAGTAGCCCTCTTACAGATGCCGCCTCAAGCGAACAGCCCTTTACCGTCCGGCTTTCAGCTCGATCAATACCGAATCGAACGGCAACTTTCGCTCGGCGGCTTCTCGATCGTGTATCTCGCCTACGACGAAGACGGCGTGCCGGTCGCGATCAAGGAGTATCTGCCCAACTCCCTCGCGCTGAGAAAGGAAGGGCTGATAGCGCCTCAGGTGCCGAGCGAGAACCTGCCGGCCTTCCGTTATGGCCTGAAGTGCTTCTTCGAGGAAGGGCGCTCGCTGGCGCGGCTGATGCACCCCAACGTGGTCAGGGTGCTCAACTTCTTCCGCGCCAACGGCACGGTCTACATGGTGATGCAGTTCGAGCAGGGCCGCACCCTGCACGAATACATCGGCAAGCACCGCGGTGAGGTCAAGGAGCGCTTCATCCGCGCGGTGTTCACCCGCATGCTCAACGGCTTGCGTGAGGTTCATGCGCACAAGCTGCTGCACCTGGACATCAAGCCTTCGAACATCTACCTGCGCAGCGACGGCACGCCGGTACTGCTAGACTTCGGCGCGGCCAGACAGACCCTGATGACCGACCAACCCATCCTGAAGCCGATGTACACGCCCGGTTTCGCCTCCCCCGAACAATATACCGACCGGGACAGCCTCGGCCCCTGGAGCGACATCTACAGCGTAGGCGCGAGCCTGTATGCCTGTGTGGTCGGCAATGCCCCGCTGCGCTCGGACGAACGAGCCAAGGAAGACACCCTGGTACCGGTGACGCAGACGCACTCGGCACGCTATTCGGAACAACTGCTGCAGACCATAGACTGGTGCCTGCGCCTCGACCCGCTCGAACGTCCGCAAAGCGTCTATTCGCTGCAGAAGGCGCTGATGCGGATGGACGCCGGCGAAGCGATGCCGGCGAGCTGGTTCACCGACATGGGCTCCAAACTCAAATCATTCATCGGACGATCCTGAGGTGGTGTCTTGAAATTCACGATTTTCCAGGAAAGCCGGATCGGCAAGCGCAAGGCGAACCAGGATCGCAACGCCTACTGCTACTCGCGCGACGCCCTGTTGATGGTGATCGCGGACGGCATGGGCGGGCATTTGCACGGCGAGATCGCGGCCCAGATCGCGGTGCAGTTCATCACCCAGGCGTTTCAGCGCGACGCGCGGCCGTCCCTGTCGGACCCGGTGTATTTCTTGTCGCGGACGCTGACCAACGCCCACAACGCGATTCTCGACTACGCCTTCGACAAGCAGCTGCCGGAAGCGCCGCGCACGACGGTCGTCGCCTGCATCGTGCAGGATGGTTTCGCGCACTGGGCCCATGCCGGCGACTCGAGGCTGTACATCCTGCGCCGCGGCAACATCGCCACCCGGACCAAGGACCACTCGCGGGTCCAGCTGATGATGGACCAGGGTTTGCTGGACGCCGACGGCGCGGCCAGGCACCCGAGCCGCAACCGCATCTACAGCTGCCTGGGCGGCAATCATCCGCCCCAGGTCGAGTTCTCCAAACGCTTCCTGCTGCGTGACGGCGACATCGTCGCGCTGTGCACCGATGGATTGTGGGGGCCGCTGGACGACCAGACCCTGATCCTCGGGCTGGCCGACGGCAAGGTGATGCAGGCTGTCCCACACCTTCTCGACCAGGCCGAGTCGCGCGGCGGCGACAGTTGCGACAATCTGTCGATGATCGCGATGCGCTGGGAAGAAGAGTCCGGCGTGCCCCACGCCGACTCGATCTCGACCCAGACCATGGCGCTGGACCACTTCACGACCCGCCTCGACACCTTCGACCAGACCCGGCCGCCGGCCCGGGAGATCGACCTGACCGAAGACGAAATCGAAAAGGCAATCGCCGAGATCAACGCGGCGATCCACAAATTCAGCAAGTGAGCTTTGCCCGCAAGGTTCGCCGTAAACCGATAGGAACAGGACCCCAACATGCGACCCAGTCAACGCCGTCCGGACCAGCTCAGGCCGGTCACCCTCACCCGCCGTTTCACCCGCCATGCCGAAGGTTCGGTACTGGTTGCCTTCGGCGACACCCAGGTGCTGTGCACCGCCAGCGTCGAGGAATCGGTGCCCCCGTTCCTGCGCGGCAAGGGCCAGGGCTGGCTGACTGCCGAGTACGGCATGCTGCCCCGCTCCACCCACACCCGCAGCGCCCGTGAGGCGGCCAAGGGCAAGCAAAGCGGACGCACCCAGGAAATCCAGCGTCTGATCGGCCGCAGCCTGCGTGCGGTGGTCGATCTCGCTGCCCTTGGCGAACGTCAGGTCATCATCGACTGCGATGTGCTGCAGGCCGACGGCGGCACCCGCACCGCGTCGATCACCGGCGCCTGCGTCGCGGTGCACGACGCGCTGTCGGGTCTCGTGGCAGCGGGCAAGCTCGCCGTGAATCCGATGCGCGAAATGGTGGCAGCGATCTCGGTCGGCCTCTACCAGGGCGTGCCGGTGCTCGACCTCGACTATCCCGAGGACTCCGGCTGCGACACGGACATGAACGTGGTGATGACCGGATCCGGCGGGCTCATCGAGGTCCAGGGCACGGCCGAGGGCAAACCGTTTTCCCGGGCCGAACTCGACGCCTTGCTGGTGTTGGCCGAACAAGGCATCACCGAACTGGTCCAAGCCCAGAAGTCCGCGCTGGGACTGACCGACTGAAGAGACCGACTATGATGATCGAGAAACTCGTTCTGGCAAGCAACAACGCGAAGAAGGCTGCCGAACTCGACGCGCTGCTCTCCCCGCTCGGCATCGAGGTGCTGCCCCAGTCGGTGTTCGACGTACCGGAAGCCGAAGAACCGCATCCGACCTTCGTCGAGAACGCGCTGGCCAAGGCCCGGCATGCATCAGCCCACACCGGTCTGCCCGCGATCGCCGACGACTCCGGCATCTGTGTCAATGCGCTCAATGGCGAACCGGGCGTCCTGTCGGCCCGCTTCGCCGGCGAACCCAAGTCCGACGCACGCAACAATGCCTTGCTGATCGAGCGCTTGAACGGCTTCACAGACCGCAGCGCGTTCTTCTACACCGTGGTGGTGCTGGTGCGCCATGCGGAAGACCCGCGCCCACTGATCGCCGATGGCGAGTGGCACGGCCAGATCCTGGAGGCGCCACGCGGCACCGCCGGTTTCGGCTACGACCCGCTGTTCTATCTGCCGGAACTGGAGCAGACCGCAGCCGAACTCGACCCCAAGCTCAAGAACACCCTGAGTCATCGCGGGGCCGCGATGCGGCACCTGCTCGGCAGACTTCAGCAAGGCCACCTGCACGGCGCTGCGGGATGAACCAGGCCCGCTACGTCGCCCTGCCTGATCGCGACACCCTGGGCTCTTTGGCGAGCGAGACACTCCAATGAACGAACGTCGCATCATCCCGCTCGCGGTTGCGCCGGCCCGGCCCTCGGCCAGCGCCGACAGCGCGCCCGGCGAGCGGTCCGCGACCCAGCCCCCCCGGCTCACTACCCCGCCGCCCCTCTCGCTCTACGTGCACTATCCATGGTGTGTGCGCAAATGCCCTTATTGCGACTTCAACTCGCACACCCAACGCAGCGAAGCCGAGCATGCCGGGCTCGAGGATCGCTACGTCGCGGCGCTGGGCGCGGACATCGAGTCGGCGCTCCCGCAGGTGTGGGGCCGGCGCATCCACACCGTATTCATCGGCGGGGGCACCCCGAGCCTGATGAGCGCGGCCGCGTTGGACCGCCTGCTGACCACGATACGGACGCTGCTCCCGCTGGATCCGATGGCCGAGATCACGCTGGAGGCCAACCCGGGCACCTTCGAGGCGGCGAAATTCCGCGATTACCGCGCGGCCGGCGTGAACCGGCTGTCGATCGGGATCCAGAGCTTCGACGACGCGCACCTGCGCCAGCTCGGCCGCATCCACGACAGCCGCGAAGCGCTGGCCGCGATCGACATCGCGCTGACACACTTCGAGCGGGTCAACCTCGATCTGATGTACGGCCTGCCGCAGCAGACCCTGGATCAGGCCCTGGCCGACCTCGATCGGGCGCTCGCGACCGGCGCGAGCCATGTTTCGGCCTATCACCTGACCCTGGAGCCGAACACGCCCTTCCACCACAGCCCGCCGCCCTTGCCCGATGCCGATACCGCCGCCGACATGCAGGACGCGATCGAGGCCCGGCTGGCCGAGGCCGGCTTCCAGCACTATGAAACCTCGGCCTTCGCCCGGCCGGGGCAGCGCTGCCTGCACAATCTCAACTACTGGCTGTTCGGCGACTACCTAGGCATAGGCGCGGGCGCCCACGGCAAGCTCTCCAGCCATGCCGGCGTCGTGCGCGAAATGCGCCACAAGCACCCTGGCCGCTATCTGGAGGCCGCGGAAAGACGGGACTTCATCCAGGAAAGACGCGAGGTCGGCACCCCCGACCTGCCCTTCGAGTTCATGATGAATGCGCTCAGGCTCAATGACGGCGTGGACGCCGGGCTGTTCCAGGCCCGCACCGGCCTGTCGCTGGAACGCGTCCGGCCTGGTCTCGAGCTCGCGCGGCAGCGGGGGCTGCTGGAGATCGAATCATCACGCATCCGCCCGTCGCTGCACGGACGCCGATACCTGAACGACCTTCTGACGCTGTTCCTGGACGACGACTGAGCGACGCCCCTGCGACGCGACCGACCTGGCGCACCTGCTTACGGCCCCTCGCACAGGCAATGCGTATAAAGATGCTGCGGGTCGTTCCACTGCAGCAAGGCTTCGGCATCGCGCTGCAGGGTGCCGACCAGCACGGCCAGCGCCGACGACGTGCCCGTGACGCCTTCTGCCGCCCCGAACCAGCCGCGGGCCGCCGCCATCTCACCCAGGCGCTGCATCAGCAGGTCCCGCGGTGACAATCGCGACTCCGGCCAGACCACGTCGTAGAAGCGAAGGTTGGCGCGTTCGGCCGCGGCCACGATGGCTTCGTCGAGGCCGCCCAGGTGATCAACCAGGCCGAGCTTGCTCGCGGCTTCCCCGGTCCAGACTTGGCCACGGGCGACGAAATCCACATCACGGGCGCTCATGTTGCGTGCCCGCGCGACCGTGTCGATGAAGCGCTTGTAGCCGTGATCGATCGCGATCTGCATCGCCTCGGCCGCGAGCGGCTCCATCGGACGGCGCGGATCGAAGGCACCGGCGAGCGGGCCGGTGGACACCCCATCCACGGTGACGCCCAACCGCGCCAGCGGTTCGGAGAATTCCGGAATCATCGCAAAGATGCCTATCGAGCCGGTCAAGCTGAGCGGATGCGCCCAGATCTCGCTGGCTCCGGCCGCGATCCAATACCCACCCGAGGCGGCGGTCGAACTCATGGACGCGATCACCGGCTTGCCGGTTGCGCGGGTGATCTCGAGCTCGCGCCGGATCAGCTCCGACGCCCAGGCGCTTCCGCCGGGACTGTCTATCCGGATCACCAGGGCCTTGACCGCCTCGTCTTCCCGCGCCTCGCGAATCAGCCTGACCAGGCTGTCGCCACCGACCGAACCCGGTGCCCCCGAACCATCGACGATGCCCCCTTGGGCAACCAGCACCGCGACCCGATCGGGATGGACGGGGGCCGACCGGATCTCGGCCAGATAACGGGACACGCTGACGCTACGATAACCCTCGTCGGCTTCGCCCTCGTCGTCTGCGCCTGCCGCGCCGTTATCGTCGCCCGAGGCACCGAAACGCTGCCGCAGCAACACCCGCCATTCATCGCGGGTGCTGAAGCGGTCCACCAGACCGGCCGCCAGCGCGGCCCGCGCGGCATCCCCCCCGCTGGCATTCAGCGCTGCGCCGAAATCCATGATGTAGTGGTCCAGCGCCTCGGCCTCCAGCCCGCGATTGGCCGCGATGTCCTGACGGAACACGCCCCACAAGCCCTCGAGCAGGTCGCGGGTGCTGGCACGGTCCTCTTCCGACATGTCGCTGCGGGTGAAGGGTTCGCTGAAGGATTTGTACTCGCCGACCCGGAACACATGCACCTTGACCCCGAGCGTATCCAGCGCATTGCGGAAGTAGCTCACATAGCGCGCCAGCCCGCGCAGCAGCACGAAACCATCGGCCGACAAATGCACCTCATCGGCGACACTGGCAAGGTAGTACTGGCCCTGGGTGAAGCGTTCGCCCCGCGCCAGCACCGGCTTGCCGCTTTCCTTGAAACCTTCGATCGCCTGGCGCAGCTCGGACAGCTTGGACAGACTGGCTGCGCTCAGACCATCGGTCTCGATCACCATCCCCTGGATGCGCTCATCCTCACGCGCGGCATTGACCGCATCGAGCAGATTGCGCAGCGAGGTCTGGGACACCCGGGTCCCGGCCGGGCGGAACAACTCCAGCGGATCCTCGATCCGGGCCTGCTCGACCAGCGCCCCGGCCGGGCGCAGCACCAGCACGGCGCCGTCCGGAAACTCGGGCGTGGGACGCCAGATAAAGGCGATCACGGCGCCGATCAGCAGCAGGAACACCAGGTTGAAGACAGTCCGGCGCACGGCATCCAGCCATACCCAGACGTAATGGAAAAGGCGTCCGACGAAGCGGAACAAGCCCTTGATCATGCTGCGATCTCCCGTTCTTCGATCGCCCGGTCAGGACGATGGAAAGATGACGCTAAAGCATGTGGCAGCGGGTGGCGGCCCTTCATGCGCGTTTGTTCATTCGACTGTTCCGGTACGCCGGAAAACCAGATCCCACACCCCGTGGCCCAGTTTGAGCCCCCGATTCTCGAACTTGGTCAGCGGCCGGTAATCGGGGCGCGGCGCATAGCCGTCGGCGGTATTGGCCAGCAGTGGCTCGGCCGACAACACCTCGAGCATCCATTCGGCGTACTCCTGCCAGTCGGTGGCGCAGTGTAGATAGCCGCCCGGGGCGAGCCGTGACGCGATCAGTGCGACGAAGTCCTTCTGGATGATGCGCCGCTTGTGATGACGCTTCTTGTGCCACGGGTCGGGGAAGAACACATGCACACCGGCCAGCGTCCCTTCGCCAATCATGTCGCGCAACACCTCGACCGCATCATGCTGCACGATCCTGAGATTGGTCAGCCCCTGCTCGGCGACCAGCTTGCACAGGTTGCCTACCCCGGGCCCGTGCACCTCGATGGCGAGAAAATCCTCGTCCGGTCGTGCCGCAGCGATCTTGGCGGTGCTCTCGCCCATGCCGAAACCGATCTCGACCACATGCGGCGCCACGCGCCCGAAGGCCTCGTCCAACCCAAGCGGCGCGATCCGGTAGGGAATACCGATCTTCGGCATCATCTCGTCAAGGCAGCGCTGTTGCGCAGCGGTCATCCTGCCCTGGCGCAGCACGAAGCTGCGTATCGAGCGGCTGGAGAAACGGCTCTCCGGGTCGTGTTGCGCAGCGTCGTTGCCCACTGACGCGTGGCGGTGCGTAGGTCTATCTTCGGTCATGGCTTGTCAGCGAGGCTCGTGAGTACAGTGGTTCCGCTTCCCCCGGACCGCCCCAGAGGCCTTGCCGGCACCACGCCGCAGCAGGCGGTCCGATCGGAACGAAGGCGAGTTCATGGACAGGCTGGGCGCGGGCGGCGGAGCCACCGATCAGGCGCAAGCGCCGGGCTAACGCGTCAAGAGCCGATCAGGCCGCTGGTCGGGGAACTCGGATCGGCCGAATAGTGCTTGCGCGGCATCCGCCCGGCCAGATAGGCCTCGCGCCCGGCCTCGACCGCCTTGCGCATCGCGCTCGCCATCAGGATGGGGTTGTTGGCCTTGGCGATGGCGGTATTCATCAACACCCCATCGCAACCGAGTTCCATCGCGATCGCGGCATCCGACGCGGTGCCGACCCCGGCATCGACCAACACCGGTACGCGCGCCTGGTCGATGATCAGGCGCAGGTTCCATGGGTTCAGTATGCCCATGCCCGAGCCGATCAGCGACGCCAGCGGCATCACCGCGACACAGCCGATGTCCTCGAGCATCCTCGCCTGTATCGGGTCGTCGGCGCAATACACCATCACGTCGAAACCATCCTTGACCAGGGTCTCGGCGGCTTTCAGTGTCTCCGGCATGTTCGGGAACAGGTTGTCGGCGTCACCCAGCACCTCGAGCTTGACCAGCGCATGTCCGTCGAGGAGTTCCCGCGCGAGCCGCAAAGTACGCACCGCATCGTCGGCCGTGTAGCAACCGGCGGTATTGGGCAGGATGGTGAAACGGTCGGGTGGCAATACGTCGAGCAGGTTGGGTTCATCCGGATTCTGACCGATGTTCGAGCGCCGGATCGCGACCGTGACGATCTCGGCGCCGCTGGCATCGATCGCCTCGCGGGTCTCGGCGAAATCCTTGTACTTGCCAGTACCGACCAGCAGGCGCGAGCGATAGCTCTTTCCCGCGATGACCAGGGAATCGTTCATGTTCATGCCTGTTCTGAATTGATGTAAAAAACCAAGCGGGAGCGGGTTGGCGCGAGCACCAGCGTAGCCGGTCGCTCAGCCCCCCCCGACCGCGACGACGATTTCGAGCCTGTCCCCGTCGGCGAGTACCGTCTCGGCATGCCGCCCTTTCGGAACGATCTCTCCATTGCGCTCGACCGCGACCCGCTTGCCGGCGAGTTGCTTGTCGCCTAGCAGTGCAGCGACCGTCTTGCCTTCCTGGAGCGATTCCGACTGGCCATTGATGATGATCTGCAGCATGGGTATCGAGTGAGTCCGTGGATGAGCGAAAAGTTTAGCATGACGCCAGCGGATCAGCCCCCCGACATGGGCATCGCCAGGTTGACCCGCAGCAGGGAAACCGCTATTAAAAAGACGTGAATCTCGGCGCGCAAGAGTCGGCTTGGTCCTGGCCCGCGCGACACCTATATTCCAATAGAATAATACTTAAAAAGCCAGAATCAGGGTGCCCCAATGAGCTCTTTGTCAGTCGGATACGCGACGCGTTCGCTTTGCGCCTTTCTCCTTTGCGCCAGCGTTCCGCTGCTCGGCAATGCGGCGGGCGACAGCCGCCTGGACCGAATCATCACCGAGCAACAGCTGCGGGTGTGCGTCTGGCCCGATTACTATGGCATCTCGTGGCGCAACCCGCGCAGCGGCGAAATGGTCGGGATCGATGTCGACCTCGCACGCGAACTCGGCCGTGACCTCGGCGTCGAGGTCCAGTTCGTCGACAGCGCCTTCGCCCAACTGTTCGACGACGTGCTCGGCGACCGCTGCGATGTCGCGATGTTCGCGATAGGCATCACGCCGCAGCGGATGGAGAAGCTGCGTTTCACCACACCCCACCTGGCGAGCGACATCTATGCGATCACGACCCGTAGCAACCGACGCATCAGGAACTGGGACGACATCGACCAGCCCGGCGTGGTCGTCGCGGTCGCCAAGGGCACGCTGCACGAACCGGTAATGCAGGAAAAACTACGGAACGCGACTCTGGTCGCCCCGGCCACCCCGCAGGCGCGCGAGCAGGAAGTCGAGTCCGGTCGGGCCGATGTCTTCATGACCGATTTCCCGTTCAGCCGGCGAATGCTGGACAACACCGACTGGGCGCGGCTGATCGCGCCGACGGAGACCTATCACATCACCCCTTACGCCTGGGCGGTCGCCCCTGGCGACGACGTCTGGCATGCGCGGCTCGAGCGCTTCGTCGCCGAGATCAAGCACGACGGGCGCTTACGGGTCGCGGCGGAGCGTCACGGACTCGATCCGATCGTCGTCGAGTAGGCGTGCATGGGGCGTCGTGACCTGACCCGGCTCGGCGACGCCGGATTCTTTTTCCTGCTGTTGGTTTTCGTCGTCGCCTCGGTCACGGCCTTCGATTACTATGCCCAAAGACTGAAGGCTGCGGTCAGCGACAGCCACCTGAGCCTGATGCAGGTCGAAACCCGCCATGCGATCGACCTGATCGTCCAAACCCTGGACGCGGTCCACTTGTCCCTGCTCAGCCTCCCCGCCATCGAACAGCTGATCGACCCGGTTTTCCGTCCGGACGAATTGCTGCTACCGGCGCTGACCCATCAGCCCCATCTGCGCTCGATCTCGCTGATCGGACCGGACGGACTCATCCTGGTCAGTTCCAACCTCGCCAATGTGGGCCTGCGCCCGGACCTCACCGATTTCGTGCCGGGCGGCATGCCGACCACAGGCATCTTGCGTATCGGTCCGGCCTACGCCGGGCGGGATTACTCGGACGGTGAGCGCATCGTCGAGCGCAACCAGGCCCCGGCGCACCTGGAATTCTTTCCGGTGTCCCGCACGGTCGAATCGCGAGACCGACAACAGTACGTGCTGCTGGCAGTCATCAATGTAGATTTCTTTCTGAACCGCTTGATGGCGACCTTGAACAGCACCCAGGACAGGATAGACGTCGTTCGCTACGACGGCCGGCTGCTCTTCTCAACCGCCGAACGCGGACTCGGGGAAGACGAGATCGATGCGATCGAACGGATCGCGGCGCGGTGGGCGGAAGCCGATTTCACCGGTACGTCAGAGGAGGTCTCGGCCGACGGCGACGAGTGGATCGCGACATGGCGCCTCGCGCGCATCCTGCCGGTCGGCGCGGTGTCCTGGCTGGACAAGAATGTCGTCCTCGCCGACGCCCGCGACGAGCTTCGCCAACAACAATGGATTCTACTGCTGGCCTTGGCCACGGTACTGTTGGTCATCACCGTCTCGTTCGTGATGGTCAGACGCGTGTACCGGCGCTACTTGACGGTGCAGACCGAGGCATCGAAGCGGCTCGCGCAGTTGCTGGACGCCCTTCCGGCCAACGTCCTGCTGTTTGGCGAGGACGGTCATGTCCGCCTGGCCAATCGCAGCTGGCATGATTTCGCGAAAAGACACGGCCTGCCTCTTCCCGGCGACGCCCATTCAATGCATTTCAGCGCACTGAGCACCTGCTTCAGCCACCGCCTCGCCCAGGCCGACTGCGTCAATCTGGAACAAGGCGTCACGGCGGTCATGAATGAGCATTGGAAAGCCTTCGATGGAGAGTTCAGGTTCGAAGGCGACCGCGGCGAACGCTGGGCCCAGATCATGGTGCGGCCGTTCCGTCAGCGGGACGCAAAAGGGGTGGTGATGTTGCAGCTCGACGTCACCGACCGCCATCGCGCCGAAGAGGGCATGGAAATGCTCGACGCGGCGCTGAACGCGACGGCGAATGCGATCGTGATCACCGACACCAACGCCGTGATCGAATGGGCCAATCCGGCCTTCACCCGCCTCACCGGCTGGAGTGCCAGCGAAGCGATCGGACGAAAGCCCAAGGACTTGGTCAAATCGGGCAGGCAGGACGACGCCTTCTACGAGAAGCTGTGGCAAACCATTCTGAAGGGCGAAGTCTGGCGTGGTGAACTGGTGAACCGCCATCGCGAAGGCCATCTCTACCACGAGGCGCTGACCATCACGCCGGTACGCGACAGGCAAGGCGCATTGCGCCATTTCGTCGCCGTCAAGGAAGACATCACCGCGCGCAAGGAACTGGAACTGCAGTTGACCCGCGAGGCAACGACCGACCCGCTCACCGGGGTGCTGAACCGTCGCGCCTTCATCGACAAGCTCGAGACCGAGATGGCGCGTGTCCGCCGCCATGGGCGGGCCTGTGCATTGCTGATGCTGGACCTCGACCATTTCAAGCGCGTCAATGACACCTTCGGTCACGCTGCGGGCGACGAAGTCCTGCGCTGCATGACCGCGACCGCTTCGGCGACACTGCGCCGGCCCGACCTGATCGGCCGCCTGGGAGGGGAGGAGTTCGCCATCCTGCTGCCCGAGACCGGGCTGCAAGGCGCGCTCGAACTGGCCGAGCGGCTGCGTCATTCGATCGAACAGGCGACGACGCTGGCCGACACCGATGCCATCAAGATGACGACCAGCATCGGCGTAACGATGATCGCCCCGACCGACACCGGGCCCCAACAGCCACTCGCACGCGCCGACGCTGCGCTGTACCGCGCAAAATCCGCCGGTCGCAACCGGGTGATCCACGGCGTGTGAAAGCCGGCAAGCATCCGCGAAAGAAACACGATGATCGCGCCGATGTGATTCAATCCTTCAACAATCCTTCAATAAACGCCGCTTTTTGCCGTAACTGGTTGAACCGGTCCATTCAAGACTCTTTTCCAGTGGGTACCTGCATGTTCAGCTTGTTCCGACGCAATACTTCTGCGGATATCGTTTCTGCCATCGAACAGACCCAGGGCGTGATCGAATTCAAGCTCGACGGGACGATCATCCGGGCGAACGACAGGTTTCTCGCGCTGATGGGCTATTCGTTGGACGAGGTTCGGGGCCGGCACCATCGCATGTTCGTATCCGATGCTGAAGCGAGCAGCAATGAGTACCGCGACTTCTGGAATGATCTGCGCGACGGGAAATCGAAAACGGCAGAATTCCGTCGCTTGAACCGTAACCGCGAGCCAGTCTGGATTCAGGCGACCTACACCCCCATCCGCCAGGGCCAGCGCATCACCCGCGTCATCAAGTTCGCCACCGACATCACTGCGCAGGTCATGGCGCGCGCCAACATCGAATCGCAGATCGCCGCGATCAATCGGGCCCAGGGCATCATCGAGTTCTCACCCGACGCCACCATCCTGCATGCCAACGAAAACTTTCTCCGTCTGATGGGTTATACGCTCGAGGAAGTCAAAGGGCGCAAACACAGCCTGTTCGTCTCCAGCGACGAGGCCCAGTCCGATGCCTACGCCCGATTCTGGAACCGCTTGCGAACCGGCGAGTACCAGACCGCAGAGTACCGTCGACTGGCAAAAGGCGGGCGTCCGGTATGGATTCACGCCACCTACAACCCCATCCTCGATCCGGAAGGCCGGGTCGTGAAGGTCATCAAGTTCGCAAGCGACATCACCGCCGAGGTCGAGCGCAAGAAGGAATTCGAGGTGCTCTCGCTGGTCGCCAACGAAACCGACAACTCCATCGTCATCACCGATGCCGATGGGCTGGTGCAGTATGTAAACAAGGGTTTCAGAAAACTCACCGGCTATACGCTGGATGAGGTTCGCGGCAAGAAACCTGGCGCGATCCTGCAAGGTCCGGCGACAAGCAAGGAGACCGTCGCCCGAATCGGGAAATGCATCGCAGCCCGTGAGCCGTTCTACGACGAAATCCTCAACTACGACAAGGGCGGCACCCCCTACTGGATATCGATGGCGATCAACCCTGTTTTCGACAAGGACGGCAAGATCGAACGATTCATCTCGATCCAGGCCAACATCACGAAGACCAAGGAAATGTCGCTGGAAGCCGAACGCCGCTTCATGGCCATCAGCGTAAGCAATGGCATCGCCGAGTTCGGTACCAACGGGCAGATCCTCCGGGCAAACCGATACATGGTCGAACATCTGGGCTATGCGAACGAGCAACAACTGCTCAGGCAGTCCAGCCAGCTGACAGGCATCGTCGGCAAGGAAGATGTCCAGACGCTGCTATCAGGCGATCAGATCGTTGCCGAGTTCTCGATGCCCAACGCAAAGGGCGAGCCCAACCAGTTCAAGGGCACGTTCTGCCCGATCGCGGACTCCGAGGGTCGGATCAAGCTCATCGTGGTCTATTGCACCGACGAGCAAGCCAAGCACAAAGCCGCGCTGGTCACCGACAGCGAGATGAAGCTTGTGCAGGAATCGAGCCGCAAGGTAGCCGCCATCATCGGCAGCATCAACGAGATTACCGAGAAGACCAACCTGCTCGCCCTGAACGCCGCGATCGAGGCTGCCCGCGCTGGCGAAAGCGGGCGCGGCTTCGCGGTGGTGGCAGACGAAGTACGCAAACTCGCCCAGCAATCATCGGTTTCAGCACAGCAGATCAATCAATTGATCGCCGAGAGCACCGACCGGATCGATCGTCTGAGTGCCTCGCTGAAACATCTGCGCGGCTTCTAGCCCAGGCAGTCAGGCGATCCCAGCGCGCCGCCTAGACCCCGGTCAAGCTGTGCTGGACGCCGCGCCGCGCGATCATTAGAATGGCGCCCTTGTCGCGCCTGAGTGCGGGTGTAGTTCAATGGTAGAACGGCAGCTTCCCAAGCTGCATACGTGGGTTCGATTCCCATCACCCGCTCCACTTTCCCGATTCCTGCGAGCCTGCTTCAGGCGGGACCGCCCCGCCCGAACAGGCAGAGGCCGACCTCGTTACAGGCGGAACTTCCTCACCGCCTCCTGAAGCTGAATGGCGCGATCCGACAAGTCGTTTGCCGCAACCGAGGTTTCACGCACGGCCGCGCTGTTTTCCTCGCTCATGCCCGCGATCTGTTCGACATTGCGGGCAATGTCGTTACTGGCCTGCGACTGCTCGCCCAACGCGACCGAGATCTCGGACACCGCGGTCACCACCTGCCCGGAGTAGTCGTTGATCATTTGGATCGCCTCGCCGGCCTTGGCAGCCAGCGTGACGCTGGATTCGACGGTAGACACCTGTTTCTCCATACTGACGACCGCCTGGTCGGTGCCGGTGGTGATCAGCTCGACGATCTTGGCGATGTCCTGGGTCGAGCTGGAGGTGCGTTCGGCCAGCTTGCGCACTTCGTCGGCCACCACCGCGAAGCCGCGTCCCTGCTCGCCGGCGCGGGCAGCCTCGATCGCCGCATTCAGCGCCAGGAGATTGGTCTGATCGGCCACCTCCTTGATGATCCCGACCACCGACGAAATCTCGCGCGAGCGCTCACCGAGCTGACGCACG
Source organism: Azoarcus sp. (assembly GCA_030604735.1). GTDB lineage: Bacteria > Pseudomonadota > Gammaproteobacteria > Burkholderiales > Rhodocyclaceae > Azoarcus_F. The sequence goes on from JAUVVG010000003.1 coordinate 63,573, forward strand.
ACCCCGGCAGAACCGGATACCGAGGTCGCCATTTCACGGATGCTGGTCACCACTTCCTCGATGACCTTCTTGCCCTCCCGCGAGGCTTGGCCGGATTGTTCGGCCATGCCTCTGGCACCTTCGGCCGACTCGGACACATGGTTGATGCTGACCGTCATCTCCTCGACCGATGCAGCCATCGACGACGCGGATGACGATTGTGTTTCGCTGGCCTCGGCGATGTCATTGGACGTCGCCGACAACTGTTCACTGGCCGCGGCGATATGATCGGCGTTGGCACTGATCGACTGGACGATGGAGCGCAGATGCTGGACCATTTCACGCAATGCGAAGAGCAGGCTTGACCGGTCATTGGGCTTGATCCGAATATCGACGGTGAGGTCGCCCGCCGCGACACGACTGAGCGTCTCATTGGCATAGGCCGGCTCTCCGCCCAGTTGCCCGATCACCGACCGGAAGATCGCGATCCCGATGACACCGCCGACGATCAAACCCAAAACCATCAGAATCGCGGTAATCATGACCGCCTTGTCGGCATTGGCGGCCGCCTCGCTCGCCATGTCCTGCGAAGTCCTCTCCTGATAATCCGCCATTCCCTCCAGCAGTTCGCCCATTCGGGTCGAAGTCGGCAGCATCACCCGATAGAACATTTCATACTGCGCCATCAGCGCCAGAAACTGGGAGGGGTCCTGAGCGGCACCCATCTCACCCATCACCCGATCAATCCCCTCGTAGGCCCGACGCCATTCATTGACTGCCGCCATCAGCTGATCGTAACGACTCGCAAGCTCGGCCGACGTCCGCGGTTGCGCCGCCATCTCGGCGAGCAGGGCATCGATATCCCGCCAGGAAGCCTGGCGCTGATCGATCAGCCCGGCAACGACGCGACGGTTCTCGTCGGTGGCGGATCGGAGCGTCATGATCTCCAGCGTCTGCGCGCGAACCCGCAATCTCTCCAGGTTCAACTCGCCATAGGCGACCGTCGCCGGCAGACGCACCTCGGCCAGATCGACCAGGTCGTCACGCATGTCGACTTCGCTCTTGATGGCGAAGGTGCCGACCACCGCCAGTATCGCAATGAGGACACCAAATCCGATGGAAAGCAGGCTTTTGAGGCTGAGACTTCGCATGTCGATCGTTTCCTTGCAGTTCGTGAAGGGTGGAATCTCATCGCACAAGCCATCCAGTGGCTTGTGTCAGCCAGATCTAATAACTTCTGTTACGGCCGATCAACGAACAACTTGAGAAGATCGGCGCGTTCGTCCAAATGAACTGAAAAGCATGATTCATGCCTATTCAATTCATTTCTATACGGCCGAACACAGACAGCCGCTCTCGAAAAAAGTGCCCACGGCACCAGACCAGAAGAGAATTGCCCCGCTACGAACGCCTGCCTCTTTACCGGCTGCCGGAGCGATGCACGCTCAGGCAGCCGGCCGCGCCTCAAAGTGGTGCAAGCTGGCGGTAGGCGCCGCCCTGGAAGATCAAGGGTTCGCGATCGGTGCGATCGAAACGGACCACTTCGGAGATGAACACGAGATGGTCGCCGCCGGGATGGCGGGTGATGTTGCGGCATTCGAAACGGGCGCAGCAGTCGCGCAACAGCGGCACGCCGTACAAGCCCTCGTCGATCTCCAGCCCGGCGAACTTGTCGTCGCTGCGCGAGGCGAAGATCTGCGACAAGTGCATCTGGTCTGCTGCCAGCACGTTCACCGAGTAGTACTCGCATTGCTCGAACACCTGGCGGCTCGGCAAATCGTTTGCGAGACTCCACACGATGAGCGGCGGATCGAGGGACACCGAATTGAAGGAATTGACCGTGAGCCCGATCGGCTCACCGTTGGGCGCACGCGTGGCCACCACGGTGATGCCGGTGGCGAACATACCGAGGGTGTCGCGGAAAGCACGGGTGAATTCTGCGTGGGTGATGGGGGCGTCGGACATTGTATTGTTCTCTTTGGGGCTCAGATCAGGACCAGATCGAGGCCTGGAATATCCTGAAAATCCTTGCGGTTGCGGGTCAGGAGCGCATAGCCATGCTGGACCGCCTGGCTGGCAAGCCATAGATCCTGCACACGGCTGCGATGCATGCTGCCGGCTTCGTGGAGCGCGGCAGCGAGGTGGCCGAAGACGACCCCGGTATCCGCATCGATCGGCAACAAGGGTTTGCGCTGCAGACGGCGTAGCGCGACACGACGCCGCTCCCGGATGCCGGGATCGACGGCGAGCTCGGCGCCGTAGCACAATTCAGCAACGGTAACCGGCGACAGGAAGACCGCCTCATCGCCCGTCAGCGCCGCGACATCGGCCGGACCGAGCGCGCCACACTCGACGTCGATCCAGACGCAGGTATCGATCAGGAACGCCATGGATCGCGCAGCGTCTGATCGAGGCCCTGCCTCCCGCGGCTGTCATCCAGCCAGGCACCCGCGTCGTTCGGGTCGAGTGTGCGGTACAAGTCGGCCATCGCCTGCAACGCGGTTTGTCGGGCAGGGCGCGGCACGAGACACGCAACCCGGGTATGGTTGCGTTCGATCTCGACCGGCTCGCCGTCGGCGACCATTCTGTCGAGGACTTCACGGAGATTGCGTGCGAGTTCAGTCGCGGTGATGGTGCGCATGACCATATTTTTGAATACTTTGATGTAATCAGATTTTACACATTGTCATGAACATGAACAATCGAACGGCCACCCTGGATGCGGAACAGCCCGCGTTTGCCACCCGCCTGCTAACCTGGCACGCCCGCCACGGCCGCCATGACCTGCCCTGGCAGAACACCCGGGACCCATACCGGATCTGGCTGTCCGAGATCATGCTGCAGCAGACCCAGGTCGACACGGTGATCCCTTATTACCACCGCTTCCTGGCGCGTTTTCCGAACCTGGCCGCGTTGGCGGCGGCCAACCAGGACGACGTGCTGGCCTTGTGGAGCGGGCTGGGCTACTACGCCCGGGCGCGCAACCTGCACCAGGCCGCGCAGACCGTGATGAGCGATCACGACGGACGCTTTCCACAGGACGCCGACACCATCGCCACCCTGCCCGGCATCGGTCGCTCCACCGCCGCAGCGATCGCGGCCTTCGCCTTCGACCGGCGCGGTGCGATCCTCGACGGCAACGTCAAACGAGTGCTGTGCCGCGCCTTCGGCATAGCCGGCTATCCCGGCGACAAGGCGGTCGAAAATCGATTGTGGGATCTGGCGGAGTCGCTGCTACCGCCACGTGCCGAAGACACCGGCACCTACATCCAGGCCCAGATGGACCTCGGCGCCACCCTGTGCACCCGCAGCCGCCCGGCCTGCGAGCGGTGTCCACTGACCGACGTCTGCATCGCCCGCCGCGAAGACCGGGTCACGATGCTCCCCACGCCCAAACCGAGAAAGACCGTTCCACTCAGGCAGGTCCGGGTCGCGGTCATCATCGCCGGCGACCGGATCCTGCTCGAAAAGCGGCCTGCCACCGGCATCTGGGGTGGCTTGATGAGCCTGCCGGAACTCCCTGACGACCGCGCGCCCGCCGGCTCGACAGACCCGGCAACCCCATCGCCGACCTTCGTCCCATCGGACACCCTTGCCCGATCTGACGCCTCCCGGCTCATGGAAACCTCCACCCCACCCGCCGCCTATCCCCGGTCGGTCGCAGCCGACATCGAGACGACTACCGCAACACAAGCGGCGAACTGGCTGCAAACTCATCTCGGCACCGCCCCCCTCGCCACCACCCCACTCGCGAAGCTCCGCCACACTTTCACCCACTTCCAGCTCGACATCGAGCCGCTGCGGCTCGATCTGCCGGCGAACGCAATCCCGCTGAACGACCACTCAAAGTGGCGCTGGCACGCGCTGGCCTCACTCGACCAGGTGGGCCTGCCTGCACCGATACGACGGATTCTGGCGTCGCTTTGCGACTGAAATCAGCGCTCGGCCAGCCCCTGCTGCTCCAGCCATTGCCGCAGGATATCCAGCCGGGTGACGGCGTCATCGAGTTCGAGCAGGCCCTGGCGCGCCGCCATGGGGATGGGCAGCACACCCGCCAGGCGCATCCCGACCCAGTCGGCCTCGTCGAAACGGTGCGGTTCGGGAAAGTGGACCGGGTCTACATCGTCGATGATGGCCTGAAGCAGGGTCACCAGCCCTTGATAACCCTCGGGCAAGGGCTGCGGCGCGGGATCGGCCAGCCACTCGACTTCGGCCATCAGCAAGCCATCGGGCGCGACTTCCGAGCGCAGGATGCGAAAGCGTCGCTCGCCGACCGTGACCAGATGCAGCAAACCGGGCTGGGCCATGTCCCAGGCGGTGATCCGGGCACTGACCCCGACCGGGTGCGGCAGGGCGGGCGTACCGACCTCGTGACCCTCGGCGATCAGGTTCACGCCGAACACCGCATCCTCGCGCAGGCAGCGCGTGGTCATGTCCATGTAGCGCGCCTCGAAGATGCGCAGCGGCAGCACGCCACCGGGAAACAGCACGGTCTGGAGCGGGAAAATCGGCAGCATCGTCGGCGCGGCGTCGCTCATCGATCGCCCCCAAGAGGGTTGCGACCCGCGGTTGCAAGCACGTCGGCCACTGGCGCCCCGGTCGCGGCGTCGACGGCTGGCCGGACACGGTCGTCCAGCGCTCGGCCTTGTGCTTCGGCTTCGCTTTCGACCTCGGATTCACTTCCGGACCCGGTCTCGGCGTCGCCCCAGCGCCGCATCAGCCGGTTGGGCACAGACAGCTGGTCGAGCACCCGCGCCACGACGAAATCGACCATGTCTTCGACCGTCTGCGGATGGGTGTAGAAACCCGGGCTGGGCGGCAGGATGACGACACCGAGCCGGGCGAGCTTGAGCATGTTCTCGAGATGGATCGCCGAGAACGGCGTCTCGCGTGGCACCAGCACCAGCGGCCGGCCCTCCTTGATCGCGACGTCGGCTGCGCGCTCGATCAGGTTCTGCGACAGCCCGGCCGCAATGGATGCGAGGGTGCCCATCGTGCACGGGCAGACCACCATCGCGTCGGCCGGGTTGGAGCCCGAGGCCAGCGGCGCGAACCACTCCTCGCGTCCGAACACCCGCAACTGCCCTGGCCTCGCTCCGAAACGCTCGCCGAGCAGCGCCTCGACTTCGGTCGGGCGCGACGGCAGGTTGAGGTCCATCTCCTGCCGCGCGACGATTTGCGCGACCTGCGAATACAGCAACCACACTGTGCATCCCGCCGCGAGCAGGCACTCGACCAGACGGAGGCCGTAGGGCATGCCGGACGCACCGGTGAAGGCGACGGCGACGGTTTCGGGGCAGACGTTACGGCGGGTCGGGATCATCGGGCTCCGAAGGGGTCAGTCCACGTAGTCGGTCAGGACCTCCCAGCGACCGTCGCGAATCTGCGCGATGCGCCCGTAACGGTTGCCGAGGTGGTCGTCGGGACTGAAACGATACGCCGGACCGCCGAAAATGTCGCCCTCGGTGTGCAGGGAAGCCATCGCAGAGACAAAGCCTTCTATCGTCAGTTCCGGCCCGGCGGCGTCGGCGGCCTGGATGAAGAGATCGGCGATGGTGTAGCCCATCGCGCTCCAGACATTCGGCGCGACACCGAAACGGGCGCGATAGCGGTCTATCCAGTCGGCCAGGGCCGGGTCGGCGCCTTCCGCATACGGATGCGGCAGCACGGTGACGCCGTACAAGCCCTCGACCGCATCGCCGCCGAGCTCATGGGTCTGCGCCGAGTAGCCAGAGGCGGTGACCAGCATGTCCACCTCCCAGCCGATCTTGCGCGCCTCGGCCATCACCGCCACGGTCTCGCGCACCACGGTGGCGAGCACAACGAAGTCACAGCCGGCGGCGCGCAATCGCGCGACCTGGCTGGAGAAGTCGGTCGCACCGCGCTTGTAGCTGGTCCGCTCGACCAGCGCCATATCGATCTTCGCCAGCCCGGCCTCAACCCCCTTCATCACCTCCAGGCCGTAGTCGTCGTCCTGATAAAGCAGGCAGGTCTGGCGATAGCCGTTCGCACCCACCATGTGCCGCACCGCCGCATCCATGTAATCCTGGTAGGGCGCGAACATCTGGAACTTCAGCGGATGCAGCGGCGTGTAGGTCAGCTCGTGCGGCGAGAACGGAAACAGATGGGGCCGACCGGAATCGACGATCATCTGCATCGTCGCCATCACCACCGGCGTGCCCATGTTGGCCAGGAACGCGAACACCTGGTCGCGCTGCACCAGCTTGCGCGCCGCCAGCACCGCCCGCTTGGGATCATAGGCCGCATCCTCGACCGCCAGCCGCAGCATGCGGCCATGCACGCCACCGGCCTGGTTCGCCTCCTCGAAGCGCATCAGCATCGCGTCCCGCACCGGGGTGCCGAGCATCGCAATCGGGCCCGACAAATCCTGGATCGTGCCGACCAGGATCTCCCGGTCGCTGACTCCGGGCGTCGCCGAAGCGGATACCGACAGCGTCATCGCGGTCGCCATGCCGACCGCCGCCACCATGGAACGAATGGATATCAAACCGAAGCTGCGCATCTGGATACCTTGCTGATTGAGACGAATCCGGGATTATTCGTCTCCCGGTCGGACCCTGCTATCGGGGCTGCCCTGATATTCATGCCCCGCAGTCGATAGACGTGTACGCCTCGACGGGGTGTCGATGCCTGCGGCAATGCCGGCGAAACTGCGGAGACGGGGCTATTTCACGGCGCGGAATCGGGGCGCGGGATCGGGGCGCAGCCACACAGCGCGCGATCCCGCGCGATTCGACCCGATCAGGCCTTGCCGCCCGCAATGCCCTGCGGCCGGAACAGGATCACCGCGACGATGACCGCGCCGAACATGATCGCCTCGACACCCGCCGCGCGGGCGAGTTCGGCCGGCAGCAGGTCGCGTAGCAACGCATTGGCCTGCGGGATCGCGACGATCACCAGTGCCCCCCAGAACGCGCCGGCCAGGTGCCGGGCGCCGCCGATGAAAGCCAGCATCAGCAGCTCGAAGGACAGGAACAGGCCGAACTGCTCCGGGCTGATGAAGCCGATCCAGTGCGCGTACAAGCCACCGGCCAGTCCGGACAATCCCCCCCCGATCACGAAGGCCTGCGCCTTGCAGCGGGCGACATCGACCCCGCATGCGGCCGCGGCGACCTCATCGTCGCGCACCGCCCGCCAGGCCCGCCCGTGGCGTGAGGCGACCCAGCGACGACAACACCCGAGCGCGATCAGGAACACCAGGCCGGACACCAGCGCCTGGGACAAGGTAGCGTTCAGCAGCCACGGCCCGATCGACGCATCCGGCACCAGCAGCCCGGCGGCACCGCGGGTCATCGACTCCCAGCGCACCAGCACTTCCTCGACGATCAGTGCGAAGGCCAGCGTGCTCATCGCGAAATACAGCCCGCCCAGCCGCCGTGCCGGCAGACTCGCGATCCATCCACCGGCGCAGCCGACCGCAATCGCCAGCACCAGCGCGACCGGCACCGGCACCCCCCGCAGCACCAGCAGCGTCTGCACATAAGCGCCGAGCGCAATCAAGGCGCCCTGGCCCAGCGAGATCTGCCCGCTCTGCCCGACGATCAACACCACCCCCAGCCCGGCGATCGCGTAGGTGAAGATGAACACGAGCTGGCCCAGCGCATAGTCGAGGCCCAGATGACGGACCGCGAGCAATGACAGCGCACACAGCACGATCACGCTCAGCCCGACGCGGCGAGCGAAGCCACCACGAAGCGTTGGCGCCTGGCCAGTCATGCCCTACTTGCTCTGCCTGATCCGGTCATTTCGCACCTTCGCCCGGCGCCCTCATCTGGCAGCCACGGTCGGCCTCCCCGTCTCGCACCCTCATCCCCCACCCTTGCTCCGTGTACCGGAGTCGCACGGTCATCCCCCAACCGTGCGCCGCGGCTTCGACTCGCCTCCCCATCGACTCGCATCCTCATCGTGCAAGCCTCGCGCCGCCCCTCGCAAACGCCGCCCCGATCCCGCTCGGGAACAGCAGCAACGCGATCATCAGCAACGCATACGGCACGATGTCCTTGACCCCCTCGGGCAGCATCAACCCGGCAATGGCCTCGGCGATGCCAAGAAAGATGCCGGCGATCAGCGCCCCGGGCAGGCTGGTCATGCCGCCCAGCACCGCCGCCGGAAAGGCCTTCAGCGCGATCAGTCCCATGTTCAGATGGACGAAGGTCACCGGCGCCAGCATCAGCCCGGCACAGGCGGCCAGCCCGGCCCCCAGTGCCCAGGCGAGCGTATGCATCCGGCTCACCGACACCCCCATCAGCGACGCGATGCGCGGATTCTCGGAGCAAGCCCGCAAGGCAAGACCGGCACGGGTATGGCGGAAGAACAGTGTCAGCGCCGCGGCGAGCAGGACGGTGGCGACGATCACCGCGACATGCTCGGCCGCCACCGGAACCGGGCCGACCGTAAGCGTCTCGCCGGCAAACGGAAAAGGCAGGCGGTGCATGGAATGGCTCGCCGCCGGCACCGTGGTGACGCTGCCGCGCATCATCATGCCGAGGCCGAAAGTCAGCAGCACCGCGGTCAGATGGGGCTGGCCGATTGCACGACGCAATACGCTGCGCTCGAGCACCGCGCCGAGCACCACCATGCCGGCCACGCCGCACAGCGCCGCCAGCCACAGCGGCCAGCCCGCCCCCACATTGAGCGCCAGCACCGCGAACGCACCCACCATCAGCAACTCGCCCTGCATGAAGCTGACCGTCTCGGTCGCCTTGTAGATCAGCACGAAAGACAGCGCCACCAGGCCATAGATGCACCCGGTGGCAAACCCGCTGACAAGCACCTGCATGAACGTGATCATGCGGCGAAGCATAGCCGAGCCGGGCCTGCCGGCAATCGGGCAATGCCTGATTTCAGCTCATTTTGCGCGACAAACGTCGCTCCGGGTTCTATCGGATTGCCGCTCGGCATATCATTGGCTTGCTTGCTGGGTACGAGGCGTCATGACCGGACGACACATGCGTCGCGCCTTACCACTCAACAACACCATCCAATTGCACCAACCCTGCAAGGCTTCAAACCCTCAGTGACACACCTCGCCTCCCTGAGCTCATTCCTGCGTCCGTCGCTCCTCGCCTTCATCTGTCTCGGTCTTATCGCCTGCGGCGACGCGCCGCAGCACAGCGTCCGCGTGGCCTCACAAGGCGGGGTGTTCGCGCTCGCGCTCGACCACACCGGGGAACATGCGATCGTAGGCGCCGTGCATGACGGTGGCAGCCTGTGGCAGGTCGCGGAAGAGCGCAAACTGCACGATCTGAACCACCGCTCGGGCGACGACACCGCGCTGGTCGCGAGCGCGTTCTCGCCAGATGGCAGCCGGGCCGTCACCGCCGAGCGCAACGCGATCGTGATGTGGGATACCGCGACCGGCGCCGAGGTCGGGTTGTGGACCACCGGGGCCGAGATCCAGTCGCTCGCCTTGTCCGAGCGCGGCCGTGTACTGGTGGTCGGGTTGCGGGACTTCCGGGCGCTGCTGATCGACACCGCCGGCAATTTCCCGACCGGGCAGGTGCGACACGCCAGCACGGTCAGCGCGGTCGCGGTCACCCGCGACGGCAGCATCGCGCTCACCGGCTCGGACGACGGCAAGGTGCGGGCGTGGAATCTCGCCGATGGCAGCGAACGGCTGGCCTGGGATCTCGCCAGCGGGGTCAGCACCATCGCGCTGTCGGCCGACGACAGCCGGGTGTTCGTCGGTCGCTACCACGGCAAGAGCGTCGTATACGACCTCCACAGCGGCCAGCGCATCGCCGAGATCGGCCAGGCGCGCAGCTCCATCATCAGCGCACGTTTTTCGCCGGACAACGCCCGCCTCCTCACCGGCTTCCCCAACGGTCGGCTGGTGTTGTGGAACCTCGCCGACGGCCGCGCCTTCCGCGAATGGCAAGTCCCGCGCGAGACCCTGCGCCACCCGACCGCGATGGTCGCCACCGACGTCGCCTTCGGCCAGCGCCCGGGCCAGATCGTCGCCGGGTTCAGCAACGGCTCGGTGCTGAGCTGGGGACCGTGACCCAGGCAGGAACGACGACCGATCTCGAACCGATCGAAACGGCGATCGACAGTGTCCGTCGCCACACCGCACAGCCTCATGCTACGGACCACACGACGAGCGCGGGCGATCGCCCTTATGGGCCGGCCCTCCCATGTGACAGGGGAAGGCCGGCATGGTCACTGACCAGTAGTCACTCAGCGCCGGAAACGTTCCTCGGCGATCGCGTCGGCGACCTCGGCGGTCGGGCGTTCCTCGGCGCGGGCACGGGCGAAGATCTCCATCAGGTTGTCGTAGATGCCTTCGATATGCGCGAGCAGCGCGGCGCGGTCGAAACCGATGCGCTCGTGATAGACGTCGATGATGCCACCGGCGTTGATCACGTAGTCCGGCGCGTAGAGGATGCCGCGCTTCATCAGCGCGACCCCGTGGCGGGCTTCGGCGAGCTGGTTGTTCGACGCGCCGGCGACGATCTTCGCCTGCAGTTGCGGGATGGTCTGGTCGTTCAGCACGGCACCCAGCGCACACGGCGCGAACACATCCACGTCCAACCCGAAGATCGCATCCGGGGCGACTACGACCGCGCCCAGCTCCTCGGCGGCACGGGTCAGGCTGTCACGATGGATGTCGGTCACCCACAGCGAGGCGCCGGCTTCCTTCAACTGCCGGGCGAGGTCGAAACCGACATTGCCGACGCCCTGCACCGCGACCTTGAGCCCTTCCAGCGAGTCGCGGCCGAGTTGTTCCTTGACCGCGGCCTTGATGCCGATGAAAGTGCCGTAGGCGGTCGCCGGCGACGGATCCCCGCTACGCGTGCCCTCGTCGGTCGGCTTGTCCTTGATACCGGCGACATGAGCGGTGAACTGGTTCATGTACTTCATGTCGGCGACGCTGGTGCCAGAGTCTTCCGCCGCAATGTAGCGACCGCCGAGTTGTTCCAGCGCACGCGCGAACGCCGCCAGCAGGTCGGGCGTCTTCTGGGTGCGCGGATTGCCGATGATCACCGACTTGCCCCCGCCGAGCTTCAGGTTGGCCATCGCCGACTTGTAGGTCATGCCGCGCGACAGGCGCAGCACGTCGCGCACCGCCTCCTCCTCGCTCGCATACGGCCACATGCGGCAGCCGCCCAGCGCCGGGCCCAGGTTCGAGTTGTGGACCGCGATGATCGCCTTCAGTCCGCTCTTGTCGTCGCTGCAGAACACGACCTGTTCGTGATCCGCGAAATCGCTCAGTGAAAATACAGCCATGATGTGTCTCCTTCCTTGGTATGGAGGTGTGCCTCCGTCTCGCCATCGCGCTTCTGGCGCGAGACGATCCGGTCGGGCGGGGTAAAAAACTGGGGATGTCGGTAAGACCGCACCCACATCAGCGAGTGCGGTCGAGTGGCTTCAGCCGGCCAGCACCGCAATGATCTTCCGCGGCATGCCCTTGCCCGCTGCGCTCGGCGCCTCCTTGCGGCGGAAGGCATCGAGCAGCGCGGCCTGGCGCTGACGCGCCCCGGCGACATAACGCTCGCGGACATGACCAAAGCCCCGGATCTGCTCCGGCAGCGCGGCGAGTTCGATCGCGGTCTCGTGGTTGGCGGTCTCGAGACCGGCCACGAGCTCCTCGACCAGCTTCTCGTAATCCGCGATCAGCTCGCGATCGAGCTTGCGGTCATGGCTGCGGGCGAACGGGTCGAGCCGGCCACCACGCAGGTGGCGGAACTTCGCCAGCATGCGCATCGCCTTGAGCATCCACGGGCCATAGGCCTTCTTCTTCAGCTCGCCGGTCTGCGGGTCCTTGTCGGCCAACGCCGGCGGGGCAAGGTGGAAGACCAGCTTGTAGTCGCCCTCGAACTGCTCGTCGACCCGCTTCAGGAAGTCGGTGTCGGTGTAAAGGCGCGCGACCTCGTACTCGTCCTTGTACGCGAGCAACTTGTGATAGCCGCGCGCGACCGCCTCGGTCAGCAGCGTGATGCCAGGCGCGACCCGGCTTTCGGCGGCACGTACCCGCTCGACCAGCTTCAGGTAACGGTCGGCATAGGCCGCGTCCTGGTAGTCGGTCAGATGCGCCTTGCGCCGTGCGATCACCTCATCGAGGCTGGCCGACAGTTTGTGGTGCGCTGGGGTGCCGGTTTTCGGCTTCGCCATATCGGCCACCGAAGCGAGATCGACCGCGGCACGACGGCCCCAGGTGAAGGCCGCCTTGTTGGCCTCGATCGCGGTACCGTTGATCTCGATCGCACGCATGATCGCGTCGCCGGACAGCGGCACCAGGCCCTTCTGCCAGGCGTAGCCGAGCATGAACAGGTTGGTCGCGATCGAGTCGCCCATCAGTTCGGTCGCCAACCGGGTCGCATCGATGAACTCGGCCTTGTCGGCGCCGACCGCCTCGACGATCTGCGCCTCCATGCCGGCGGTGGGGAACTGCGGGTCTGGGTTTGCCGACACGTCCCCGCTACGGGCCTGGGCTGCGAAACCACGCACGAACTCGCTGGTCATGGTCTGGTCGCGGTTGATCACGACCCGGGTCAGGCCTTTCTGCATCTTGGCGATCGACTCGTCGCCGGCCGCGACCACCAGGTCGCAACCGATCACCGCATTCGCCTCGCCGGCCGCGACCCGGGCCGCGAACAGCTGCTCCTGGCGATCGGCGATGCGCACATGCGACCACACCGAGCCACCCTTCTGGGCAAGGCCGGCCATGTCCAGCACCGAAATGCCCTTGCCTTCCAGATGCGCGGCCATGCCCAGCAGCGCGCCGATGGTCACCACGCCGGTACCGCCGACGCCGGTGATCAGGATGCCCCAGGGCGAGGCGGTGCTCGGCAACTGTGGCTCGGGCAGTTCCACGCCAACGCCTTTGCCGCCGACCGCCTTGCCCTTGCGCAGCTTGCCGCCCTCTATCGTGACGAAGCTCGGGCAGAAGCCCTTGATGCACGAGAAGTCCTTGTTGCACGAGGACTGGTCTATGGTGCGCTTGCGGCCGAATTCGGTCTCGACCGCGCCGACCGACATGCAGTTCGACTTGTCGCTGCAGTCGCCGCACCCTTCGCACACATGGTCGTTGATCACGACCCGGGTGGCCGGGTCCGGGAAGGTGCCGCGCTTGCGCCGACGGCGCTTCTCGGCGGCGCAGGTCTGGTCGTAGATGATCGCGGTCACGCCCGGTGCGGTGCGCAACTCCTTCTGGATCGCGTCCATGTCGTCGCGATGACGGATCGGCACGCCATGCGGCAGATCGGCCGGGCCGTAGGCCCGCGCGGTGCCGTCATTGACCACGACCACGCTGCCGACCCCTTCGGCCAGCAACTGGCGCGCGATGATGGGCACGCTGAGCGTGCCGTCGTGCGGCTGGCCGCCGGTCATCGCGACCGCGTCGTTGTACAGGATCTTGTAGGTGATGTTCACCTTGGCCGCGACGGCAGCGCGGATCGCGAGGATGCCGGAGTGCATGTAGGTGCCGTCGCCCAGGTTGGCGAACACGTGCGGCGTCTTGGTGAAGGGAGACTGGCCGACCCAGGGCACGCCTTCGCCGCCCATTTGGCAGAAGGTCTGGGTGTGCTCGGGCGACAACCAGGTCGCCATGTAGTGGCAGCCGATGCCGGCGATCGCACGCGAGCCCTCGGGCACCTTGGTCGAGGTGTTGTGCGGACAACCCGAGCAGTAGTGAGGCACCCGCTGGATCACCGGACGCGGCTTGGCCAGCGCGGCCTCCTTGGCCTCGATGAAGGCCAGCCGCGCCTTGATCCGGTCCGAGGTGTAGCTGCGGGCGATCCGCTTCGCAATCGCCCGCGCGATCATCGCCGGGGTCAGCTCGCCAGCGGCCGGCAGCAACCACTCCGCATGCGGCAGCGACCATTCGCCCTTCTCGTCGAACTTGCCGATCACGCGCGGACGCACGTCGTCCTTCCAGTTGTAGAGCTCTTCCTTCAACTGGTACTCGAGGAACTGGCGCTTCTCCTCGACCACCAGGATCTCGTCCAGCCCGTCGGCGAACTGGCGCACGCCTTCGGCTTCGAGCGGCCACACCATGCCGATCTTGTAGAGGCGGATACCGATCTCGGCCGCGGTCGCCTCATCGATGCCGAGGTCGTCCAGCGCCTGACGCACGTCCAGATAGCTCTTGCCACTGGTGATGATGCCGAGCCTGGCCTTGGGGCTGTCGATGACGACCTTGTTCAACCGATTGGCACGGCAATAGGCCAGTGCGGCATACAACTTGTGGTGCAGCAGGCGCTCTTCCTGGACCAGCGGCGGGTCCGGCCAGCGCAGGTTGAGCCCGTCGGCCGGCAGCGGAAACACGTCCTGGCTCGGGATCACCGTGTCGACCTTGAACGGATCGACATCGACCGACGCCGACGTCTCGACCGTGTCGGTCAGCGCCTTGAAGGCGACCCAACAGCCGGAATAACGCGACAGGGCGAAGCCGTGCAGGCCGTACTCCAGGTATTCCTGTATGCCGGCCGGCGCGAGCACCGGCATCATCAGTGCCTTGAACACATGCTCGGTCTGATGCGGCAGCGTCGAGGACTTGGCGGCATGATCGTCACCGGCGATCACCAGCACCCCACCATGCTTGGAACTACCGGCCGCATTCGCATGCCGGAACACATCGCCGGTCCGGTCCACCCCGGGCCCCTTGCCATACCAGATCGAGAAGACCCCATCGACAGTCGCATTCGGGTCCAGTGTGACCTGCTGGGTCCCCCATACCGCGGTCGCGGCGAGGTCTTCGTTCAGGCCGGGCTGGAAGCGGATGCTTTTCGGCTCGAGATACTTCTTCGCCTTCCAGAACTCCTGATCGACGTTGCCGAGCGGGGAGCCGCGATAACCGGTGACGAAGCCGGCGGTATTCAGCCCGGCCGCCTCGTCGCGCATCTTCTGCATCATCGGCAGGCGCACCAGCGCCTGAATGCCGGTCATCCAGGCACGACCGGTGGTCAGCGTGTATTTGTCGTCCAGGGTGACGGGGGGCAGCATGTCGTTCATGGCGTGGGGCGCACCGGCGGCGGGTTGTGGCGCTTGTGGCGCCGACTGCAGGCCGGGAACCTAGTCTCCTGTATGTGGGTTGTTGTAAGCCGACATGCTATCGGGAACGTGGCACAAATATTTTTCTTGATCAGGGGCAATTCCACGATTTCAAGAAAAAATTTTTCCTTTTCCGGCCTGTTTCGGACATGCCATAAAATGACCGACCACCCTCTCAACAGTGTGCTCCAGAGCCTCATCGGCGCTGCGTCGGCCGCTCATCAGCCTACTATTAAAGACATTCATGATGAACAGCACAAGGGCCCGAGACTGAGCCCGCTGTGGGACTTGATGCGGTGCAGCATCGCGTTCCGGCAAATTATTTCCATCCTCGACCACTGGCAGACAAAGCGCTTCGTATAAACCCGCCAAATCCACCCATAATGCGAAATTATTTCCCTTCTCCACGCTTAACATCCCTGCTCGCCGTCGACCCGATGCGCGACCACGAATGATTCCCACAAGGAGGAGACAAGATGCGACAGACACGCCACCCCCTGGCCCGCCAGCACCCGACCGATAGCCACCAAGCCCTGTTCCACCGGGAGGCCTGCTGAGATGACCGCCAGCCTCACCCACTCTCATGCCCAATGGTCCTCCCGGATGGGCTTCGTGCTGGCCGCGACCGGATCGGCGGTCGGCCTGGGCAACATCTGGAAGTTCCCCTACATGATCGGCCAGAGCGGCGGCGCGGCCTTCGTGCTGATCTACCTGCTCTGCATCGCGATGATCGGCCTGCCCATTCTTGTCGCCGAATGGATGCTCGGCCGGCGCGGCCAGAAGAACCCGATCAACACCATGAGCGAGCTCGCCCGCAAGAACGGCCGCAGCCAGGCCTGGATGCTGGTCGGCCTGTCCGGCGTGCTGGGCGCATTCCTGATTCTGTCTTTCTACAGCGTGATCGGCGGCTGGGCCCTGGCCTATGTCGGTGACGCCATCGGCGGCGGCTTCCGCGGCCTGACCGCCGAAAGCGCCGGCGCCCTGTTCACCGGCATGCTCGGCAATCCAGGCACGCTGCTGCTATGGCACACCGCCTTCATGCTGCTTACCGTCGGCGTGGTCGCGATGGGGGTCACCGGTGGCCTGGAGCGTGGCGCGAAAGTACTGATGCCGGCACTCGGCATCCTGCTCCTGATCATGGTGGTCTATGGCATGACCACCGGCGGCTTCGGCGCGGCCGTGTCCTATCTGTTCAATCCGGACTGGAGCCTGGTCACCGGAGAGGTGATTCTCGCCGCGCTCGGCCATGCCTTCTTCACGCTGTCGCTCGGGATGGGCATCATGATGGCCTACGGCTCCTACCTCGGCCAGGATGTCGACCTGCTGCGCACCGCCCGCACCGTCGTGATCATGGACACCGTGATCGCGATCGCGGCCGGCCTGGCGATCTTCCCGATCGTGTTCGCCAACAGTCTGGACCCGGCAGCCGGCCCCGGCCTGATCTTCGTCACCTTGCCGCTGGCCTTCGGCAACATCTCCGGCGGCGCCCTGCTGGGGCTGGCCTTCTTCCTGCTGCTGACCTTCGCCGCACTGACTTCGGCGATCTCCTTGCTCGAGCCGATCGTCGAGTTCGTCGAGGAGCGCACCCCGTTCAACCGGATCACCGCCACCGTGGTCGCCGGTCTGGCGACCTGGGCGCTCGGTATCGCCGCCTTGCTGTCGTTCAACGCCTGGAGCGAGATCCTGATCTTCGGCCTGACCGTGTTCGACCTGCTCGACCAGCTGACCAGCAAGTTCCTGCTGCCGCTGACCGGCCTGGGCGTCATCCTGTTCGCGGCCTGGTGCCTGGACAAGGACAGCGTGCGCAAGGAACTCGGCCTGGGCGAGACCGGCTTCACCCTGTGGCAGGTGATCACCCGCTACGTCGCGCCAGCCGGGGTGCTGGTGGTGTTCTTCAGCAGCCTGTAACCGGAAGCCTTGTAACGGTAATCGAACGAGGCCCTGATTGAGGCTCACGGAAACGGCGCCCCCTACTTCAAGGGGAGCGCCGTTTCGTTTTTGATCTCGCGCAGCGCGACACTGGAATGGGTCACGTCGACCTCGGGAATCTTCAGCAGGAAGTTGTGCATGAAGGCCGAGAAAGCCTCCAGACTGGGCAAGTAGAGCTTGAGCAGGCAGTCGGTCTCTCCGAGCAGTTCGTAACACTCGACCACCTCCTCACAACTCTTGACCACGGTCTCGAATCGGTCCAGCACTTCGGCGCTGTGCTTCTTCAACTTGACCCGCACCCATACGCAGGTGGTCAGGCCGAGCTTGTGACGGTCTACCAGGGCGACGTAACCCTTGATCAGACCGCCTTCTTCCAACTCCTTGACCCGCCGCCAGCACGGCGACGGTGACAGACCGACCTTTTCCGCGAGCACCTGGGTGCTGACCGTGGAATCCTTTTGCAGCAGGCTCAGGATCTGCTTCTGTGCCGAATCGAGTTTCATCCTTCATCTCCTGTTCGGGCCAAACCCGCATTCTTCAGATCCGGTTCCGACAATCGAGGCAGCGTCCGCCTTTTCGGTGGCGACCACGCCATCTCACCTCCGTCATCTTAATCGCCCCACGACAAGGTTGATGTTCTGGCAACGTTTTCTTCGGCTGGCGTCATCAACCGACAGCGGAAACCCCCACCCTTCCGTTTGCGCGCGACAGCCCAGGACGGCCAACGCTTGACAGAGAAGCCTCTACCCTTCTGGCATGCGCCGGACTCCGGGTCTATGCTTGATACGCGATCAACGGTAATCACCCGGAGCGCACAGTGGCGGCAGACGGCATCTTCATCAGCTATCGGCGGGAAGAATCGGCGGGATTCGCCGGACGCCTCTACGACCGCCTGGTCAGCCGCTTCGGCCACGAGCGCGTGTTCATGGATGTCGAGGGCATCGACCCCGGCAGCGACTTCGTCGAAGCGATCGAGGGCGCGGTCGCATCCTGCCGGGCGTTGATCGTCGTGATCGGTCCGCGCTGGGCGACGCTGGAAGGGCGTGGCGGCAAGCGCCGGTTGGAGGACCCGCAGGACTTCGTGCGCCTCGAGACCGCAGCTGCGTTGAAACGGGGAATTCGCGTGCTTCCGGTATTGGTGGATGACGCGGAGATGCCCGAGGAGGAACAGCTGCCGCCGGATCTGTTGCCATTGCTGCGCCGACAGGCAATCGAGATCAATCACAAGCACTGGGAAGCCTCGACCGCCGACTTGCTGAAAGCCTTGTCGAAGATCCTCGACAACGGAGAGCAAGCCGACCAGGAAGACTCGACCGGCACGAGTCGTTTTCCGTTGCGTCGCGCACTCTGGTTCGGTGGGACGACGACGTTCGCGGCGATCGCCGCCGCCATCGTGTGGACGCTGACCGCACCGGACGAACCGCCGCCGCACGCTTTGCCAGATACACCGTTGCGCGACTCGCCGACCCTGCTGTCGGCTGCAGCCCCACCGGCTACCGCGCCGAGCGCCTCCGAGATAGGCGCAGAATCCGAGACCGATACACCTTCCGCGACCATCCCGCCCAGTCCGGACAACGGTTCCGAATCCGAGTCAGCAAGCGCCGCGACGAATGGCACCCGGCAGGACGAAGCGCCCACAATCCCGCAGGATCCTGACAACCAATCGGCGCCGGACGACGTCCGCAGCAGTACGGTCCAGCCGCACGCCGCGGCCGAGGCAGCGACACCCACACCCACACCCACGCCCACGCCTGCCCCGGACGCGACGCGAGCAAGGGACCGGCCCGCAACGAGCGATACGACTCCCACGAGACCACCTCCAGCCCGAACGCCTTCAACCGACGCATCGGCTGGAGGTCGCTCCTCCTCGTCCGCCACCGCCCCGACACCACGCACACCGCCCACCCCTACGACGGGCACAGGAACCGATCCGGCGCAGGGGGCGGTCGGTACGCGTCAGCCGCAATCCGGCGAGAGCTGGACCTACTCGGTCCGGGGCCTGTGGGCGACCAATCGCGATCGCACGCATATCTACACCATCGAAGCCGCATCGGAAGGGCGCGTCCGGGAGCGTCTTCAGGTCAGGACGAGCGCCGGGTCACGGGAGCTGACCACCATCAGCTGGCAAAGTCGCGGCGAAGAAGTCGCACAACGAAGCGGCACCCTCCCCGAATTCAGTCCTTATCTTGCTGCCTTCGATGGCGTGGGCGAAGGCAGTCGCTGGCGCAGCGTGCCGACTCCCCCCTACGACCAGCGCTGGGACGGGTGGAACACCAGCGGACGGGTCACTGGCATGGAGAGCGTGACGGTGCCGGCCGGAACCTATCGGGCCTGGAAGGCCGACATCTGGAGCAATCGTCATGCGACCGGCGGCCCGACCCTCGCCGGGTTGGAACCGGTCAGCGTCCATTACGAAATCTGGTACGCGCCAAGCGAGAAACGATTCGTGAAAAAGGTTAGAACCGTCAAGGCGGCTGCGGGGGCAAATCTCGAGCGCGACACCTTCGAACTGGTATCGGTCGGCCGCGCCCGCTGAACACTGAGACCACTCGGTCAAATCGCCTTCAGTACGGCACTCGTGCCCCGGCTGCAGGCGCTTCGGTACTCCGAGGCCAGCCGGGCCACCAGTGTCGCGACTGGCGGTACATCGTGAATCGTCGACACCCCGTGACCGGCGCTCCACACATCGCGCCAGGCACGTGCCTCGTCGCTCATATCGTGAATCCTGCCCTTGCCGAAACCCATCGCGAGCTGCTCGCGCGAAAAACCGGCCCGCTCCAGGCTGGGCCACATGAAGTTGGCGTTTGTGCCGGATATCGCGTCGGTATAGACGATGTCGGCCGCACGCGAGGCGACCAGCATCTGTTTGTAGGCGTCGTCGGCCATGGACTCGCGGGTCGCGATGAAACGCGTTCCCATGTAGGCGAAATCGGCGCCCAGTATCTCGGCCGCGCGTACGCTGGCGCCGTCCGAAATGGCACCAGCCAGAATCAGCGTGCCATCCCAGAACTCGCGAATCTCGCGGATCAGGCTGAACGGACTCTGCGTGCCGGCATGGCCACCCGCGCCGGCGCAAACCGCGATCACCCCGTCCACACCGGCATCGACCGCCTTTTTCGCGTGGTAGGCGTGGATGATGTCGGAGAACACCAGACCGCCATAGTCATGCACGATCTTCGCAACCTCGCCCGGGTGGCCGAGGCTGGTGATGACGAACGGCACCTTGTGCCTGACCACCTGCGCCAGGTCGTCCTGCAAGCGCGGATTACTCGGGTGCAGGATCAGATTCACGCCGTAGGGGGCGCAAGGCGCATCCGGCGACGCCTCGCGATGTGCGGCCAGCGCTTCGTCGATGCGGGTCAGCCAGTCATCGAGCTGCGCCGCCGGGCGGGCATTGAGCGACGGGAAGGTGCCGGCCACACCCGCCTTGCAGGCTTCGATCACGAGCTCGGGGCCGGACACCAGGAACATCGGCGCCGCGATGACCGGCACGCTCATCCGGCCCTGGAAATGCGATGGAATCGACATGGGGTCTCCATTTTTGTTGCACTCAGCGCGCCGACAGGGATGGCCTGGCGCCGAACGCGAACGTTCGCGCCGGGCGCCACGCCCCAGGCCGGTCGCTCGGTCACGCTCGGTCACGCTCGATCAGGCGGCTCGGGCTGCCCCTGCCTGCGCAGTGGATCAGCTTCATCCGGCCGTCGTCTCGTTCCCGCAGACTTTAACACCGAGACCGGGCTTGCCGTCATCCACGACCGGCCGGAATGCATCCTTGTGCGGGCTCGACTCGTCCGACGCCGGCATCTTGATCGTGGCCACGCGGTCACGGAGTCTTAGTGGCGGCCCACCAACGGGCTTGCTATGCTCGCGCTCCATGAACATCGAAACCCTGGTCTACACCATCGGCATCGCGGCGGTCGCGGTCAATGCCTCTTCCGGCGTGCTGGAGGCTGGGCGACGGCCCTTCGACCTGTTCGGCATGGTCGTGGTGGCGCTGGCCGCAGCACTAGGGGGCGGATCCTTGCGCGACGTGCTGCTAGACCGCACCGTGTTCTGGATCGCGGACCAGACTTATCTGATCGCGGCGATCCTGGCCGGGATGGCGACCTTCGCACTGGTCCGGCTGGTCAAGCTGCCATCCAAACTCTTTCTGCTGCCGGATGCGATCGGGCTGGCGCTATTCACCGTGAGTGGCACCCAGGCGGCGCTGTCGGTCGGCGCGCCGTGGCTGGTGGCGAGCCTGATGGGGGTGGTCACCGGTGTTTTCGGCGGCATTTTGCGCGACATGCTATGCAACGAGGTGCCGCTGGTGTTCACCGGCGAGCTGTACGCGACCGCCTCCTGGGCGGGGGCCTTGCTGCTGGTGGGCTTGATGACAATGGGAGTGACTGCCGGCTGGGCCGCGATCGCCGGAGGCTCGCTGGTGCTGGTGATCCGTCTGTGCGCGATCGTGTTCAGCTGGAAGCTGCCGATCTTTACCGCCAGACGGTAAAGACAGGATCAGTGCCGATCACCATCGTTGTCGTTCGGGTACTCGAAGGTGAAGCTGGTCCGCCTGACCGCGCCGTCGACAAAGTGCACGTTGAAGTAGGTCGCGATCAGGCCCAGCCATTCGTTCTCGACGTTCCAGTCCCAGACCTCCTCGCCCGACAGCCGGTAGCGGGTGATTCGCCGATGCTGGCCGAGCAGGCGCTGCACCTGCTCGACGCTCATGCCTTCGCGTACCTCACGGAGATTCTCGCGGGTCAGCGCATCGGACCGGCCCACGACACGCCCCTCGGCATCGACCGAGACCATCCAGTTGCTGTAGCCGGTCGGCTGGCTCGAATACTCGAGCGTGCGGGATCCGTCCGGTTCGGTCCACACCCGCGTCGGCATACCCCGCCTTTCGATCAACTCCGCTTCGGTCGCGACCATCGGGGGCGGGCCGTAGCTCGCGCAACCACCGACGAGTACAAGCGCCACTGTCGCACACGATCGTTTGAAATCCATTTTCCTCACTCCTCCCTCCGGCCATTCCTGATGTCCTTCTGCATCGTCGTAGCGCATGCCAGGACGACGATGTCGCACTAAACTTGACGCATCACCCGCGACCCTTCCTCCGCACAAGGCCCGGCACCGACCATGACGACGCGATCGCCAAACGACGACGGCACGCCCTTGCTCACGCTCGCGCCCGCCGAGTGCGACATCACGACCGGGCAAGCCCGCGTCCTGTCGCTGTTCCTGGTCCGGGACCCAGGCACTCGCGCGACACAGATCGCCGATATCCGAGCCCGCCTGGGCGAATCGGTCGAACAAGCGCTCACGCAAGAAAGCGCACGAACCGATTCACTCGAGCGGACGGCGCGATTGCCCTTGCTACAAGGTACATTATCCATGCTGCCATCGCTGGGTCCCTCGGCGACAGACGCACTACTCGAAACCCTCTCCAACCTGACCCGTCGCCGGGGCCGTATTTCGCTGACCGAGCACCTGTTCAAGCGCATGGTCTCGGACACCCTTCAGCCTCCCCCGCGCCGATATGGCGCGCCACCGGAACCCGAAGCGCTCCGCCGACACTGCGGCCTGCTGTTGAGCGTGGTCGCTCATGCCGGACATCATTCCGACCCGGTGATCGGCGAGGCGTTCGCCCGCGGCGTGGCGCTCGCACCGCTGGACGGCCTGCCGCCGATCACGCCGCGTGACCAGATACGGTTGGACGGAGTCGACGACGCACTGAACGCCTTGATCGGGACCGCGCCCCCGTTCCGTGACGCGATGATCCGCGCCCTCGCGGAAACCACGCGTCACGACGGGCGGGTGACCGCGATCGAAGCCGAGTTGCTGGGCGCGATCGCGCTCTTGCTCGGCAGCACCGCCCATCTTGCGGTCCCGGCGGTGATCGAGCCGACCTCGTTCGCCCCCGAGATCGAGCCGGACGAGGCCGCACTCGCACTCGCGGCAGAGGACGACCCCACGCCTGGCGACTGGTATGGCGAGGACAGACTGCCATTGCAGGCCCTGATCATCGCCAACCTGATCCCGCTGCTCGGCGTGCTCTTCTTCGGCTGGGATGCCATGAGTTTGCTGCTGCTTTACTGGATGGAGAACCTGGTGGTCGGCGGCTATACGCTGATCCGGATGCTCCATGCCGGCGGCCTGAAGGCGCTGTTTCCTGCCGCCTTCTTCACCTTTCATTATTCGTTCTTCTGCGCCGGCCACGGCTTCATCATCGTCGGCATCTCGACCGTTGGCACGGATTTCGATCACGCAGCCTTCGACTTCGACGATGGTCCCTTTCCCTTCGGTATGCTGTGGAATCTGCTGATACTGACCGCCCAGATCTCTCCGGGCCTGCTGACGTTACCGCTGCTCGCCTTCATCGCGAGCCACGGCATCTCGACCTTCGTCAATCACTTCGTACGCAAGGAAGACGCCGGCCGCCAAGTGGAAGACATCATGTTCGACCCCTATCGACGCATCGTCGCGCTGCACATCGCGATCCTGCTCGGCTCCTTCGCCGTGGTCGGCACCGGTGGCGGCTCGGCCGTCCCGGCGCTGCTCATCCTGGTCGTGATGAAGATCACGATCGACCTGCAGCAACACCGGGCGGCGCACCGCAAGCGAAGGGCCGAATCGCGCCGGACTGCCGGACTCGAAGCCGAAACCGAGTGATCTGCAACTTTACTGCCCGGCGTTTCTGCCGGGCACCAGCGAATCCAGCAGGCCACGCAACCCACCACGCCTCTGCTCTGGCGCGCCAAGCTCGCCCAGACGGGCCAACGCCTCCTGGTGACCTTGCGCCGCCGCGGCCCGCAACCACCGCTCCGACTCGGAACGGTTTGCCCGAACGCCGCGCCCCGCCTCCTGCATGCGGCTGAGCCGGTACTGCGCTTCGGCGTGCCCTTGCTCCGCGGCCGCCCGATACCAGCGCGCCGATTGGGACGGATCGACGGGTAACCCCCGACCCAGGTCGTACAACCGAGCGAGGCGTACCTGAGCCTCGACCTCACCCCGCTCGGCGGCTACCAGCAGCTGCTCGGCCGCCCGTCTATACCACTGCTCGGCCTCAACCTGGTCGATCAGCACGCCGCTGCCCCGAAGGTATAGGTCCGCCAGCGTGTATTGCGCCCCCACATGCCCCTGCTCGGCCGCCTTGCGATACCAGTCGGCTGCATTCTTCAGATTGCGCCTCACCCCCTGCCCAGTCGAGTACATCCCGGCCAGTTGGACCTGCGCCCTGGGGTCGCCCTGCTCCGCCGCCTGAATGGTCTGCCGGAGGTCCGCATCACCGGCTGGCTGCGCACTGGCCGCCATGCCCCAGAACGCGATCAGAACCATGGCAAACAAGCGGATGGACGCCCACGTCCGGTGCCGAATGATCACTGCGACTCCCAATAGGCCCATATCCCCGCTATTGTTCACCGAAAGGCTGGCCGAGTACATGCGCCAAACGGCAGGCAGGATAGGACGGACCCAGCACATCCGAAACCCAACCGGGAGGTCCGTTCTCACAGGCCACGCAGGCGCTCGGTCACACTGCCTCCTACTCACCGACATCGAGGTCATCCATGCCCACCGGTAGCTGTTTGTGCGGCGGCGTCCGCTACGAGGTCTCGCGCCCGATCACCGAGGTCTCGCTGTGTCACTGCAGAATGTGCCAGAAGGCGCAGGGCAGTGCTTTCGCTGCGGTCGCGCCGATTCTACGCGACGATTTCCGTCTGCTCGCAGGCGAGGACTTGCTGAAGGAGTACGCTTCGAGCCCAGGCAAATTCAGGGTCTTTTGCAGCCAGTGCGGAAGCCCGATCTACAGCTACCGCGAGAGCCGGCCCGAGCAGCGTCGCTTGCGTGTCGGCACGCTGGACACGTCGATCGCGCCAGCCAAGGTCTATCACGCCTGGGTTTCGGACGAAGCCGGCTGGGAATCGGCTGGCGTCGGGGCGCCGCGTTACCCGGCGTTTCCGCCTGCATGAATCGCCGTCCGGGCACTGCGACATGAACGGCGCTCAGTCGTCCGCTCCAAGCCTGAGCACCGCGTCGCGGGTCACGAGTCCCTGCAGTTCGAGCTCGCCGATGCGCAGTGTCCCGCTAACAGGCCAGTCGCGCCAAAAGGCGAGATCCGTCGGGCCCCGGTCGGCAGAAGGACGGGGGTCACCGGGCGGTCGATAGGCATCGAGATCGATCGCATCGAGGTTCAGTCGGATGTCCAACGGCGGCAGACGGCCCGCGTCGAACTGCCAGTCACCGTCGAAGCGGGTCTGTTCGAATCCACCCTGTAGCGCTCCCTCGGCGATCACGGTCGAGAAGTCGCCTGGATCGACCTCGATCCCTAGCCTGCCCGCGGCAGAGATGCGCAGAGGCTGATCCGGTGTTCCGGGATGAGGCACCCGCGAATGTAGCGTGTCCAGCGTCAGATCCAGCACCATCCGCTCTGGCGTGGCGAGCAGCGCGAGCGCGCCTTCACCGTCAAGCCGGACATCCGGTGTCGTGGACACGAGCGAGGCCACGAACGCAGGGAACGACAATACTTTATCGTCCCAATTCAGCTCATCTGCCGCGAGATGGGCCGAAAACGATTGGTCGCTTTCCTCCCAATCGGCCTCTAAGGTCCCCCCCTCGCCTCGCCACCGCCCCCCCCGCCCGTTCAGCTGTTGCAATGCGAGCCGCGAAGCGATCTGCGCTCGTGGGTTCGACGCGTCGAGCGAGATGGCAAGTCCTTCAAGCCCGATGGTGCCGTCTTCCTGCAGGAAAAGGGCGTCGAATGCCCCGTCCAATGAGGCTTCGCCGAGTGCATGGCCTCCTCCCTTGACGCTGATCACGGTATCGGACAGCGCAATGTGCTCGCCCGGCGAAATGAAGCCTCCCTTGATCGTGACCTGCGCGGCAAGCGCTGCCGGCCGTTCGGCCGACAGCTCGAAGGCGATCTCGAAACCGCCGGACACACCGGGTGAAAAGGGTCCGGCCGACAGCGCGAATCCACTCAGCGCCAAGGCTCGCTCACCCGTGATCCGCAGTTCGCCCTCATCGATACGGACGCTATCGATAGGCGGGGATCGCGTGGTCGATGCGTCGGGACCCGGTCTCAACCAGCCGTCGGGACGCCAGTGCCCGGGCTCGTCCGAAGCGAGCGACAAGCTCAGCCCGGAGAGGGACACCTCGCGCAAGTGCAACCGCCGGGAATACAAGGCCTCCTTGTCGAGCACCACGGTCAGCGCATCGATTCGGAGTCGGGTCAGACCCGACGCATCGATCAGCGACAGCGCGTTCAGCGTCAGCGTCGGCTCGGGATGCATTCGCCATGAAATCGGCGCATCGAGACGCGGCGTCAGCATCGAGGCCGCCGACAAGCGCGCGAGCACCTGATCGCGGAGAAGACGTTCGCCGTAAAGATGGGTCAGTACGGCGAGAACCGCCAGGGCAAGCGCCAGGCCGATCAAGACCCGCCAGGCCAGCCGCCGCGCCTTGCCGCCCGCTGCCACGGCCTCGTCCTTGGACGCGTTCAGCCGCGGCGATCGGCAACGAAGGGATTGGTTGCCCGCTCACGGCCGAAAGTGGAAGTCGGACCGTGCCCCGGCACGAAGGTGACGTCGTCCCCGAGCGGAAACAGCTTGTCGCGGATCGAGCCGATCAGCGTAGCGTGGTCCCCGCGCGGGAAATCGGTACGGCCGATCGACCCGGCGAACAGCACGTCGCCGACCAGCGCGAGCCTGGCCTCGGGATGGAAGAACACGACATGGCCCGGGGTATGGCCGGGGGTGTGGATGACCTGAAAAGTCTGTTCGCCGACGGGCACGGTGTCGCCGTCATCGAGCCACCGATCCGGGGTGAAGGTCTCGACCTCCGGAAAACCGAACATCCGGCTCTGATCCGGCATGCCCTCGATCCAGAAGCTGTCCTCGAGTTGCGGCCCCTCGATCGGCACGCCCAGCGCGCGCGCCAGTTTGGCCGTGCCGCCTGCGTGGTCGATATGGCCATGGGTGATCAGGATCTTCTCGACCGTCACGCCGAGTTGCTCGACTGCCGCCAGGATCCGCTCCAGGTCGCCCCCGGGGTCGACCACCGCGGCCTTCATCGTCTGCTTGCACCACAAGACGCTGCAGTTCTGCTGGAAAGGCGTGACGGGGACGATGCGACAATCGATCATGATGGGAAAGCCATTAAGACAGGATAAGGCCGCAGTTTACCCGTTTGAACCCGCCAGGCCGACACTGGACGTGAAAAGTGCACACCCCCGGACGATATCGCTTTCGGCTCCACCCCCGAGCAGTAAGAGCGAAACAAGCTGCGGGCAAAGCTCGAGAAACGTATCGACGACACCAAGAAAACCCACGCTGCCAAACCCCAGGCGGGCGTTCACCGGCCACCTGACAACATCGCGACATGATCGACGCAGGACGGCTGCGTCGCTGTCGCATGCATCAGCGAGAGGTGCTCGACAGCTTCATCGCCCGCGATGTCCGGTCTATCAGTACGGTCAGCGCGATGATCACGATCAGGTAGGTGCCAGCCCGCTCGAAGCGGAACCACTCGAAGTTGAAGCTGAACTGGAAGCCGAGCCCGCCGACACCGATCAGCCCGAGCACCACCGCGGCGCGCACATTGCTTTCGAACTGGAAGAAGCTGTAGGTCATCCACTCGCGCCATACCAGCGGCACCGCGACTACACCGAACACGAGCGAGCGCGACGCGCCGCACACCGGCTCGAAGCGTCGCAACGCGAGATTATCCACGCTCTCGCCGAACACCCGGGTCAGCACCCCCAAGGTATGGAGCGCGATCGCGATCGTGCCGGCGACCAGCCCGGGGCCGAAGAAGGCGATGAACAGGAAGGCCCACATCACCTCGGGCACCCCGCGCGACACCATCGCAGTCGCCCTCGCCGCGGCCAGTTGCAGACCGCGCAAGGCCACGACCCAACGTGAAGGGCTTTCCCCACTGAAGCGCTGCGCATGGCGCTGAAAAGTCGCCGAATGCGGATAGGTCAGAAGGATCGCCCCGGCCACGCCAAGCACGGTTCCGACCACCGCGATTGCAAGCGGCACCGCGGCCGACTCGATCGCGCGCCACACGAACCATTTGCGCAACTCCGCCTGCCATGCCTGCCAGGCCTCGACCCGCCACACCGACAGCGGCCCATGTTCGGCGAACAGCGCGACCGCCGTCCCGTTCGCCTGGCGCGCCGCGACACTCGCGGCATCCCCGACACCGATCGCCGCCAGGTCCAGCTCGGGTGACAGCAAACGTTCGAAGAAGCGCAGATTGCTCCAGGCCTCGCCAGTCAGTAAGGCCGTTGCCGGCGCGAGGTGGTTGCGGGGCACGCCATCCTGCCCCGCCTGATTGCCCCAACCCATGAACCAGATGGACCAGCCCAAGACCCCCACGACAAACAGCGCGGCGAACCACGGCCGGCAAGGCGGACGCACTCGCGCCGCGACCTCACCCGAAACCGCCGCAGGCGCGGCGGCCGCCCGGTTCGGATCGCCCCGCAGCTGGCGCCGGATCAGGTTGCTGGCCAGGTCTGCAGTCAAGGTCAGCAGTAGCGTGAACAGGATCAGGGTGCTGACCTTGTCCCAGGCGCCGAAGCGGATCTGATACCAGATCTCGGACCCGAGCCCACCCCCTCCGACCGCGCCGATCACCGCCGCATTGCGGATCGCGCATTCGGCCCGCATCAGCGTGAAGGACAGTACATTGCGCGAGGCCAGTGGCCGGATGCCGTAAAGAAAGGTCGCGATCCGCCCACCCCCTTGGCTGCGCACTTGCGCAAAACGCGCGTCATCGACGCTGTCCCACAGTTCGCTGTAGACCTTGGCCAGGATGCCGGTGATGTTCAGCGCCAGCGCGAGTGCGCCAGTGAGCGGCCCGAGGCCGATCATCGCGACCAGAATGATCGCCCACACGAAATCGGGCACCGCGCGCAGGACGTCCTGAATCAGCCGACAGATCGCGCACAGTGCCGCCGCCGGCGAGCGCAGCGGAAAATGCCGCCAGCCAGGCCAGCGCAAGGCCGGGCGCTCCTCGCCGACGCAGACCTTGCGGCTCGCCCCCATCGCCAGCGGCCAGGCCAGCATCACCGCGAGCACGGTGCCGAGCACCGCAGCCGACAAGGTCTGCAGCGTCAGGTCCCAGGCATGGACGATGAAGGACCAGGACAGGTCGGGCGACCCGAACGCGACCAGCCATGCCGCCATCCGTTCGGCCGCCCACGCCCGCAGCGCCGGATCGGTCAGGGCGGCGAAGTCCCACTCGGCGGCATGAAAAGCCGCCGCCAGCGCGAGCAAGGTGGCGACGATCGCAACAAAGTGCCCAAGCGGTCGCTTGGGGTGGAACGCGAACGAGGGCGCAATCGCGATCGCGCTCATCGACTCATGCTCCCTCGACACGCGTGGACGTGCCTCGAACGCACAGACGGCGCAAGCGCGTCGGCCCGATGCGCTGCGGGATCCCTCCAGGAGCCGACTTGATCGCCTGCGGGTTGGCCAAGCACAAGCCGGTTTTCATGCCGGCAACACCATCTCGTCGAGATGAAGCGCGCGATACTCGGCGCCATACAACTCGCGCAGCAGCGACTGGCTGAGCTGGGCCGGTTCCCCCTGCCAGAACAAGGCCCCGTCGCGCAGCGCCACGACCCGGTCGAAATGGCCTTGCAGCAAGTCCAGCGTGTGCAGGTTCACGACCAGCGTGACCCGCTCCTGCTCGGCCAATCCGCACAACAGCCCTATGATCTCGCGCCCGAGGCGCAAGTCCAGCGCACTGACCGGCTCGTCGGCCAGCACCAGCCTGGGCGCCTGCACGATCAGCCGCGCCACCGCGACCCGTTGCTGCTGGCCCCCGGAGAGCTCATCCGGCAACGACCACAACTTGTCGGCCAGCTCCACCCGGGCCAGCGCATCACGCGCCAGACCGATCTGCTGCGGCCACAACAGCGACAGCAGGGCCCGCGCCAGGGACCAATGGCCGAGCCGCCCCATCAGCACGTTGTGCACCACCCGCAACGACGGAATCAGATTGTCCTGCTGATGCAGGAAGCCGACCTCGCGGCGCAGACGCGCCAGCGCACGCCCACGCAGACGAGTGGTGTCCTGCCCCAACGTGCGCACTTCGCCGGCGACCGGCTTGACCAGCCCGGCGATCAAGCGGAACAAGGTGGTCTTGCCGGCGCCGGAGGGGCCGATCACCGCGACCCGTTCGCCCGGCACGATCGACAGATCGATCCGGTCCAGGACCCGCCGCCGCTCGCGACCGTCACCGTACTCGACCGATGCGCCGGCGATCCGCACCGGAGCATCCGGTTCGCCCATGGGGTCAGCCGCCGATGTCGATGCCCGACTCGAGCAGCTCGACATAGCCCATCCACTCGGCGATGTCGGCGTCGATGAATTGACCCGCCTTCAGGTAGCCGAGAATCCGCTTGCCCTCTTCGGTGCCGTCGTCGATCCCGAGCAAGGCCGCCTTCAGTGCGGCCAGCAGATCCGGTCCGAGGTCGGCGCGCGCGGTCAGTGCATAATTGGTGAAGGGCGGCGTGGTGTAGATGATGGGCGCGCGCGCCTTCAACTCGTCGCTCGCCTTGTCCCAGGACGCATAGTTGAGCGCGCCGACCTGATGGGTGCCATCGGCGACCATCTGCATCACCACATCATGGCTGCCTGAATAGGCTACCGTGCGGAACACCGATTCCGGCCCTGCACCGGTCTCGTCCTGGAAGAACTTGCGCGGCATCATGTGGCCCGAGGTGCTGCTCTTGCTGCCGAAGGTGAAGCTCCAGCCCTTGCCCTCGGCCGAGCCGGCCAGCTCGGCCAGACTATCGACTTGGGTGAGCCCAGTCGCCGGATTGGCGATGAAGTAGCTGACGAAGCCCTTGTCGATGTCACGACAGCCGAGCACCACGAGTTGCTCGCCCATCATCATACGCGCCTGCGCGGTGGTCACCGCGCCGAGCCAGGCGATGTGGGCCCGGCCGGTCGCGAGCGCGGTCACGCTCGCAGCATAGTTCTCGACATGCATGTACTCGACCGGAATGCCGACCGCGTCGCCCAGATGGCGCGCCAGTGCGCCGAAATTCTCGCGCATCCGGTCGGCATCGCCGTCGTCCGGGATCGCAGTGATGATCAGTTTGGCCGGCCGCGGCTGCGCCTGCGCGTGCGGTGTAGCCAGGATGAACGATGCAGTCGCCGCGAGCACGGCGAAAGACATGAGAAAGCCTCTGCGCGCGGCAGACTTGAGCAAGGACATGGCGACTCCCGATTGTCGGAAACGATGCGAACAAGAGCTCGCCCGCTTCACAGCCACCCCGGAGCGGGATGCACCGGGGCTTAAAAACAGCCTTTCGACTGCGACTCTTCAGTGCGGTACACAGACCGCGATAACACGACTACACACTACGAACGGCAGACTGCACAAACCATGATCCGCCGGTGCCGCCAAGGCGACACCGGCGCCCGGCACCCTGTCCCGCCGCGGAGACCGGGCTGGGCGACCGAACCCGCGATCTCACAGGAACAGATAACTGCAGATCGCCACTGCGGCGATCACCGCGACCACGTCGGCGGTCAACGCGGCCGCCAGTGTATGACGAATCCGGCGGATCTGCACCGCGCCGAAATACACCGCGAGCACGTAGAAGGTGGTTTCGGTCGAGCCCTGCAGCGTGGTGACCAGATAGCCCACATAGCTGTCCGGGCCGATCGCCGGGTCGTTGATGATCGAGGCCATCACGCCGTAGGCGCCGGAGCCGGACAAGGGACGCAGCAAGGCCATGGGCAGCGCCTCGGCCGGCAGGCCGACCTTGCTGGTGAGGCCCCCGAGCACGCTGACCATCACGTCCATCGCCCCGCTGGCGCGGAACATGCCCACCGCGACCAGGATCGCGACCAGATACGGGATGATGCGCAGCGCAACCTGGAAGCCATCCTTCGCGCCCTCGACGAAGACCTCGTAGATGCGCACCCCGCGCGCGGCCCCGAACAGCAGGAAGCCGATCATCAGGCCGGGAATGATCCACGGCGAGATCACCCGCCCCCACAAAATGGTGGCCGGAATCAGCGCGACGACGCCCCCCAGCGCCAGGATCGACACCCATAGAGGATAGGCGCCCGGATCTTCAGGCAAGGCCTCGCGCGCCGGATCGTCGGCCACCCAGGGGCGCTCCATCGCAGCGGCCGCGGGATCGGGCGGCCCGATCGCCGAGAAGCGCTTGTACACCATCGCCGCGGTGATCGCCGCGATGGTCGCGCACACGGTCGCGAACAGCGTGGTCGGCAGGATGGCGGCCGGATCGGCCGAGCCGGCCGCCGCGCGGATCGCGATCACGCCGGTCGGCAGCAGGGTGATGCTCGAGGTGTTGATCGCGAGGAACAAGGCCATCGAGTTGGTCGCGGTGCCGGGCCGGGTATTGAGTTTGTCGAGCTCCTGCATCGCGCGGATGCCAAAGGGTGTCGCCGCATTGCCCAGCCCGAGGGCGTTGGCCGAGAGGTTCAGGATCATCGCGCCCATCGCTGGATGGTTGGGCGGAATCTCGGGAAAGAGCCGGGTCATCAGCGGCCGGATCAGGCGCGCGATGATCACCAGCAGCCCGCCCGCCTCGGCCACCTTCATCAACCCGAGGAACAGCGTCATCACCCCGACCAGCCCGAGCGCGAGCTCGACCGCCCCGCTGGCCGACGAGATCATTCCGGCCGACAAGGCCTCCATCGGCGTCTGCACGCCTTCGGCCGGCACATGGCCGATCTCGCGCCAGGCGGCAGCGAAGAATGCGATCAGGACGATGCCGAGAAAGATCGAGTTCATGGGCCAGGGAAAAGACGGCTTCGGCATTGCGCCGCAGCACGGATGTCCGAAAGGGCGCTATTGTGGCATAGGCCCCGCGCCTGCAGCGGCCTGACGCTGGTACCCGAGAGCGAAATCATGCGCAGGCATGCTCGGCCATCCAGGCCTCGAAGACCTCGGCCGGCATCGGACGCCCAAGCAGATAGCCCTGATACTCCCGGCACTCGCGCTGGACCAGATAGCCCAGCTGGGCCGGGGTTTCGACCCCTTCCGCGATCACGTCCTTGCCAAGGAAGGACGCCATCGACAGGATGGTCCCGACGATCGCGGCATCGTCCAGATCGTCGGGAAGCCCCTCGACGAAGCTGCGGTCGATCTTCAAGCGGTCCACCGGCAGGCGCTTGAGGTAGCTCAGCGACGAGTAGCCGGTCCCGAAATCATCGATCGCAAGCGTGATCCCCAGCGTTTTCAGATGCTCCAGGTTGATGATGCACTGCTCGACCTGGCGCAGGATGTGCCCCTCGGTGATTTCCAGTTCCAACAGGCGAGGCGACAAGCCAGTGCGCTGCAAGATGGCTCCGACGACCTGGTACAAGTCGCGATGGCCTACCTGCTGGCTGGACAAATTGACCGCGACCCGTATCGGCTTGCCTGCAAGCTCCCATTTGCGCGCCTGGGCACAGGCGATTTCCAGCACCCAGTTGCCGATCTGCCCGATCAGGCCGATCTCTTCGGCTACCGGAATGAACTGGTCCGGCGGCACCAGCCCACGCTCCGGGTGCAGCCAGCGGACCAAGGCCTCGGCACCTATCAGTTCGCCGCTGCGGCAATCCGCCTGCGGCTGGAAGAAAACCCTGAACTCGCCCCGGTCGAGGGCGCGCCTGAGCCCGCCTTCGAGCTCGAAAAGCTCACGACTGATCCGGGTCTGCTCAGCGGTGTAGAAGCGGAAGGTACTGCGCCCTGACGCCTTGGCCTCGTACATCGCAGAATCCGCGCTGCGCAGCAGCGCTTCGCTATCGGTGCCATCGTCGGGATGGAGCGCGATCCCGATGCTCGCCCCGACGAAGATCTCATGCTCGTCGAGCACCACCGGGTCTTCCAGCAGCGCCAGCAATTTTTGCGCGACGCGGGCCGCCCCTTCGGGCGAGCGCACCCCCTCCACCAGCACGACGAATTCATCGCCGCCGAATCGGGCCAGCGTGTCCTCATCCCGCACCGCATGCTGCAGACGCGAGGCCACGACTTTCAGCAAGCGATCGCCATACTGGTGTCCGAGACTGTCATTGACATTCTTGAAACGGTCCAGATCGATGAACATCAGCGCGACCTTGAGGTCGTCACGCCGGGAGCGTTCCAGGGCATGATTGAGCCGATCCGCAAACAGGGTCCGGTTCGGCAGATCGGTCAGCCCATCATGATGTGCGAGATGGCGGATCCGGTCCTCGCTGAACTTCTTGTCGGTGATGTCACTGAACATGGAGATGTAATGGCGCACCACGCCTCTGCCATCCCTGACCGTGCTGACATGGTGCCAGACCGGAAAACTCTGCCCTCCACTGCGCTGGAACCGGCTTTCGCCACTCCACTCGCCCGTCTGGTCCACCCCTTGCCACAGTCTTCCGCAATAGCGCTCGCGCTCGTCGTCCGGGCACAGCGCGCCGCACAGCGTCCGCCCACGCAAATCGGCCTGGCCATAACCGGTGATATCCACACAGGCCTGATTCACTTCGAGAATCCGGTGATCGCGATCGAGAATCAGCACCGCCATCGGACTGCTCTCGAACACCGAGGCGGCCAGCGTCATGCCATCGGTCAACTGGCTGAGCTGCCGCGATTGAGTCAGCACCCGCTCGGCCACTGGACGAATCGCCCGCGCAGTCAACACCGAACCGGCCAGCACCAGCGCCAGCATGACCAGAAGGGGAGAAACCAGTCGTTCCAATACCGGCGAATCGAAAGCCTCGGCCGGCACGACAAGTGCCACGCCCCAGCCCGGTCGATCGACAATGCCCGAGAACGCCGCCACTTCGGCCATGCCCGTACCACTGCGCAGACGCTCGACGCCCGCGAGCCCGCTGGCCGCCCGCCGGAGCAAGTCGATCATCGCGGCCGGGAGACGCTGCGGGTCATCGCGACCGACCTCGATCAGCCATTGTTCATCGCCGAGAATCAGCAACTGCCTGACCCGTTCGCCAGGGGGCGCCGACTCGGCGAGCATGGCCTCGAGCGGCGCGAGGTCGAAACTGAGTACATCGGTCCCGACCCGATCTGTCCCTCGCGCGAGAATGGGCATCGCGACCAGCAGCCTTGGCCTGCCAGCGATCTCCACCGGCCCGAACAGCGTGCCCTCGAGTTGGGCGGCATCCGGAGGCGGCAGCAGTTCGGGAGGAATCGGCTCACCAAGCTCGAGCACCGGGGCGCCTTCGCGATCCAGCCGCACAAAACCGATAATGTTGCCCGCCTGATCCAGCGCATCCCGCAAGCGTGGCGCGGAAAAGCTGACCAACTGGGCCAGGCTGATCTGCCACGCATTGTATTGCTCCAGCATGTCGCGCACCGCGGTCCGGCTTGCGACCTGCGCGGCGATGCCCGTCATCTTGTCGAGGGACTGGTCCAGTAATCGTGCCTGGCCTTGAGTACTGTCGAGCAGCGACCTTGCCGCGACTTCATGCGCGTGTCGATAAATTGGAAACGCGGTCGCAACACCAACCAGCAGGCCGGTTACCAGGATCCCGGCCACCGCGAAGAACTGTATCCGCCGCTGCAGCCGGACGCTCTGGTCGATTTCCATCTCAGAGAGTGTGCAGCCCTTCGAGCTCGGCCCGCTCGTAGATCATGCTCCCGCGCCCGACCGGCAGAAGACCGCGCGGGCCGAGCGGATCGGCAGCAACACTCGGTCTGACGGGCTGTTCGACCATGTCGCTTCTGATCCTGGCGCTATCCGCATCCTTGGTCGCCATGCTCGCCCTCCTCAAGGTCGAATCGTTCAAGCAACCATTCTAATCGCTGCACATCGGAGGAATGGCAAACGGATTTGATGCAGATCAAAGAAATATGCGCTTCGCGCTCGGGCCGGCTTCGTTACCCCTGTTTGCGCTCAATCGGGCACGCAGATCTGCCCGCGCCGTGCGGCGATCACCGTCTTGAACACCAGTACGGCCAGCACCCCGGACAAGGCCACCAGCAACAACACGGCAAACACCTTGAACAACGCAAGTCCGGTCATCGCCGCCATCGACAGGGTCGCGATCGTCATCGCGGCGAGCGGGAAGGAATAAGCCCAGGCCGAGATGAAGAAAGGCAGGCGAAAAAAGCGCAGCGCATTGCTGGCGAGCAACAGGGTCATGAAGAGCGCGGTGTAGTAGAGCACCCGCGCGAACCCATCGAGGCTGTCGGTCAGCGCGAGGTAGGCACTGAAGCCGAGCGACGGCGGCGCCAGCAAGATGAACAGCGTCGGGGTCAGCCGCGCCGGCAGCGGCTCATGAAAGAACAGGCGGTACATGACGATGGTCATCAGCACCAGCCAGAACACGAGCCCGATGCTGAAGAAGAACCAGCTCACATCGACCGGCGCGAAGCGCACCCCGATGATCGGAACCAGGATGTTCCCGACCACCGGGATGAACCAGGCCGGATTGGCATGCTTGATATCGTAGTGGGTATGGTGAATCCAGCTATTCATCGCGACCAGGGTGAAGCTGAGGTGCAGACACGCACCGACCACCCACATCGCCCGGGCGATACCCGGTGTGGTGTCTGCCCACATCATCGCCATCAGGATCAAACCGATCGAAATCGCAGGGAAGAAATTGAGCTTGATCGGATGCCGGCGCTCGGCGAGGACCTCGGCCGGATGGCGCATCAACTTCAGCGCATAGACCCCCGCCAGAAACAGATACAACCCGGTAGCGAACAGGCGCAACAACCAGCCGACTTCCACCGGCATGCCGAGCACGACATGTGCCTTCATCCACGCCAAGGTCAGCCCTGCCAACCCCATCACGGTCGTGAACATCGCGACCGGAAAGTGCATCAACCTGGCCGACCCACCTGATGGCAAGCCGCTCGATACTGAGTCATTCATGCCTAGAATCCTTTGTACAGCCGACTGCCACTTTACTTGGTCGTAAATCGGCGACTCGTCTCTTTCTCAAGCAATGACTCATTTTAGCTCTAAACAAAATATCGGCACCATGCCACCTTCAGTTTGCCGCTCCTGTTCAGGCCGCCGTGCAACAACAACGCGTCTGAGTTCTTGCACTGTGCGTGAATGCATCTACCCTTCAGGAGCCCCGCTTGCGCAGGAGATCAACTCTCATCGGGCGTTCGAAACGGACGCCTGCTGGGGTCATGTGAGACTCGAACAAGCTGCGGACCTGGTAGCGTACAGATTCGGTGATATCGAGCTGGGTATGGGACAGGTTCATCATCCGGCGCTCGAAGTCTGCGAAATCTGCGAAACTGACTGGCGCGAGAAAGTTGATCTGCTCCACTCGCTCGAACAGTCCGCGATCACAGGCACGCGCCAAGGCAGCGATTGCCGCCTCGCGCACAAGCTGCTCGTCATGAAACAGGCGCATGATCTGATTGAACTCGCCATCGAAGACCGGCTCGGATATGTAAACAAGCCCTTCGCGTGTCAGCACTCGATGAATCTGGTCGAATGCATTATCCATTTGCGCCATCGGCACATGATGCAGGGACTTCAACATCATGACATGGTCGAAGCTTGCATCCGGCTGATCGATGCATTCCGCCGCCCCATGCGCGAAACTTAACGACACCGGGCGATTCTTGGCAAGGTTGCGATTCAGCT
Source organism: Azoarcus sp. (assembly GCA_030604735.1). Lineage (GTDB taxonomy): Bacteria > Pseudomonadota > Gammaproteobacteria > Burkholderiales > Rhodocyclaceae > Azoarcus_F. The sequence goes on from JAUVVG010000003.1 coordinate 101,056, forward strand.
GTATCTGATCCACCTCCAGTGCAAGTATTTCCTTTACTCCAGAGCCTTCCGCAAGGCGGAGGCTCATCGCAGCGTCTCCGCATCCAAGCTCCAGCAACCGCACCCCGCGAAGTGGAAGCTTACGCACGATCAAGTCGTACTCGTCGTCAATCGACACGAGAGTATCGCTGCGATTCATCGTACATCTTCCAACATTCGCCTGGCGCGTTCGATCACGGGACGGTCAATCAGTTTGCCGTTCAGGCGAATCGCACCGAGCCCGTCCGAACCCGCAGCCGCATCGACGACCAATTTTGCCCAGGCCAGCTCCGATTCACTCGCTGAAAGCCCCTTATTAACCCATTCCACCTGATTGGGATGGATACACAACTTGGCTCCGAAACCGAGTTGCCTTGCTGTTGCCACGTCGTTGACAAGTTTCTCCGTATCGTCGAGCGAAACGGTGACGCCATCGATCGGTGGCACCAAGCCAGCGATCGCCGAGGCCAGGACCAAGCGCGAGCGTGCATAAAGCAAGGCCTCGCCCTCTCCCTCGATTCCTGCATCAAGCTGAAAATCGACCGAGCCGAAAGCCAGTCGGGTCACACCCGGAACCGAAGCAAGCTCCAGCACTCTCCAGACACCCAGTGCCGACTCGATGACGGCAATGACCGGCACACCCTCGGGAACTCGGGAAACGAAATCGGCAAGCAGAGAAGCGTCCTCTGCCTTGGGCAAAACCGCGGCACACACCTTGCCTGCATGCAACAAGCGGCAATCTTCGTCATACCATTCCGTGCCCGTACCATTGACCCGGACGGATGCCACTCCACCCGCAGCAAACCATTCACGTATCGATTCGCGTGCCATCGCCTTACGCTCTGGCAGTACGCCATCCTCAAGGTCGAGAATCACCCCGTCGGCACCTGATGCCGCCGCTTTTGCAAAGCGTTCAGGCCGGTCACCCGGAACGAACAAATATGAACGTGTCGACACCCTGCCCTCCCCTTTCTTATCGAATTTCGATTCTTCAAGAATCGCTTAGACGCCCATTCTTCGGGCGCGAAACATGACGAGCGACATCCCGATGAAAAGCACCACCGTCCCAAACACCACGAACCCAATTGCATGCGCACCGCTTAGTGCCACCAAACCGGCGAACAGGGGCGGACCGGCCACCACCCCAAAATAGGTAATGAACAACGCGCCCCCAGTCATCGCTCCCGTCTGGCCCGGCGGGGCAAGCCTTGCAATCTCGGCAAGGTAGACGCCGTTCCAGCCGATCGCGGTAGCGCCGAACGCCGCACAAAGCACGAGTACCCAGGCGAAAGGCCAACTCTGAGCAACAATCGCCATCAGAAGCGCGCAAGACGCCATCCCGACCGCAAGCAAACCGAGTAACAAACGCGATCCGATCCAGTTATCGGCCATCCACCCCCAGAGCAGGCGACCAAAAATCCCGGCTCCCTGCGACACGGACATCACGAAACCCGCCGCCACAAGTCCCAGCCCGAACTCCTCGGTCAGGTAGGTCACCAGAAATGTCGTAAGGCACAACTGCATCGCGCCAAAGAAAAAGGAACAGAGAGCCAGATCCCTGATGGCAGGAAATGCAAACACCATTTTCAAGGGACCAAACACGCCTCGCAGCGAGACCCCCCGGGTCCGGTCGCGGTCGTCATCGAGACCGCTCCGGATCGACTGAGTCGCAGCTGCCATGACGAGACATATGAAGGCCACGACCATTGCAGCCTCACGCCAACCGACCGACAGCACGAGCGTGGGCACTAGTGCGCCCGCCATCATCCCGCCAATTGGCACCCCGGTCTGCTTGAGCGAAAAAACGAACCCCAGACGATGGGCAGGCGTGGTTCTCGCCAGAATGTGGCTACTGGCCGGCGTGACCGGTCCGTAGCCAAAGCCGATCAACAGCGCGCCCAGGACAATCAACCACGGTTGTCCAGCGGCTGCGACCACCAGCCCGATTGAACAGAGAACCAGGCAGATCTGACTGACCCGAATCGCGCCGTATCGGACGATCAAGTCGCCGCTACCCAGGCTCGACAACATGCTCCCGATGTACACGAGGCCGACGAACAGTCCAATCAACGAGGGTGCCAATCCGATTTCAGCAGCTGCAGCCGGCGCAAGCACCGGCGCAGTCAGCGAAGACATCGAAACGAGCGCCTGAATTCCCAGTGTGATCAGGAGCGGAAGCAAACCCGCCTTCACCTCGCTTCGGTCCCGCCCCAGCGCTGGAGGCGCTGCGTCGTCGAGTAACTGAATCGATCGCCAGGGTGGAGGCTGACGGCTACCTCGAAGAGCTCATCATTCGAGGCAAAGTACTTACGTACGACCAGCAAACCCGGGCTCCCGGGTTCGGAGCCCAATGTGACCGCAGCTTCCCCGTCGATCAGCACCGCGCTGATCTCCTGACGAACCTCGACCACCATCACACCGTACTTCTGCTCGATAAGCGCATAGATCGGAAGAGTCGGATTGTCGAGCTCTTCGATGACGCCACGATATGGCCTCGCGATATACACATCGGTCACCGACAAGGGGCGTCGTTCATTCGGAATGAAACGTGCCCCCTTCACATGCAACCATGCCTGACCGACACGGCATTCGAGCAGGTCTGCATGCGACTCGTCGGCGATAAGGTCTTCGCTGCCACGGATCTCAAGTCGCACATCACGCACGTACTGGAAAAGATCCGAAATTCCCTCGCTTGCCTGAACGTAACGCGACGCAATCTGGTTGGCCTTCACCCGCGTACCCACACCCGGCTGACGCGATATGAAACCGAGCTCACTCAAACGCCTGATCGCCTCCCTTACCGTATGACGACTGACATTGAACTGCTGACACAGCTCATGCTCGGTAGGCAACAGACTTTCGAGCGGATAACGTCCGCTCTGAATATCTTCAATCAGTGCCTGCGCCAACACCAAGTATCGGGGCTGGCCGGCAGCAAGCAGGTTTGGGGTGTTCTGATTCATATGACTTTTTCGGCTTCAAGCGATGCGATCCAATCCTTGTCGTCACGAATTTCGCGCAGAATCTCCTGCGTATGCTCGCCCAAGCGCGGCGCAGCTCTCTTCGGCAACTGCTCGCCCGTGCAGCGTATCGGACAAGCCAGGGTTTTTATCGAACCGCGCTCCGGATGCGGCACGTCCACCACGATCCCCTGTTCGCGCGCATACACGTTATCAAGTGCCTGCGCCACATCATATACCGGCGCAGCGGGAACCTTTCCGGCAAGCCGACTCATCCATTCGGCCGTCGTCTCCTTCATCAGCACGTCATCGAGGGCTGTTGTCAGTTCATCACGATGTTCGAGGCGCGCCTTGAACGTCGCAAACCGCGGATCGGTGGCCCACTCCGGACGTCCAATCACATCGGCGAGAACGCCCCAGAACTTCTCCTTGTTGCACATGATGAATATCCATCCATCCTGGGTGCGGTAGAGCTGGCTTGGGGTGAGCGACGGATGACTCGAGCGCGGAGAGCGTGTCGTCTTGACCCCTTCGTTGAGGTACCAGGTTCCGACATAGCTCAGGTTATGCATGGCCACATCAAACAGGCTGACGTCGACATCGCGGCCGACACCAGTGGCGCGCGCACCAAGCACCGACGACACCAGAGCCAGCGCGGACATCGTCCCGGTCATCATGTCGATGATCGAAATTCCGAAGCGCGCCGGGGGGCCACCGGGTTCGCCAGTCAACGACAGGTAGCCCGCCTCGGCCTGCATCAGGTAGTCGTAGCCCGGCCAGGCAGCACGCGGACCTTCACGGCCGTATGCCGACAGATGTGCGCAAACGATCTTCTCGTTGTATGCCTTCAATTTTTCATAGGTCAGGCCGAGCTTGACCGGAATGTCACCGCGAAGGTTATCGAACACGGCATCGGCGGTCTTCACCAACTCGTGCAGTACAGCCTGTCCCGCGGGCTTCTTGAGATCGAGTGTGAAGCTCTTCTTGTTGCGATTGAAGGACTGATGGAAATGGCTATCGCCTGGCGCAAAGAAGTAAGGCCCGACGCTGCGCCCAACATCGCCCCCGTCGCCAGGATTCTCGATCTTGATCACCTCCGCCCCAAGATCCGCGAGGTGTTGCGAGCCAAATGGCCCCGCACCATACTGCTCCACGGCAATGATGCGCACGCCTTCAAGGGGGAGACTCATGCCGGATTCCTCTCGATCAGTTGCTTGGCGATGATGATGCGCTGCAACTCGTTGGTCCCCTCACCTATGGTCAGCAAGGGCGCGTCACGGTAATAGCGCTCGATGTTGTATTCCTTGGAATAACCGTAACCTCCGTGTATGCGCATCGCGTCCATCGAGTTCGTGACGGCGGCTTCGGTGGCAAAGTATTTCGCCATCCCAGCCTCCATGTCGCAGCGATCGCCACGGTCGTATGCTTGCGCTGAGGACTCCACCAGCAGCCGGGCCGCCTCGACGCGGGTAGCCATTTCGCCCAACATGAGTTGGATGGCTTGATGCTCGCATATAGGCTTGCCGAAGGTCTTGCGTACTTGCGAGTAAGCCACCGACTCTTCCAGTGCAGCACGCGCGACACCGACGCCGCGGGCCGCGACGTTGATCCGTCCCAACTCGAGGCCTGACAAGACTTGCTTGAGTCCGACGCCCTCGACCCCACCGATCAGCCTATTCACTGGCACTCTATAGTCTTCAAAGACCAACTCGCAGGAGTCGATGCCGCGATAACCCAGCTTCTCAAGCTTGCGAGCGACCTTGAAACCAGGCCCCTTTTCTGCGAGCAGGAGACTCATGCCTTTGTGACGTGGCGTCGCTCCGGGGTCAGTCTTCACCAACAGGGCAATACAGTTGCCATACATACTGTTGGTGATCCAGGTCTTGGCACCGTTGACCACGTAATGATCACCGTCACGCTTGGCCACGGTACGAATCGCCTGAAGATCCGTGCCGGCATCGGGCTCAGTCAAGCCAATACCCCCACGTAACTCCCCAGTTGCAAAACGCGGCAAGAAATAGGCCTTTTGCTCAGGCGTGCCATGGCGCTGCACTGCCGAGGCCATGATCAAGTGTGAGTTGATGATTCCCGATAGAGACATCCATGTGCGTGCGATACGCTCGACAATCTTTGCGTACGAGGAAGTCGACAGCCCCAGGCCACCATACTCTTCGGCGATGATGCAGCCGAACAAGCCCATCTCTTTCATCTTCTCGACGATCTCGGCCGGATAGATATCCTCATGCTCGAACTTTCTCACATGCTGAGCGACCTCGGTTTCGAGAAATCGGTCGATCATGTCAAGGATCAGGGTTTCCTGTTCGTTGTTCTGGTCAATTCGGTCGTTCATGTCGGTTCTCATTCAATAAGGGATTAAACGTGCCCGCCAAGGGCGCGCGAGAAGTCAGCCGCAGGCGTGTCATCCAGGGACAGAACCGCTTCGAGTACGCTCCTTGCACGCGCATCGGATACGGCCATCCGCGCGTTCTCGAGGTACTTGGCAACGATGTCGTCAGCACTGAGCGGACGGTCCGAGGCGCCTCGATTAATGTGCTCGCGGTGACTCAGTACTCGACCATCCTTGAGCGTCACTATCACTTCGCCGGAGTAGTATTTTGGGAACGCCGACTCCGGATCGATTTCGTACTGCACCTTGCCGGCGACCTCGAGTGTGACCGGATCGCTTAATCCTTCCTGGTCCAACTCGGCCAACCCGAAACGCCCCCGCACCAGACCTGACGCAACCGCGAACGGGATGCTGAACTGCGCGTCGTAACTGTTCTGTGGCTTCTGTTTGTTCGCGACCGGTTCGCATACCGTCTTGATCACTTCAGCCGGAATCAGCGCACGCACACTGGCGATATCCTCCGCACCCAGACCGTACTTCTGGCGCAACGCCATTGCGGCATCGGCACAGGCATGGGTGAAGTGGCAGGCTGGCAAGGGCTTGATGGCTACAGCCGAGACCTCCCATGTTTCGCCAAGTCCCTCGGTCGCCAGACCATAGTCGCACTGCTCGGCAAGCGGTCCAAGATGGCTGTTGAATAAGCCGAAGCGCCCCTCGTAGGTCGCCTTAGGCCCGATGAACCCATTGCGAGCGAGTGCTGCAGCCGTAATGCCGGCAACGCCGGCCCAACCCGGATGCATACGCTTGGTCCAGGCGCCGTCTTGCAGAAACTCGAGACTGCCTGACGCGACCGACAAGGCGATCCCTTGCGCCATCGCCAACTGGCGCGCGTTCAAGCCTCGCAGGCGACCTGCTATCAATGCGCAGGCGAAGGTGCCGATCAACCCTGTCGGATGAAAGCCTGTCTGGTGAAATCCACCTTTCGCGACCGATCCCAAACGTGTTGCGACTTCCATGCCAACGATATACGCGGTGACCATCTCACGACCCGACAGCGCTCCAGCCGCCGCTACGCCAAGGGCGCTCGGAAAACAACTCGCGGTGGCGTGAATCACACCCCGGGTGTGGGTATCGTCGTAGTCGAGACCGTGGACGAGCAGCCCGTTCATCAGCACCGCGTCACGCAGCGCCAACCGGGTACCGAAGCCGATCACGTCGCTGTCGCCCTCACCGAACTCGGAGACAGTCAAAAGCGTACGATGCGCGAAATCGTACTGGGTCGATGCGAGTGCAATTCCGACAGCATCCAGGATCAGGTAGCGCGCACGCTCTCGTACGGCTTCGGGAATCTCCTCGTCCCGCAACTCGCAAGCAAAGCGTGCGAGTGTTTGCGCGAGATGAGTCTCGCCTTCAGCGGGCACTGCAAAATAGTTTTTTTGACGACTCATATTCATGATTTCCTTGTTCATCGAACGAGAAACAGCGAAATTGCCGGCACGTAGGTGATCAACAACAAGCCGGTAATTCGGACGCCATAGAACGGCAGCACTCCACGTGCGACCTGATGCACGGGTATCTTTGCAATGCCGCTCATGACAAAGAGATTCAGCCCGATCGGCGGGGTCAGCGTCGCGATCTCGACGTTGGCAACCATGATCACTGCGAAGTGAATGGGGTCGATGCCGAGCGCTATGGCAACCGGGAACAGCAACGGCGCAGTCAGTACGATCAACGCGACACCATCCAGAAACATGCCGAGAATCAGCAGGATGATGTTGACCAACAACAGAAACTCCCAGGGGCTCATCTCCATCGCGGTGATGTAGGCGACGAGCTGCGCCGACACCCCCATGCGGGCGAGAACGAAGCCGACCAGACTACCGCCCATCACCACGGCGAAAATCATCGTGGTCTGAAGCAGGGAGTCCTTTGCGACTCCCCAGATACCACCCACCGTGATGCTGCGATAGACGAATAGGCAAAGGAGCGCAGCATAGGCTGCAGCAAAGGCTGACACCTCGGTTGGGGTCAGGAATCCGGTGTAGATGCTCCCCAGAACGAAAACCGGCATCAACAGCGCAGCGGTTGCACTGGGAAGTCGCCGTCCGAAACCGCCCCAGTCGGGTTTTTGTGTCTTTGCGCCATAGTTGTTTCGTTTGGCGAAAAACACAGTGGCGACCATCAGCATCACCGCTTCCATCAGACCGGGGAGCAAACCCGCGATGAAGAGCTTGTCCACCGGTAGTCCGACGATGGACCCGATCAAGATGAAGCCCAGAGAAGGTGGGATCATCAAACCAAGCGTCCCGCCCACGGCAACGATCGCTGCGGAAAAACGCGCCGGATACTTCTCGCGCTTTAGCCCTTCAACCGTCGAAGCGCCGATCGCAGCGGCGGACCCGACACTGGAGCCGGATACCGCCGCAAAAAACACACTGGTGATCAGTACGGTGAGCGCCAAGCCTCCCTTGACCGCCCGCACCACGCTACCCACTAGCTCGATCATGAGGTTGGCGATCTGCCCCTTCATCATCAGGTTGCCGGCGAGCACGAACATCGGTATGGCCATCAGCGGATAACTGTTGACCGACTTGAACGCAGTCTGGGCGATTACCGTGGTCGGCACTCCGTCGATCAGCAGCACCAGGCCAGCGGTAACCAGGCCGAGGGCGACCGCGACATGTGTGCCGAGTCCAAGGAAGACCAGCATGACCGCCAATGCAATGAACATCAACAAAACGTAATCTCCTAAAGTTCGGAACCGCTCGGCCCATTACCCGCATAAGGGTTTTCACCCTTCAACGTGCGCCACAAACAGGACAGGTAATAGGTGAAGAACAGCGCGGCACCGATCGGCATTGCAAGGAAAAGCACCCACAGCGGAATGTCGAGGTTCGACTCGGTCATCATCCCCATCGTGTAGTAGCGCTCTAACTGCGGAATCGACGCGAAGAAGAGAAACCCGCAGAAACCCAGACCGATCGCACTTGCAAGGAAATGACACGCCTTTTGCAGCTTTGGCCCCAACCGGTCGACCAGGAGGTCGGTCCGGATATGGTGTCCGGCCGAACCCGCAGCCCCCAGCGTCATGAAGAATGCCCACACCATGAGGTAACGGACCGCCTCTTCTGCCCAGAAATAGCTGGTGTTCAAGAAGGCACGACCGTAGGCTTCAACGAGCATGATCGTCGTCGCCGACAGGAACATGACCGTCGCCCCTCCCAGCAGCACGCCGGACTCGAAACGCTGCCAAAGTCCGGCGTGGACCGGCAGATCCGCGCCTGCTTCCGGCTTAGCTTCCGACGCCACAACGAGCCCCAAGTGCATTGAACTGCTCGACCACGTCACCGTAACGCTCTGAGAACAGCTTCGCGTTCTCCTGCGACAGCGCCTGCCAACGAGTACGCTCCTCATCACTGGCTGTATGGAACACGGCGCCTTGGTCGATCATCTTCTGGATCAGCGCATCGTCCTCGACCATGACTTCCTGCCACTGGCGCGGTGAAATGTCCGCGATGGCATCGACGATGGCTACGCGATGCCCTGACGGCAGCCCGTCAAACCACCCCTTGTCCACCACCAGCGCATAGGTCGAGAGCGAGAATCCCGGGACGTACCAACCATACTTGCCGGTCATCCCGATCATCTCGGCCCAACCTGCTGGCGAAGTGAAGATGCCGTCAATCGCCCCCTGGGCGAGCGCGGTGCTCATTTCCGAGGCCGCCATCGAGACCGGGCTGGTATCCAGGCTACGCATGGTTTCCTGGAACACTCGCCCACCGGTCACGCGGATCTTGGCGCCCTTGAGATCCTCCATCCGCTGGACCTCGCGGTCCCGGAAGACGAACATCAAGTCCGAAGTACGCAGGAAGCCGAGGATCTTCAGGTTGCGCGGCTCGACATACGAGGACATCAACTCGGTAATCCCGGATGCAAAACACGCGTTTGTCATCATTTCGTCGCTCACCGCGAAGGGTAGATTGATAACCCCAGTGCGCGGCTCGATGGATTCGGTTCTTACCGCAACCGGCCAAACCATATGAACTGCGCCCGTCCCAAGGGCGGCGAGTGCATCCTGATCGCTGTAAAGTTGGCCGGCGGGAAAAACCTTGACAGTGACCTCACCGTTTGAACGCTGCGCCACCTGCTCCGCGAATTCATTCATGTAACGGGTCTTCCAGTGAGTGGCGGCAACCTCACTCGGTAAAACGAGTTCGGTCGCGGTCACTCCCTGCGCCAGCAAGGCGCCGGAAACCAGGGATACTCCAGCGATCAGGCGAGCTACTCTATTCATTTATGTCTCCTCTTTGGGTGTGGTCGGGCCATGGCCCCGTCGATCGCACCCGCGGCTAATGACCGGCCCCGGGTTCGTGCTGCAAGACTTGGGATTGCAGGTTCACCTTGATCGATCAGTAGCCTGCAGCCTCGTCGATGTTGCCGTCGCGCTTCTGGATCAGTACGTTTCGCTCGAAGCTCATGAAAACCGTGCCGTCGGCCTTTGTGCCGACGGTTTTCACCGTGACGATGCCTTGGCCTGGGCGCGACTTCGATTCTCGCTTGGCCAGCACCTCGGACTCGGCGTAGATCGTGTCGCCGGCAAAAACTGGAGCGACCAATTTGATGTCGTTCCAGCCGAGGTTCGCAATTGCCTTGCCGCTGACGTCGGCAACCGTCATGCCAAGCACGACAGCGAGCGTCAGACCGCTGTTGATGAGCAACTTCCCGAACTCGCTCTTTTCCGCATAGGCGGCATCGCAATGCATCGGGTGATAATTCATCGTCAGCAATGAGAAATGAATGTTGTCCACATCGGTCATCGTCCGACCCGGGCGGTGTTCGTATACATCGCCGATTTCGAAATCCTCGAAATAACGACCAATCTGTCCTCGATAACGCTGCTCGCCGATTTTCTTCAAACTCATTTGGGTTTGTCTCCTCACTTCAGAATGTTGCTGTCGGCCGATCCGATGGCGGCTCCGCCCTGTGGCCACCGAGCTACCCGACCTTCCTGCTTATCTCCCCAGACAGCTGGCATCCAGGCGCTCGAGAGCGGCCACTGCATCGGCGTTGTCCTTGACGAAATCGGCGCTCGCCTCATGGAAAACGGCGCGCAACCGATCCGCCTCAGCCTGATCGACCACACGGTATTGCGAACCCTGAGCGACCATCTGCGCGACCAGTTCCTTATCTTTGGCTACCGTTTCCTTCCATTGCCGCTCGATGATCGAATCCAGCACCTCGCGTACTGCAACTCGGTGCTTGTCATCCAGACCATCAAACCAGGCTTTATCGACGACGACGGGAGAGGTCGCGAGCGACATGCCGGGGAAGAGCACCCCATACTTGGCAGACGTACCGAGGACATCCACCCAACCAGCGGGCGAAGTCATCGCACCATCGATCGCGCCTTGCGCAATCGCTACCGACATCTCCGAGGCGGCCATCGAGATAGGGCTCGCCTCTACGGCCCGCATTGCATCAAGCATGACCCTCCCACCGACGACTCGAATCTTCTGCCGCCTCAGGTCGGCAACGCTTGCGACGTCCTTGTTCCGCATCAGGAAGATGAGTTCGGCCGTTCTCAAGAATCCGAGAATCTCGACGCCCGCGGGTTCGAGATAGCTGGACATTTCCTCAGCCAACCCCTTTGCAAAACATTCGTTTGTCATTTGCTCCTCGGTCAATCCGAAGGGCAGGCTCAGCACGCCGGTTCGCGTATCAAACAGCTCAAGGCGGGACGCCACGGGCCAGACCATGTGTACCGCTCCGGTACCGAGCGCGGCCAACGCGTCACGGTCGTTGTAGAGCTGGGATGCTGCAAAGTACTTGCCCGTGACCTCGCCCTGGGTGCGGCGCTCGATCTCTTCCAGAAACTGGACGATGTAGGGGCTAGGATTGGTCGTGACCGGAATCTCACTGGTAATGATGATCTCAACTGCCTGCACCGAAGCGGATGACAGCCCTAGCGCGACAAGGGCTGCCAGCAAAGTTTTCTTCATGTAGTTCTCCTTGATTGTGATAAAGGTTCGTAACCGGAAAGGCCGGTCATTCACCGCGGCGTAACTGCAGATGCCAGTCCGACAGCGACTGGAAAATGTGACCGATCGCGAGCAGCCTCTCTTCGTCGAACGGTGCGCCCACCAGTTGGACTCCAAGTGGCAGGCCCGCTGCATCGGTCCCTGCCGGCAAGGACAATGCGGGCAATCCGAGATAGTTGATTCCGCGCGTCCAGTAAGAGAGTCGTCCGAATTCACGCTCCAGCCTGGCGTAGTCGGTACCGATGGTGTCCTGGATGCGCGGCGCGCCTGCCGGCGTGGTCGGCAGCAACACGGCATCCGCCCCACCCAGTGCTTCAGACAGGAAGGAGTTCAGGACAGGCGCACGCAAGCGTTGCGCCTCATGAAAGTCGAGACCGCTGACTAGCAACCCTCGCGAGAGTCGTCGCCGCACCTGCCGCCCGAAAACATCCGGGCTATGCGACAGGTTGGCACGATGGATCGCAGCAGACTCGACAGCCAGGAGAACCGACCCCAAGTTGCCGTACAAGCCGAGGTCCGGCTGGTCGATCTCGACAAAGCACACACCCGCCTCTGACAGCACACCCCGCGCTCGATGCAAGGCAATCAGCATGTCGGAGGACAACAAGTCGCCAACTTCCAGGCGTGGCATCGCAATCGTGAAGTCACTTGCCGTGCGACCCAACCAACTCCCAGCTTGCACAGGCATGTTTACGCAAGCGCGATCCATGACGTCGGCGCCTGCCATTGCCGCAAGCGCCTTGCCACACAAATCCGCACTCGTCGCGAGCGGCCCCAGGCAGTCAAGACTCGGTGAAAGCGGCATCGCGCCATGGGTGCTGACCCGAAACTGGGTAGGTTTGAGCCCGGTCACACCACACAGCGCTGCGGGGAGCCTGACCGACCCACCGGTATCAGAACCGATTGCAAGTTCGACTTCCCCCGCACCGACCGCCATTCCCGCGCCACTGGAGCTGCCACCGGACACATGCCTGGGGTCATGCGGGTTGCACCCATGGCCGAGATGGTCGTTGAGCCCGGTCGGCGACATGGCGAACTCGGCCATGTGCAGCGCCCCCAGCAACACGGCACCCGCCTGCTCAAGGCGTGTCACGATGGTCGCGTCAGCGCTGGCGGGCGGCTCGCTGCGCCTGATCACGGACCCCCAACCCGCAGTCCGTCCGCGCCTCTCGAACATGTCCTTGAGGCCGACGCCGACCCCATGCAGCCCACCCACTGGCTTCCCTGCAACCGCTGCGCCATCGAGCGCCGCTGCGCGCGCCAGCGCCTCCTCCTTGTCGACACGCAACCACGCCGACGGCTCGGTCATCCCCGCCTCGATTCTAGCGAGCGACGCCTCGACACACTTACGGGCTTCGCCACGGGGAATCGACATGGATTGCGACGGAGTCCCCACCTGCGCCGGCATCGGAAGACGACGAGCAGTCAGCAATGCCTCGGAAAAGGGTTCACATGCATCGACCATGCGCAGTAGATGCGAGATCGACGCCACTGACGATGAAAGCCCTGCAACGGCCTCCCTGACGTCCGTCAAATCTTCTGCCGGAATCTCGAACTCCATCATTGCTCCCTGCACTGGTCACTCAGGCCAAATGCTCTCTGCTACCGCGTTTCGAAACCCCTGCCACCCCGGAGAGACACATCGCGAAGCCTGGATTGCGTGGATCTGGTTTGAACGTACGAACGTCCGTTTGTCCGGACAAACTATGGCGTAACCAATTAACCGTGTCAATAGGGCCATCACACAAATGGATGGGCGGAGATGCTGGCCGCGGCACGGCATTCGATGCCTAGGCGCTCTCCAACGAACGTATCAATGACAGCCATGATTCTGAACTGCAGCCCGCATGATCCCTTCGGGTCCCAATCGGCAGTTACAATCCCGTCTTGACCGATTCTGCGCGCGCGCGCCTTCGCCTCTTGCACTTCTCGGCATTGATGCGTCTGAAACGCATCGTCCCCACACCGCTGCGTTCAGCGTGTCTGCTGGCAGCGTTACTGATCCTGCCAGCGGGGCTCTTCGCGGTAGTTCGTCAGCCGTTGCACATCGGCGTTCTTGCCTATCTCGGGGAAGAGGTTGCCGAGGTGGAATGGGCACCGATGGCCAAACGTCTTGCAATCGCTCTGCCCAGCCACAGCGTCGAGCTGGTACTTCTTGATCACGAAGGCATGCGAAAGCGTGCCACCGAGGGACGGCTCGATTTCATCATCACCAACCCCGGGCACTACGTCGAGCTCGAAGCCGAACTCGGTGCCAGCCGGATTCTGACCCTGGATTCGGACGGAGGCGGCAACCCGGCCCATGCGATCGGGTCGGCGGTCATCACCCGCACCGGTCGTGACGATCTCACCCGCCTGGAAGACCTGCGCGGGCGACGGGTCGCAGTGGTGTCCAAGGAGGCCTTCGGCGGCTACCAGGTAGTCTGGCGCGAATGGCAGGCGCTGGGCCTGGCCCCCGATTCGGCCCTGCTCGAGTTGCGCGAGGTGGGTTTCCCGATGGACCGCGTCTTCCAGGCAGTGCGCGACGGAGAGGTGGACGCCGGTATCGTCCGCAGTTGCCTGCTCGAAAGCCGGCCCGAGCTGGACGGTGTGTTCAAGGTGGTCGGCGCGCGCCCTCAAGAGGGCTACCCGTGCGAAGTGTCGACCCGGCTCTATCCAGACTGGCCGATCGCGACCCTGCGCCACACCCCGCCTGCGCTGGCGCGACAGGTCGCGATCGCGCTGCTCGCGCTGCCGGCTGGCGAGAACGAGCCGACCTGGGCGGTACCCGCCGACTATCAATCGGTCCACGAGTTGTTCCGCGAACTTCAGATTGGCCCCTATGCCTACCTGCGCGCACCCACCCTGATGGCACTGGCCGAGCGCTACTGGCCGGTGCTGGCCGCTATGCTGACCTTGCTGGTCGGATGGGTGCTTTATACGGTGCGGGTAGAGCACCTCATCCATATCCGCACCTCGGCGCTGCGCGATGCGCTGGCCGAGCGGGACGCGATCCAGGAACGCATGCGAAAGGATCAGGAACAGGCCGACCACCTTGCACGCTTGTCGGTACTCGGCGAGCTTTCCGGCACACTTGCCCACGAGTTGAACCAGCCGCTGGCAACGATAGGCAACTATGCCCAGAGCCTGGTACGACGCGCCGACGCCGGCCGGTTGACCGAAGCGGCCACGCGCGAGGCTGCCGGCGAGATCGCCGGCCAGGCCGAGCGCGCCGCAGCGATTCTCGGCCGCATCCGCGCCTTCGCGAAAAAACGCATCGGCCAGCGCGAAGTCCGCGAGGTCGCAGCTCTGGTCAGTGAGGCGATCGACCTGTTTCGCGGCATGCTCGCCCAGGCCCCGGAGGTCGAACTGCAGGACCGCCTACCGCCAGGCCGGACCATCGAAGTGGACGGCCTGCAAATACAGCAAGTCCTGCTCAACCTGCTCAAGAACGGCTACGACGCCTGCCGCGAACTCCCCGAGACGCGCCGGAAACTGATCGTGATGCTCGAACCCTACCCCGCCGGCATCCGGATCGCTGTGCGCGACCACGGCCCCGGCTTGGCGCCTGCCATCCGAGAGCGCCTGTTCGAACCCTTCCTGACAACCAAACCCGACGGCCTGGGACTCGGACTGTCGATCTGCCAGACCATCGCCGAAGCCCATGGCGGACGCCTGAGCGGGGAAGCGGCCAGCGACGGTCCCGGCATGATTTTCACCCTGGTGATACCCGACCATGACTGAACTCGACGCCAACCTGATCCATGTCATCGATGACGACGACGCCTTCCGCCGCTCGCTGGTGTTCCTGCTCGAATCGGTGGGCTGGCAGGTCGTCCCGCACCGGTCGGCGGAAGACTTCCTGCAGGCTTGCCCGAACCAGCCACCAGACCTGGGCTGTATCGTGCTCGACATCCGGATGCCGACGATGAGCGGGCTGGAACTGCAGCAGCGCCTTCGCGGCGAAGGCTGGACCGCCGCCATTGTGTTCATCACCGGCCATGGCGACGTCGAACTGGCGGTCCAGGCGATGAAGCGTGGTGCCAGCGACTTCCTCGAAAAGCCGTTCAAGGATCAGGCGCTGATCGACGCGGTCGCCACTGCGGTACGCCGCGCCAGCAAGGACAGGGCCGACAGCGCCCGCCGCGAACAGGCGCTTGCCCGCCTCGCGCGCCTGTCACCGCGCGAACGCGAGGTCGCAAGCCGCATCGCCCGCGGCCTGCCCAACAAGCAGGTCGCCCGCGAACTCGACATCAGCGAGAAGACGGTCCACATCCACCGCCAGCACGTGATGGAAAAGACCGAAGTCGGCAGCGCCGCCGAACTCGCCCACCTGATGCTGCAGGCCGATCCCAGGGCGCTGGATTGATAGCGGACAGAATTGGGATATACTTTCTTTAGGATGTATATCTACGAGGAGCGTGGTCATGCAAGTCGCCAAATGGGGTAATTCCCTCGCCGTCCGGCTACCCGCAGCGGTAGTCCACGCCTTGGACCTGAAGGAAGGTGAGGAGGTCGAACTTCATGTCGTGGGTGAGCGCTCGCTCGAAGTCACACGCAAGGTCTCGCCTGAAGCGTTGTTATCCCGGCTACGCCGCCTGCGAGGACGCCTGCCGGCGGACTTCCGATTCGACCGACTGGAAGCCCACGAGGCGGACCGGAATCGAGCCGATTCGGAACTGTAATGCCTGCAGTTGCCATGCCCCGGGCTTTCTTCGACACGAATGTTGTGCTGTACATACTGTCGGCAGACGAATACAAGGCCGACACAGCGGAGGCGCTGCTCGCGAACGGGGGAATGATCAGCGTCCAGGTGTTGAACGAAGCCACCTCGGTTTGCCTGCGCAAACTGAAGATGCCATGGCCGGAAATTCACGAACTCCTGGAAGGGGTAAAGGCCTGCTGCGAGGTGTTGCCACTGACGCTCGACACCCACGAAGACGCACTTCGCCTCGTCGAACGTCACCAGCTTTCGTTGTACGACGCCCTGATCTGTGCGTCAGCCCGACTCGCGGGCGCGGAAACACTGTATTCGGAAGACATGCAGAACGGCTTGGTGCTGGGCGGGCTCGTCATACGCAACCCGTTCACCGCTTCACCATAGCGAACGCTTCCGTCGTGAGACCTTGTTGCCTTGTCGGGAGGCCACCCTCCAAGCCGACGCCTGCAAAAAGAAGCCCCGCAAAGCGGGGCGAAAGACTACACATGCAATCGTATTGACCGCTCAGGCGCGCTCGAGTTTCGCTGGCAAGCCGTTCCGGACCGATGCACCCGATACGGTATCCACCCAGGTAGCGCGGCCGCCACGGGTCGGGTCGGTCAGACCGATGTCGTTGAGATTGATGCCGGCCGAGAGCCACGGCTTGTCGGGCTGGCTGTCGGTGCCGATACGGTGGGCACGGGCGCCCAACTCCTTGTGGCCGAAGCCGTGTTCGACCGCGACCACGCCGCGCATCACGCCGTGGTGGGCGAGCACGGTGCACGCCGCCCGACCGCCCGGGGTCGCCAGCCAGGCGGTGTCCCCGGTCTTCAGCCCGAGGGCGGCCGCATCGTCGGGATGGACGATCACCGGGTTGTGCGGATGCAGGCCGGTGATCGGGGTGGCGATGCTGTAGGAGTTCTGCAGCGCCGACTTGAAGCTCATCACCAGCAGCGGCCACTCGGCCTCGGTGTGGATATCACGCATCGGGGTGCCGTCGCCGAAGGCCGGCGCTTGCCAGGTCGCGCAACCCGAGTAACGCTTGCCGGTCAGCGCATTCTTAGCCCCGCCGACATGCTCGCTATATACCCACAAGGTGTTGCGGAAGCGGTTGGCCTGCCAGTCGGGCTGGTTCGCATCCTGCGCCTGGTTCGCAGGCTGATAGCGACCGCCACGCGTGTAGAGCAACGCGACCTTGCGCCATTCCTCGGGCTTGAGTACCGCTTCCAGCTGGGGACGGATCCGCTCGACCCCGGACAAGGCGATGTCCTCGTCGCTGGCGTCTCCCACCGGTTCGCCGGCGAACGCGGCATTGGCGCCGGCACGCAGATACCAGTCTTCCGGGCGTTCCAGCGGCAGGCGGGTGCCGTCGGCGTCGGACAAGCCCTCTGGTCCGAACCCGGGCAGATCCATCGCCTTGGCCAGCGCAAAAATGAAGGTTTCCATCGTGATCGGCTGTCCGTCCGGGGTTTTCGCGGTGCGCGGCTCGACCACCGGCCAGCGCGCGGTCAGCGAGCGGGTCGGCACGCCGTTCCAGGCGCCGGCCCAGCCCCAGCTCTCGTACATCATCGCATCGGGCACGATGTAGTCGGCATAGGCGTTGCTCTCGTTGATCAGTGCATCGATGGAAATCAACAACGGGAGCTTCTTGGGATCGGCGAGGTCCTGACCGAAGCGCTCGCGCAGGCCCGGAATGCCATACACCGGGTTGGCCATCCACAGGATCAGCGCCTTGAGGCTGTAGGGATAGCCGCCGAAGGTACTGGCGAAGAACTCGGTGCCCAGGCCCGGGGCGGCCGGATACCACTGGTCGCTCGCCGGGTAGGCCTTGCCGGCCTCGCGTTTGCGGGCGAACTCGGCGGTGCGCTCGTAGGGCATGTTGCGCCCCAACGGCGTCCCGCGCGGCTGGATCTTGCCAGGAAAGTCGATCAGGTCGTAGCGTGGGCCGGGCGCGACGTTGGCGAAACCGCCGCCATTCATCACGTAGCCGCCCTTGTAGTTGAGGTTGCCGATCAGGGTGTTCAGCGTCGCCACCGCATAGGCGTTGTAGAAACCCGACCCTGACATCATGCCGCCATGCGCGATCGCGCAGGCACGCCGACCATGGCTGGAAAACGCGTCCGCCAGCCCGGCGATCACCTCGACCGGAATGCCGCAATCGGCCGAATACTGTTCTAGGCTCATCGCCATCGCCGAATCGCGCAACAATTCGAAGCCGGTCCGAACCCGCAGCGACTTGTCGCCAACCGTCAGCACGGTATCGACTTCCAGCGATGCCGGCGCGGCGGTGTCGGCCACCGGCATCGGCACGCCATCCGGCCCCATCACCAGATAGGGGTCGTCTTCACCGTAACGCTCCTTGCCTTCCGGCAACGCCATGCCGATGTCCGACCCGCGCAGGCAGCGCCCCTCGCGCGGGTGGCCCGGCTCGACGATAACCAGCCAGGTCGCATTGGTGAAGGACGGTTCGCCGTTTGCTTCGGCCACCTGGATGCTCGGGTTGGCGAGATAGGCAGTATTGACCCGGCCGTGCTCGAACAGCCAGCGCATCATGCCGAGCAGCAAGGCACCGTCGGTTCCCGGCTTGATCGGCACCCAGCGGCCCTGTTCACCCGAGGCGCGGTTGTCGGCGTTGGTCAGTACCGGATCGACCACCACATACTCCAGCCTGCCGTCGGCACGCCCCTCGGCCAGCAACTGGCCAGTGCGCTTGAACGGGTTACCGGCATTACCCGGGGCAGTACCGATGAACATCACGAACTCGGCATTGGCCAGATCCGGTTTGCCGTGGGGCATGGCACGGTGGTCGCCGAACAGCGCCGCGGTACCGGAGCGGTAGGATCCACCACAGTACGCGCCATGACCGACGTAGTTCTGGGTGCCGTAGGCCTGCTGCCAGAAGCGTCGGCCGAGCAGATCGCGCCCGTCATTGACGCTGACGATGTGGCCGACCTGATTCACCTTCGGGCCATAGGCCGGGTTGTCCGGGTCGATCGGGGTGTCGAGGTCGCGCAAGGCGCGCAGCCCATCGACATGGCCCTCGCCGAACAGGTCGCCGCCCTCGACGATCTCCTGCACCAGTTGCTCGAAAGAGATCGGCGCCCACTGCCCGGAATTGCGCGGGCCGACCCGCTTGAGCGGAGTCAGCACCCGGAACGGCGAGTCGATCTGGGCCAGCGCGGCATTGCCGCGGCCGCAGGTCGTCGAGCGCCCGGCCAGGCCCTGGTCCTCAAAGCGCGACAGCGCGATGAAGCTTTCCTTGACGCTCGCCTTCATCGGCAAGTGCGGCTCGGTGGACAGCGGGTTGTACGGGTTGCCCGCGACCCTGAGCACCTGGCCGGTGGTCTTGTCCACCCGCACCCGCACCCCACACAAGGTGGTGCAGCCCAGGCAGCCGGTGTAGCTCACCTGCTGGTTCGGATTGGGCTCGAACGCACCGGTCTTGGCATCGACCCGGAACTCGGGCTCGAGCGCGCGACCGTGGATGTTGTGATGCGCCTCGTCCTTCTCCCCGGTGAAATTCTCGACCATGCGGCCGAAGGTCTGCGAGAAGCCGGCGGCAAAGGCGGCCAGGCCGCCGGCGGCGATCAGGTCACGACGTTGGACTTTCATGATGTTCTCCTTGAGCCGCGCCGAACGCTATCGACGCGGCAATGATTCGGTTCGGAAGCTCAGGCGCCCTGGCGGATCGGTCCCGCAAGACGGTCCAGCGGCAGCAAGGTGGTGATCAGGATCAGCAGGAACACCCACAAACCGGCGGTACCGACGATGCCCATCAGGCCTTCAGGGCCGAGCGGCAGCGAGTAGCTGTAGTAACCGGCACCGGTTTTCGGAACCTCCTGGCCACCGATGAAGATGGTCCAGCGCATCATCCAGGCCGAGTGCAGCGCCAGCAGGCCGATCAGCAGGCCGGAGCCCGGACGCCACCAGGCCAGCGCCAGCGTCAGCACCGTCGCACCCGCTGCCCAGGCTGCGCTCAGCCGCCAGTTGGCCGCCGGCGCCACCTGGGTCAGGGCTTCGGCGTGGACCGGACTGAGGCCGGACAAGCCGAGCGCGAGCCAGAGGGCACCGACACCGAGGGCGACCACCTGGGTCACGGCCAAGACCTTGGCCAGCCGGCCGACCGCAGACGGGTCGTTACGGGGTCCGAAGCGGTTGAACAACAGCGTCAGACCGACCGCGCCGGCCACCGCGGTGATGAAGAACTGCACCGGAAGCAACGGGGTGTACCACAGCGGGCGGGCACGGATCACCATCACCTCGACCCCGGTGTAGAGCGCAACCAGCGCGGACCCGACGAAGGCGACCACCGCCGCGCCGACCAGCGCGCGCCGACACTCGTGGCCACCATAGGCGAGCACCCCCGCCAGACCAGCTAGCCTGCCGCCGCTTCTGGCATGGTCGGCGAGCAAGGGCCGGAACGCCAGCCAGGCATACAGCACCAGCCCACCGAGATAGACCGGGATGAAGAACGCGCCCCACGACATCCACGAGCTCGGCGTAAAGTAGGCATAGAAATGCCAGAAACGTCCGGGCTGGTGCAGATCGGCCAACAAGGCCACCGGCGCGGTCAGGCCGCACACCAGCGCACCGAGCAAGGCCAGGCGCGAAATGCCTTCCCAGTTCGGGCGGCGGAACACGATGCCGGGCAGTGACAGCAGAAAGGCGCCGTAGGACAGCCCGATCAGAAAGAAGTAGGACACCGCCCACGGCAGCCACGCGACTTCGCGGGTGACGTTGATGGTTTCGACGATCGCGGAATTCATGATGACGACTCCTCAAACATGGGAAGCACGCGGCTTCCACAGACTGCCCTGTCCTTGCACCTTGCCCTCGAAACGTTCGTCGAGGCCGATGTAGAACACTTGCGGCGCGGTTTTCTGCTCCGGCTTGAGCACTTTCAACGCGCTGCCCGCCTCGTCCAGCCTGCGCCGGAGTTCGCCCTGCGGGTCGTTCAGTTCGCCGAAGATGCGCGCACCGCCGACACAGGTCTCGACGCAGGCCGGCAACAGCCCGGCATCGACCCGGTGAGCACAGAAGGTGCACTTGTCGGCTTTCTGCGTGTCATGGTTGATGAAGCGCGCATCGTAGGGGCAGGCCTGCACGCAATAGCCGCAGCCGACGCAGCGATCGGCATCGACCAGCACCATGCCGTCGTCGCGCTTGAAGGTCGCGCTGACCGGGCACACCGGCACGCAAGGCGGCTCGTCACAGTGGTTGCACAGCCTCGGCAACACATAGGTGCCGGCCGGCTGGTCGCCATCGGTGACCTGCACGCTGTAAGTCGAGACCACGGTGCGGAAGCTGCCTTCCGGTACCGCGTTCTCCTGGATGCAGGCGACGGTGCAGGCCTGGCAGCCAATGCAGCGCCGGACATCGACCAGCATGCCCCAGTGATGCGGGCTACCGCTCTTGGCCAGCGCCGCACCCGGCACGGCCGCAGCGGCGGTGAGCACCGGCACGCCGCGCAAGAACGCGCGCCGCGACTGCGAGCAGGCGCCGGTTTCGGGGGTGATTTCAAAGATTTTCATGGCTACGCTCCTGTTCCCTTCGGGAAGTCGTAGCCAGATTACGCCCCGTTCGACCCCGATCGAATCAGGGTTATTGGGAAGCGGAATAGATGGTTTTACCTAATTTGGCGGCTTATCTGCGGCGGGGTTGACCTGCGTCAACCGGGGCCGCCCTGTCCAACGAGCCGCCCGACTGCGGACCCAGTCGCATGGATGAAGATGCAGCCCACATAGACGCTACCGCTTGGAGCTTGCGATTTGCGACCTGCGACCTGCGACCTGCGACCTGCGGCTTTCGGCTTTCGGCTCAGCGCTTACGCGCTGCAACCCTCTTCCGGTTCGCGTCGAACCGCCTCCCAGCCCAGCATCGCCTGTTTGCGCACGCAGCCCCAGCGGTACTGGCCGGTTTCGCCGGACTCGCGGATCACCCGATGGCATGGAATCAGATACGCGACCGTGTTGGCCGCGACCGCCGACCCCACTGCACGGGCGGCGCGGGGCGAGCCGATGCGCGAGGCCAACGCGCCGTACGAGACGGTCTCGCCCGGCGCAATCCGCAGCAAAGCCTCCCACACCTGAATCTGGAAATTGGTCCCTCGCAGCAACAGGTGGAGCCGCCCCCGGACCGGCGTCGACGGAAAGATCGTCGCCAGCCATGACCGCGCTCCGGCGTCATCGCGCGATACCGTCGCGGCAGGCCAGCGTCGCGCGACATCCGCAACCAGCGGGTCACCAAAGTCCGGAACCGTTTCCTGCGCCGCGCCTTGAATTCCGTGGGTGTCCATGCAAGTGTCCATCTCCCCACAGCTACGCCGCGGCTCGCCCTCGCCCGGGTCGATCAGCGCATGCGCGTCATGGAATGACAGTTCGCAGACCCCCCTGGTCGACCAGACAATGGTAGCGGGGCCGAAAGGGGACGCCGCCACGCCACAGCGCAAGGACAGTCCGGCACCGCCGGAGCGGATCTCACCCGGCGTCAGCGCCTCGCAACTGACCATCAGGTCATGCAGCCGACTGACGCTGCTCAAACCAAGGTCGTCGCTGATCTCGAGCAGGCTGTCCGCACGCCCCAGGGCTTGGCGCACCCGGGCCCGGGTCAACGACTGCAGAAAGCGCTTGGGCGACACCCCCGCCCAGGCCGAGAACACCCGCTGCAGATGACCGGGACTGACGCCGACCGCGGAAGCGATCTCGTCCAGGTCGGGCTGGGCCATCACCCGCGCGCGGATGAAACCGATCGCCGCGGCGACCAGTGCGTAATCGCGTGATTGATCATCAAGCAGGCTAATCGTCATCGAGTTGATCCTGGGAATAGGGACGGGCCCAGTTTCTACCGGCTGGGCACTGGGTCGCAATCCGAATCTTGATTGCCGGCCGCACAGCGTCTTCTTCACTGGGAGCGCCCATCGCAAAGCATCACCCGGCAGCGCTCACGCACAACGAAAACTGATCCGCATCAACCCGAACGGCGCCGATCTGAGCTAGCCTCCCGGATAAACCGCTTTCGCCACGCAGCATCCGCACCGCGTGCGCCAGAGACCACACCGCTGAGGAAAAATCTTGTCCACTGGCCTGGCCGAGCGGGTCTTCGGCCCCATCAGCCGATTGCTCGACCGTCTGCCCTACGCGTCGAAGTTTGGTGCCATCTTTGCCGTGCTGCTGATCGGCAATGCGATCCTGTTCGTCCAGCTGTATGGGCACTCGACCCGGGAGTTGCGCTCGGCCGAGCGCCAGCTCGAAGGCCTCGACCTGTTCGATCAGGGACTGGAACTGGTGCTGGCGGCACAGGTGCATCGCGGCCTGTCGACCGGCTACATCAGCGGCGAGGTCGACATGGGCGAGCGCATGACGCATGCGCGTGCGGTGCTCGCCGAGCGGCTGACGCTACTCGACCGACGGTTGAAGGCGAATGCGGCGTGGGCATCGCTGTACGACGGCTGGAAGCCGATTCGTACCGAGCTCGACATGCTGGTCGAGCATGGACTGCACATGTCGTCGGCGGACAATTTCCACTTCCATACCCGCGCGATCGGCCTCGCACTGTCCTGGATGATGGATCTGACCGATGTTGCCGGCCTGTACAACCACGCCGATCCGTTGCGGCAGAACCTGCAGTCCGCGTCGCTGCGAACCGTACCGGCCCTGATCGAGGCAATGGGGCAATTGCGTGGCCTGGTCACCGGCTACCTCGCCCAGGCACGCGCGAACCCAGCGGTCGAGCGCAGCATCCTGCTCAAGCTCGGGGAACTCCGCCTGATCGAAGGCGAACTGAACTCACGTCTGGAAAAGGTCGCCCGACACAGCCCCGAGCTCGCCGGAGCTGTCGCATCCGCGCTCGGCGAACTCTTCGAGGCGACCGAGCGGATCCGGGCGGCGATCAACGACGAGGTGATCGCCGGCCGCTTCGGCCTGGGTGCCTCCGAGTATTTCGACCTCAACACGGCGGCGATCGCGCTGGCGCTCTCCCATTACCACGAACTGCTGGAACCGGCGGTACGTGATCAGCTGAACACACATGTCGCCGGCTCGCGTTCCGCCCAGGCCGGGCATCTGCTGATCGCCGGAGGCATCATCCTGCTGGCCGCCTATCTGTTCGGTGGAATCTACCACTCCATCCGCCGCTCGGTGGCCGAACTGGTAGACGGCGCGCACCGCTTTGGCGAAGGCCGGCTGGACGGCACGGTGATGCTGAGCGCGAACGACGAATTGCGCCAAGTGGCCGAGCGGATGAATGCGATGGCGCGCGAGCTCTCGGCCGACATCACCGCGCTGGAGCAGGCACGTGCCCAGCTCGAACTCGCCGCCAGCGTGTTCTCGCATGCGCGCGAGGGCATCGCGATCACCGATGCCGATGGCACCATCCTCGATGTGAACGAGGCCTTTACCCGCATCACCGGCTACGCGCGCGAGGAGGTCGTCGGCCACACGCCGCGGCTCCTCAAGTCCGGACACCAGGACGACGATTTCTACACCCGGATGTGGCGGGAACTACAGTCCGTCGGACACTGGTCGGGCGAAATCTGGAATCGCCACAAATCAGGCAAGACCTATCCCGAAATGCTGACCATCGCCGCGGTGCGAGACGACGACGAGCGGATCACCGGCTACGTCTCGCTGTTCACCGACATCACCCGCCAGAAGGCGGACGAATTACGTCTTCGGCAGATGGCCCACTTCGATCCGCTGACCGGGCTGGCCAACCGCATCCTGCTGATCGACCGGCTGGAACAGGCGCTGGCGCGCAACCGGCGTGGTGGCGCGCTCTTCGCGGTCGCCTACATCGATCTGGATGGTTTCAAGGCGATCAACGACTTGCACGGTCATCACATGGGCGACCACCTGCTGATCACGCTGGCACGCCGGATGAAAGCCTGCCTGCGCGCGCACGACACCGTGGCCCGGCTCGGTGGTGACGAATTCGTGGTGCTGCTCACCGAACTGCACGACCTGGAATTGGCGAAGACCCTGGTCGAACGCTTGCTCGAACAGCTGCAACAGCCGGTGGAAATCGATGGCCTGCGTCTGCAGGTGTCCGGCAGCATCGGTATCGCGGTCAATAATCCCGGCGCCGACGTGGACGCAGACCGCCTGTTGCGTCATGCCGACCACGCAATGTACCAGGCCAAGTCCAGCGGCAAGAATCGCTTCTGCGTCTTCGCCGGCATGCAGGCCGAGGCGGAGGCGACCCCGGATCATGCGGGTTGACCCTGATGCCGGCATGGACAGAGGCACTCGCTTGGTGCATAGTGCGCACCGACCGGCCAATATCAGGCTTCGCTGAAACACGACCACTCCGGGTATCGCGTCAAGTCGCCTACCCGTGCGTGGCTCCCGCATCGACACCGCCCGCGCAACGACTCTCGCGACCTTGATCCAGACGCCTTTCCCGTCCTCCTCGACTTCGCCCTCTGTGCCGTCTTCCGCAACGCCCGCGATGCGCAGCGAATGGGTCCGCTTCGTGCTGCCGCTGGTCGCATTCTCGCTGCTGATCGCCTCGATCGGCGCTTTCGGCTACCGCACCCTCGCCGAGGAGATCCGGCGCGAAACCCACCGCACGCTCGCAGTGATCGCCGAGCAGAAACGCCAGCAGATCGAAGCCTGGTTGACCGAGACCCGGGTCGATGCCGAACTCTACTTCAGCGATTATTCCCAGTTGCAGATGCTGTTGAACCAGTGGTTTGCCGGCGACCGGAGGCAGGACGCCTTACTGCAGCGCATGCAAGGCCTGATGGACAAGGTCGCGCAGGCGCGCGGCTGGTCCGGGTTGGCGATCGTCGACGCCCAAGGCTTGACCGTGTTTACCGTCGGCGAAGTCTATGTCGACACGCATCTTGCGCTGATCGCGGACATTCTTTCCCGCCCACGGATCGAACTGGTCGATCTGTACCGCAACCCGGCCGGCGAGGTTCATTACGGCGTACTCGCGCCGATCGGGCTTGCCGGCGCCGCAGCCGAAGGGGTCGCCTACCTGACCTGGAAAGCCGACGACGCCTTGTATCCCCTGGTCGAATCCTGGCCGGTCCCCACCCGCAGTGCGGAAACCTACCTGGTACGACGCGACCCCGAAGGCGTGCGCTTCCTGACCCCTTTGCGCCATGACAACCACGAAGCACTCGACCTGGTGCTGCCGCTGGACTTTCCTGCGCTACCGGCCGCACGCGCGGTTCAGGGCGAATCGGGCATCCTCTCCGGCGGGCGCGACTACCGCGGCGTACCGGTGCTCTCTTACGGCGCCCCAGTGGAAGGCACGCCCTGGCTGATGCTGGCCGAGATCGACGAGGTCGAGGCCTATGCCGGCATCCGTACCATCACCTGGGCGACCGGGGTGATCATGGCCATCGGCCTGATCTTCGTGTATTCGATCGCCTTCCTTCTGTGGCGGCGGGAAAGACAGCGGCGCGACCTGCTCGCCCGCGCACATTACGAACAGCAGTTGCAACAGGCATTTGACGCGGCCGAGGCAGCCAACGCGGCCAAGAGCGAGTTTCTCGCCCACATGAGCCACGAAATCCGTACCCCGATGAACGCGGTGCTCGGGCTGGCGCAAGTGCTCGAACGCGATGCGCTGACACCTGGCCAGCGCGAGATGGTCGAGCGTATCCGCAGCGCGGGCCAATCCCTGCTCACCATCCTGAACGACGTGCTGGATTTGTCGAAGATCGAAGCCGGCCAGCTCCGACTGGAAGCCCGTCCGTTCGACCTCGCCAGGCTGCTCGCCCATCTCGACAGCTTGATGGGACAAGCGGCTCGCGAGAAAGGCCTGAGCCTGCGCATCGACAACTGTACGCCGGCCGGCATGCTGGTCGGCGATGGGCTGCGGCTGGAGCAGGTGCTGTTCAACCTGACCACCAACGCGATCAAGTTCACCGAGCGCGGTGTCGTCGAGGTCCGGGTGCGACGCCTGTCATCCGACGCCGACGAGACCCGGCTGCGTTTCTCGATTCGAGACAGCGGCATCGGCATCGCGCCCGAGGCCATGGAGAAACTGTTCACCCCCTTCACCCAGGCCGACGGCGGCATCGGCCGTCGTTTCGGCGGCACCGGGCTGGGGCTGTCGATCTGCAAGCGCCTGGTCGAACTGATGGGCGGACAGATCGGCGCCGAGAGCGAACCCGGCCGCGGCAGCACCTTCTGGTTCGAGCTGCCGTTCCGGCATGCCGAGGCGGACAACGCGGGCCACGCGCCGGCCGCCGCCTCGTCGCCCCACGTTCTCCGGTCCGGTCCACGCCTGCAGGGTAAGCATGTGCTGGTGGTCGACGACAGCGCGATGAACCGCGATCTGGCCGAGCGTGCGCTCGCACTGGAAGGCGCGAGCGCCACGCTCGCCGCCGACGGCCTGCAAGCCCTCCAGTTGCTGGCGTCCCGGCCAGACGGTTTCGATGCGGTGCTGATGGACGTTCAGATGCCGGTCATGGACGGTTTGCGCGCGACCCGCGCGATTCGCGACGAACTCGGACTGGGTGCGCTGCCTATCATCGCCTTCACCGCCGGCGTACGCGAAGATCAACAGATCGCGATGCGCGCAGCCGGCGCGAACGATGTGCTGGCGAAACCGATAGACATCGAACAGATGGCGACGTTGCTCGCACAGTGGATCACCCCCCGCTCGACCCGAAGCGCCGCCGACCCCGAACCCACCCAACCGTCTGCAATGAGGAGGGAACCCGAGCCCCAGTCTGCCCTTGAAGCCTTCCCCCAACCCGAGCGCTTCCCGGAAATTCCTGGCATCGACCGCGACGCGGCCGAACGCCGCCTCGGCCGCGACCGCGAGATGTTCCTGGACCTGCTGCAGATGTTCGCCGACGACAATGCCGACGTGATCCGGAAAACCCGCGACGATCTTGCCCGCGGCGACCGTGACAGCGCCGCCCGCCGCCTCCATACCCTGGGCAGCAACGCCGGCTTCATCTGCGCCCTCGACCTGATGGCCAACGCCAGGACGTTGGAGACCGCGATAGACGAGGGGAAGACCAACCTCGATGCCGGCCTGGACGACCTCGATGCCGAAATCGGGGTCTTGCTCAGCGAAAGCTCGGTGTGGTTGAAGTCACGTGGACAGACCCTCTGACCCGGTGGTCACAATCTCCCAGCCGGCCCAGACCCCGAACGCGACAGACTCTGCATCGAGGAGGCCGAGCGCCGTCTGACGGCGTATCGGTCCGGAAGAGTCAAGGGAATACCGGCCGAGGACGTGCTCGGAATTCACTCCCCCGCGTTCGGGAAGAACAGCTGCTCGCCTGCGATCCGGTAGGACGCGATCGCAGCCTGGCCGTCGTCGGACACCAGCCAGTCGATGAACTTCTGCCCGGCCTCGGCTTTCACGTGCGGGTGACGTTCCGGGTTCACCAGCATCACGCCGTACTGGTTGAACAGGCGCGTATCGCCCTCGACCAGCACGGCGAGGTCGGCGCGGTTCTTGAAACTGAGCCAGGTGCCACGGTCCGAGAGCACATAGGCGCCGCTGGAGGCGGCCATGTTCAGCGCCTGCCCCATGCCGCAACCGCATTCGCGATAGCCTCTCCCCTTGTTCTCGCCGACACCGGCGGTTTCCCAGTAACGCAGCTCGGCGGCGTGGGTGCCACTCTTGTCGCCACGCGAGATGATGGCCGCGTTGCTACTCGCCAGTCCGGTCAGCGCCACGGCGATATCGTTGCCACGCACCCCGACCGGATCCCTGCTCGGCCCGATCAGTACGAAGTCGTTGTACATCACCGCCAGCCGCTCGACGCCGTATCCATCGGTGACGAAACGCTCCTCGGCTTGCCAATCATGCACGAACACCACATCGGCATCGCCACGTCGCCCCACGTCCAGCGCCTGGCCGGTGCCGAGCGCGACCACCCGTACCTCGACACCGGACGCCGCGGTAAAAATCGGCAGGATGTGACGGAACAGCCCGGACTGCTCGGTCGAGGTGGTCGAGGCCACGATGATCGATTGCGCGTGGGCGCCCACCGAAAGCAGCAGGGTGAACAGGGCGGTCAGGAGCGCCGGAACGGTGCGGATCATGCTCACTCCGATGAAGAGGGATGACCACATTGTACCGATCGAGGATGATCGAGATCCGCCAGTATCGGGCAGTCGGGTCTGTCGTCGCCGTGACAGCGGTTCGCCAGTGTCTGCAAGGTATCGACCATGCCCTGCAGCTCGGCGATCTTGCGCTGCAGGGTCGCGACATGGTCGAGGGCGATGCGCTTCACGTCGGCGCTCGCCCGGCCCTGGTCGTGCCACAACGCGAGCAGATCACCGATGTCGCCCAAGGCAAAGCCGAGGTCACGGGCGCGGCGGATGAAGCGCAGCACGTGAATATCCTCGTCGGTGTAGTCGCGATAGCCCGATTCGGTCCGCCGCACCGATGGCACCAACCCGATCGATTCATAGTAGCGAATCATCTTGGCCGAAACGCCCGAAGCGTCGGAAGCCTTGCCGATATTCATCATGCCCCTCCTTGCCGCATGCCACGCCCTGCCCCTCGCGAGCTTGCGGGCGACATTGCCGGCCACATTGCCAGCCACCTTCCCAGCCGAAGCCTTCTCCACACCCTTCGCCCCACTTCTTGCTGCACCGCCGACAGGACTCCTCGCCGCAGCCTGGGCCACCCGCCCCGCTTCACCGCGCGGCCGCCAGGCCTTCCGCCAGCCCGGTTTCGCCATGGGCCGGCGCGAAGGCCTGGAAGCGACGCAACCGCAGCGCGTTGCCCAGCACGAATATGCTGGACAGCGACATCGCCGCCGCGGCGAACACCGGCGACAGCAGCAGCCCGGCGGCCGGATAGAACACCCCGGCTGCGAGCGGGATCAGCGCCGAGTTGTAGGCGAAGGCCCAGAACAGGTTCTGCTTGATGTTGCGCATGGTCGCCCGCGACAGCGCGATCGCCCGCGGCACGCCGGCCAGATCGCCGGACATCAGCACCACGTCGGCGCTCTCGATCGCGACGTCGGTGCCGGTGCCGATCGCGATGCCGACATCGGCCTCGGCCAGCGCCGGCGCGTCGTTGATGCCGTCGCCGACGAAGGCGACCCGGACCGGACGGTCCGGCTTACCCGCCGCCGAACCCTGCTCACGCAAGGACTTCAGCGCCTCGACCTTGCCGTCCGGCAACACCTCGGCCACCACCTGGTCGATCCCGGCCAGGCGCGCGATCGCCGCGGCGGTACGCTGGTTGTCACCGGTGATCATCGCAACACGCAACCCCATGGCGTGCAGCGCGCGCACCGCCTCGACCGAAGTCGGCTTGAGCGGATCGGCCACCGCGATGATCGCGGCCAGGCGGCCGTCTATCGCGGCATACAGCGGGGTCTTGCCCTCGTCGCCGAGCCGCGCGGCTTCATCCGCGAACACGCCGACATCGAGCCCGATCGCGCGCATCCAGCGGTCGGCGCCGACCTCGATCCTGCGCCCCCCCACGTTCGCCCGTACCCCGTGCCCGGCGGTCGCCTCGAAGCCCTCGGCCTCTTCAAGCGTCGCCCCGGCTTCGCGCGCAGCGGCAACGATCGCCACGGCGATTGGGTGTTCCGAACGTCGCTCGACCGCGGCGACCGCCGCCAGCACCTCGTCGCGGGCAAAGCCTTCCGCAACCGCCAGATCGGTCAGCACCGGTTTGCCCAGGGTCAGCGTGCCGGTCTTGTCCAGCGCGACCACATCGGCCTCACGCAGCAACTGCAAGGCATCACCCTTGCGGAACAGCACCCCCATCGCCGCGGCGCGGCCGGTCGCGACCATGATGGAAGTCGGCGTCGCCAGCCCCATCGCGCACGGGCAGGCGACGATCAGCACCGCCACCGCATTGACCAAGGCAAAGGTCAGCGCCGGCTCAGGGCCAAAGATCAACCAGACCAGAAAGGTCAGCAGCGCCACCCCCATCACCACCGGCACGAACACCATGGTGACCTTGTCCACCAGCGCCTGGATCGGTAGCTTGGTCCCCTGCGCCGCCTCGACCATGCGGATGATCTGCGCCAGCACGGTGTCGGCGCCGACCTTGGTCGCGCGGAAGCTGAACGCCCCGCGGGTGTTGAGCGTCCCGCCGACGACTTCATCGCCGACCGCCTTCTCGACCGGCACCGGCTCGCCGCTGATCATGGACTCATCCACGAAGGACGCGCCCTCGACCACCTCGCCATCGACCGCGATCTTCTCGCCCGGACGCACCTCGACGATGTCGCCGACCACGACCGATTCGATCGTCACCTCGACGGACTTGCCCTCACGCAGCACCCGGGCGGTGCGCGGCTGGATCCGCATCAGGCGCTGGATCGCCTCGCTGGTGCGGCCGCGCGCCCGCGCCTCGAGTAATCGCCCGACCAGGATCAGCGTGACGATGACCGCCGCCGCCTCGAAGTAGATATTGACCGTACCCTCGGGCAGCACGCCGGGTGCGAGCAACGCGACCATCGAGTAGGACCAGGCCGCACCGGTGCCGAGCGCGACCAGCGCGTTCATGTCCGGCGCGCCGCGCAGCAGCGCCGGCACCCCCTTGTGGAAGAAGCGCAAGCCCGGGCCGAACATCACCACCGTGGTCAGCAACGCCTGCAACCACCCGCTTTGCCTGTGACCGATCGTCGCCATCACCCAGTCATGCATGCCCGGGATCAGGTGCGAGCCCATCTCCAGCACGAACACCGGCAACGTCAGCACCACCGCGATCCACACCGCGCGCTGCAGGCTTTGCCGCTCGGCCTCGGCGTTGTCGGCACGGCGCGCCTGGCTACCGCTTTCGAGCGGCTGCGCGCCAAAGCCGGCCTTCTTCACCGCCTCGACCAGCGCCGGCAAGGGCACCTCGCCCAGAGTCGCGATGCTGGCACGGCGGGTCGCGAGGTTCACGTTCGCATCGAGCACGCCGGGCACCCGCTTCAGCACCTTCTCGACCCGGCCGACGCAGGCGGCGCAACTCATGCCGTCGATGTCCAGCGTGACCTCGCCCCGCTCGACCGCATAGCCGGCCTTCTCGATTGCCTCGCCCAGTTGCTGCGGCGACACCGCCGGCGTTGCGGTGACGGTGGCGGTCTCGGTGGCCAGATTCACACTCGCCGAAATGACACCGTCGACCTTGAGCAAGGCACGCTCCACATGAGCAACGCATGATGCGCAGGTCATGCCGGTGACGTGGAGCGTAGTGGACTGCGTGGCGGAAGCCGCGCCGGTTGCCGGGGCATTCATCTTCGATTCCTTCACTCGATACCTTGGATACCATGAACTGTAGACCTTGACCACATGGGAAGGTCAAGCGTCCCCGAGACGATATCGGCGATATCGCTCGCAAACACTGGAAGCAGGGTGTCGAAACGACACGGTACCCTTTCACCAACGCCTGTACTACCCTTGGATTCGATCGGACGCGGTGAGTACGGGCGCCGGAAATGAGAAGAGGTGGCCGATGACAGCAAAGCTTTCAAACGATGCGGAGTTCGACGTCGCGCAGAAAGGACTCGGCAAGATGATTTACGTCTTCTTCCTGATCCACATGCTGGCCTTCGGCGCTGCCGGTTTTCTGATGGCCTACGCGCCCGACAGGCCCGACCTGGGCTTCCTCTATGCCCATGGCGGTTTTGCCATTTTCGTGTATCTGATCTTCTACTTGGTTTTTTTCGGCGTGGACGAAGTCAAGTGGATGTTCATCAACGCCGGTCTCGGCGTGATGGCCATCTACACTCAGATCGAATGGATACTGTCGCTGTTCGGCGCGCGTATCGCCGACTACCCCTGGGAGGTACACGTCGTCCCGTTCCTGTACTTCGTGCTGTACACCTTCCTGTTGCGCCGGATGGTGCTCGACCTGACCGGTGCGCTGTCTCATCCCGAGCGCCGGCAGTTCGTCGATACCGCGTATGTTCTAATCTACGCAGGCGTGATGATCGGGTCCTGGCTTGGGCGGGCGTAGCCAGGCGGTTAACCGATCACCGCTCGACCCGGATCTAGCACCACCAGACCTTTCGACCGGGTTTCAGCGTCATTTCAGTCATCACTGACATTCCTTTTCTGCCACGCGGCGAATTCCAGGGGCCGCAGTCCAAAACGGATGGCATTGCCGGAATGCAGGTTGTGGAATTCTTCGGTGGCCAGGGCGATGAAGCGTTCGCGATCCTCCGCAGCAACCGTGTCGGGCACCTGGGCGCTGATCGTTGCCGGGTCGGCCTTGGCGCCGTTGCGGACAATGGCGGCGACCAGGGTCGACAACTGCTTGCGGTAGCGCAGACGTACGGCATCCGGCGGCACCAGTTGCTGGCGCACTGCGACGTATTGCTGACACGAGCGCTCGTAGGCGTGCACGAAGACATCGCGCAGCAGGTCCACGCGATTGAGTTCGTAGACACCGAGCAGACCTTCTATGTAGTCCTGCCCGGCCACGTCGATGAAGGACAGCGGCGAGAGGTTGTGCTGGATGAAAGGAATATTGGCGGCGAGCCGGGAGACCCGCTTGTTGACGTCCTCGAAGGGCTGCAGGTAAGGCAGGTGCACCATCAGGAAAAAGGACTGCTCGAAGGGGTCGTGAATCTCGGCCGCCATTTCGAGGACGACGTCGAACAGTTCCTCGATGCGCTGCGGCAAGGCGATGGGAAGGTAGACGCTGCCGCCGATTTCGACCGGCCGGCGGCGCAGGCGGCCGCAGGCGGCCGGATCAGGCATGAGACCGTCCGACAGGAAAGCATGCAGGGCGACGAGGGTTTCCGGATTGACGCCGACGTGTTCAATGTCGCGCACCAGATATTCGATGGCGGCCTTGTGGTTGAGGATCATCTGGGTTTCCAGCGCATCCTTGCCAGCGGCGGCCTGCCCATATTCGATCAGCCGTTCGGTATCGAGCCGCGAATAGGTATTGCCTTCCAGTTGCGACGAGGCCCACGAAAGGTCGATCAGCAGGCGATCGAGAATATCGCGGGCAAAGGTGCCCGCCGGCGCCTCGTCCATCTCGGCCGCAGCCGGACGGCCGAGGTTGTACAGTTGCGTTCGCAGGGACGCCGGCAGATAGGCCGTATGATTTGGCGTGTATTGCTCAAGGAAGGACTGCTGGTAGCTGACCGGTGCCCGCTGTTGGCGGACCCGGCGCACATAGCGCCGGATTTCTTCCGCTTCCGGCGACACCTCGAGGTGGACCTCGGCGGTCAGTGTGTCGGATATCGAAGCCGACTCGCGAATGTCGGCGTCGATCACTCTCGGCTGACGGTAACGCCGACCGGGACCCTTGCCCAGAAATGCAATCCTCTTCGCTGCGGCCAGTTCGGCCAGGCGGCGTTGCAGCGTACGACGGCTGACGACGTCCGCCAACGCCGTATGCAACTCCTCGATGCTGGCGCCCTCCGGGTAGCGGGCGATTCGAGCCTCAAGACGCTCGTTCAAGTCATCCGGCAGTTTTTTTGGCATGGATTTTTTGGCGCGACTAATCGTTATTGCGCCAAAATTTTCGCCTTATTGGCGCGATTTGTCAAAATTCGCGCCACTCTATTGGCGCAATCGCGCGAATTCGAGGCGTATCACTGCGGAATGCTCGCGCAGGCACGGGCGGCAGGGTGAGGTGTGATTCAGTCGCCTTTTTGGATGTTGATACACCCTTTGTATTACTCTTTCGTTCGAGCGATACCGCAAATCCGGGATCCATGGGGAGCAGGAAGAGACTGATGACGGAAATATTCCGCAGACATGGCGGGGCGCACGCTCCCAAGGCGAGCATGCGATCAGCGCCGGCCACCAAGCACATCCCGAAAGAAGACAATCGATGAAACTCTTCACCTGTGATCACTGCGGCCAGCGACTCTACTTCGAGAATGTCACCTGCACCCGCTGTTCAGCCAAGCTCGGCTTCGTCCCGGAGTCGCTGCATCTGGTCGCGCTCGAGCCGCTTGACTCGATTCGCTGGCGCCGCGCCGGCGGCGACACCCTCTACCGTCTGTGCGCGAATTACGTCGAGCATGCGGTCTGCAACTGGCTGGTGCACGACGATGATCCGCACGCCTTCTGCGTTGCCTGCCGACTGAACCGGACCATCCCCGACCTCGGCATCCTGCGCAACCTCGATCTCTGGCGTGCCCTCGAAACCGAGAAACGGCGTCTGATCTATTCGCTGCTCCGCCTCGGCCTGCCGCTGCTGCCACATGGCGAGTCGCCCACCGGACTCGCCTTCGACTTCCTGGCCGACACCGCGCCGACCTTCAGCGAACGTGGTCGCGTGTTCACCGGCCACGCGCATGGGCTGATAACGATCAACATCGACGAGGCCGACCCCAGTACGCGGGAGCAGATGCGGGATCGGATGGCCGAGCCCTACCGCACCCTGCTAGGCCATTTCCGGCACGAGTCCGGGCACTACTATTGGGACCGGCTGGTTCATGACACGGACTGGCTGCCAGCCTGGCGCGACCGGTTCGGCGACGAAACCCTGGACTATGGCCAAGCGCTGGACTGGCACTACCGGCAGGGTCCGCCAGCTCACTGGCAGGACACCTACATCAGTGCCTACGCCAGCACCCACCCATGGGAAGACTGGGCCGAAACCTGGGCGCATTACCTGCACATCGTCGACACCCTGGAAACCGCCTGGCAGTTCGGTCTGCAGGTCAAACCCCGCACCGGTGACGACCAGTCCATTCTGTCCGACAACGACTTCGACCCCTATCGTGCAAACGACATCGGCGAGTTGATCGCACACTGGCTACCGCTGAGCTTCGCGCTCAACAGCCTGAACCGCAGCATGGGCCACGATCATGCCTACCCCTTCGTGCTGTCGCCATTGGTGATCGAGAAACTCGGGCTGGTGCAGCAGATCGTGCGGGGGGCCTCGGCCGACGCGACTTGACCCTCACCCGCTTCGACATCCGCTGCTGCCCGGCACGCTCACACGCCGCGAATCACGGTCGCCAAGCCGAGCGACTTCAGTCTTTCGGCCGAGAGCGTGGTCCGGTCGGCGCAGCCGACCGACATCAGTTGTTCGAGCACCGGCTGGACATGGGCCGGATCGAGCATCGCCATGAAGTAGCGCCCTACCGTAAAGAGCTGGGTGCGGGTCGGTTTATCGGAGCAGATCCTCTGCCCGGATGAGGCGGTGTTGGCCAGGGCGCGAAAACCGACATTCCGTACCGAAGCGGGCACGGCGCGTTCGAGGCCTGAAGCGAACACCAGCAAACATGCGGTATGACAGGCCTGATCGGGATCCATCAGCGTATCGAAACGGCGATTGCGCAACATCGACCCCATCGAGATCGCTGCGTTCAGACTGCCGTCGTCGATCTGCAGACGCGCGAGGCGCCGATCACAGGCTTGGGATTCGAGCACTTCGAGGATCAGCCTGAGCTTGCGCACCGCGTCCTGCGTTACTTCCCCGCGCGTCACCAGTTCGCACCTACCGTCGACACGATAGAGGGTGAAGGTACCCCCATCGAACGCTTCGGTCGTCACCCTGCGCGGGTCTTCGAGTTCGGATCGTGAGCACGCAGCCAGCACGGCCACTGCGAGCAAAGGCAGGATGACGCGGCAGCAAAAACAGGATCGGAACATATCTGTCACGAATACCGGCCCCATGCATGAACACGAACAATCTAGCTTAAGCGATATCGATTCACCCGTGAGATTTTTCCTGGTTTCGCCTTGAGATCGTCAGCGCGGATCCATGCTCAGCCCTCAACCAACTCGCGGGCGGATCTCGGTCAAAGCGATACCCCCAGCGCCGACTCGTCGCTGAGGAGCTACAGGTTTCCGGTCGGTTCGTGCAGCGTCAGCGACGACAGATCGGTCATGAACAGACTCGCGGCACGGGGGGATTTCCACTCGGCGAGCGGAAGATTGAAGAACCCTGCCGGCGCCTCTGGCCAGCCGTCCAGCACCCGCAACGGGGAGTGCTCCTTCACGACGAACAATCGCTGACCCACGTGATCCCGTGACACGCCCGACTTCTCAGCAGAATTTCTGATAACGAAGTCATAACTGCTTGGTTCGCAAAACGCCTCGCCAGTCTTCTAATGCACTCCCGACATCGCACTTATTGCTTTGCAACACCTCACTCAGGGAGTCATTCATGCGTCGTTTCAATCTCCGCAAGCTCGCCCTCGCCGGGCTCGTCACCGCCACGCTCGGCCTGAGCGCCCTCGCGTCGGCCCAGACCAGCCTCCTCAACGTGTCCTACGACCCGACTCGCGAGTTCTACCGTGAGTACAACACCGCCTTCCAGCAGCACTGGCAAACGCTCAAGGGCGAAACGGTCAACGTACGCCAGTCGCATGGCGGCTCCGGTTCCCAGGCTCGCGCAGTCATCGACGGCCTGGATGCCGACGTGGTCACGCTGGCGCTCGCCTATGACGTCGGCGCCCTGCACGATCGCGCCGACCTGATCCCGGCCGACTGGCAGAGCCGCCTGCCGTCCAACAGTTCGCCCTACACCTCGACCATCGTGCTGCTGGTGCGCGCCGGCAACCCGAAGAACATCAAGGACTGGGACGATCTCGCGCGTGACGACGTCGCGGTGATCACGCCCAATCCCAAGACCTCGGGGGGTGCGCGCTGGAACTATCTCGCCGCGTGGGGCTATGCGCTGAAGAAGTACGGCAGCGAAGAGAAGGCCTACGAATTCACCCGCAAGGTCTATGCCAACGTGCCGGTCCTCGATCCGGCCGCCCGCGGCGCGACCAACACCTTCGTGCAGCGACGCATCGGCGACGTGTTCATCGCATGGGAGAACGAAGCCTTCCTGTCGGTCGAGCAACTCGGCAAGGGCGAGTACGAGATCGTCGTGCCCTCGGTCAGCATCCTGGCCGAACCGCCGGTGACCATCGTGGACAAGAACGTCGACCGCAAGGGCACCCGCGAGGTCGCGCAGGCCTACCTCGAGTTCCTCTACACCGATGACGCGCAACGTCTGGCGGGCAAGCATTACTACCGTCCGTCCAACCCGACCATTGCCGCCGAGTTTGCCGATCGTGTCCCCGCGGTCAATCTGTTCGGCATCGACGAGGTGTTCGGTGGCTGGAAGGTCGCCCAGGAAACCCACTTCAACGACGGTGGCGTGTTCGACCGGATTCTGAGCGAAATCAACAAGTAATTGCACGGGTGACCCGAAGCCGGCGCCCCGAACGGGGTGCCGGCTTCGGCACGATCGTTGTACCGATGGAGAGTAAGCAATGGCTTTCGCGCGACGCCAGCAAAGCGTGATTCCCGGTTTCGGCATCACGCTGGGCTTCACCGTCTTCTATCTCGGCTTCCTGTTGCTGATTCCGATCGCAGGTTTGCTGCTCTACACCGCGCAGATGAGCTGGGACGACTTCTGGCGCGCCGTCAGCAACCGCCAGGTGGTCGCATCCTACAAGCTGTCCTTCGGCGCCTCCTTCATCGCCGCGCTGATCAACCTCGTGTTCGGGGCGATCGTCGCGTGGGTGCTGGTGCGCTACCAGTTCACCGGCAAACGCATCGTCGATGCGCTGGTGGACCTGCCCTTCGCCATGCCGACTGCGGTCGCCGGCATCGCGCTGGTCACCTTGTATGCGCCCACCGGCTGGATCGGACAGTATCTCGACGTGTTCGGCATCCGCATCGCCTACACCCAGCTCGGCGTCGTGGTGGCGCTGACCTACATCGGCCTGCCCTTTGTCGTGCGCACGGTGCAACCGGTGCTCGAGGACCTGGACAAGGAGGTCGAGGAGGCCTCCGCGATCATGGGAGCGAACCGGCTGACGACGATACGACGGGTCATCCTGCCGGCCCTGCTGCCGGCCTTGCTCACCGGATTCGCGCTCGCGTTCGCGCGCGCGGTCGGCGAATACGGTTCGGTGATCTTCATCTCGGGCAACCTGCCCTTCCGCACCGAGATCACGCCCTTGCTGATCGTCGCCAAGGCCGAGCAATACGACTATCCGGGTGCTGCCGCGATCGGCACCGTGATGCTGCTCACCGCCTTCGTGCTGCTGCTGATCATCAACGGCCTGCAGTGGTGGACGTCGCGCCGCTACCGATGAGAGAGAACCCAATGAGTTCGCTTGCTTCAGAAAACCGCGCCCCGGGCGCGGCCGCCGGCGCCTCCGGCCACAAACTCGCATGGCATCGCGCGACGGAGGAGCCCGCGTGGCTGCGGCGCGTGCTGATCGGCGTCGCGCTGAGCTTTCTCGCGCTGTTCCTGGTGCTGCCGCTGACGGTGGTGATCTACAGCGCCTTCGAGCAGGGTCTCAAGGTCTGGTACGACGCTATCGTCGAACCCGACGCCGCTGCCGCGATCCGGTTGACGCTGCTGGTGGTCGTCATCGTCGTGCCGCTCAACCTGGTCTTCGGCGTGGTCGCCGCCTGGGCGATCGCCAAATTCGAGTTCCGTGGCAAGTCCGTGCTGATCACGCTGATCG
This sequence comes from Azoarcus sp., assembly GCA_030604735.1. Taxonomy (GTDB): domain Bacteria; phylum Pseudomonadota; class Gammaproteobacteria; order Burkholderiales; family Rhodocyclaceae; genus Azoarcus_F. The sequence continues at coordinate 140,420 of JAUVVG010000003.1, forward strand.
ACCTGCCTTTCGCGATCTCGCCGGTGGTGGTCGGGCTGATCTTCGTGATCCTGCTCGGTTCCCAGGGCTGGCTCGGGCCGTGGCTCGCGAGCCACGAGATGCGCATCATCTTCGCGGTGCCGGGCATCATCCTCGTGATCGCGTTCGGTACGCTGCCCTTTGTCGCGCGCGAACTGATCCCGCTGATGCAGCAGCAGGGCAAGGAAGAGGAGGAGTCCTCGCTGACGCTCGGCGCGAATGGCTGGCAGACCTTCTGGCGGGTCACGCTGCCCAATGTGAAGTGGGGCCTGATCTACGGCGTGATCCTGTGCAATGCCCGCGCAATGGGCGAGTTCGGCGCGGTGGCGGTGGTCTCGGGCCGCATCCGTGGCGAAACCAACACCATGCCGTTGCACATCGAGGTGCTCTACAACGAATACATGTTCACCGCCGCCTTCGCCGTGTCGTCGCTGCTGGCCGCGCTGGCGATCGTGACGATCGCGGTGAAGAGCTTCGTCGAATGGAATGACGAGCGCGCGCAAGGCGCAGCAGGACTGACCGGACTTACAAGGAAGACACCATGAGTATCGAAATCGAGAACGTGAACAAGCGCTTCGGCGACTTCGTCGCGGTGGACAACGTCAGCCTGTCGCTACCCGACGGTCAGCTGACCGCACTGCTCGGGCCGTCGGGATCGGGCAAGACCACGCTGTTGCGCATCATCGCCGGCCTCGAAAACCCGGATTCCGGGCGGATCCGATTTCACGGCGAGGACACCACCGACGTGCATGTCAGCGATCGCGGGGTCGGCTTCGTGTTCCAGCATTACGCGCTGTTCAAGCACATGAGCGTATTCGATAACGTGGCCTATGGACTCACCGTGAAACCCCGCCGCATCCGGCCGGACAAGGCGGAGATCAAGCGCCGGGTCATGAAGCTGCTCGAACTGGTCCAACTCGACTGGACCGCCCATCGCCTGCCCTCGCAACTGTCCGGCGGGCAGCGTCAGCGCATCGCGCTGGCGCGGGCGCTCGCGGTCGAGCCCAAGGTGTTGCTGCTGGACGAGCCCTTCGGCGCACTGGATGCGAAGGTCCGCGCCGAGCTGCGACGCTGGTTGCGCCGACTGCATGACGAGATCCATGTCACCAGCGTGTTCGTGACCCACGACCAGGAGGAAGCGCTCGAGGTTTCGGACCGGGTCGTCGTGATGAATCACGGCAAGGTCGAGCAGGAGGGCACGCCGGAAGAAGTGTATGATCACCCCGCCAATCCCTTTGTTTACAAGTTTCTCGGCAACGTGAATCTGTTCCATGCACGGGTAGAGAACGGCCATGCCCGTATCGGCGACTTGACCCTCCCGGCGCCGGAGCATGGCGACGCCCGCTCGGGCAAGGGCTACGCCTATGTGCGTCCGCACGAGATCGAGATCCTTGCCGAGCAGGACGCCTCGGGGGCGCTACCGGCGACCATAGAACTGGTGTCGATCGTCGGCCCTTCGGTCAGACTGGAACTTCGTATCGAGAACGGCGACGATCTCGTTCATGCAGAGCTTCCGAAAGCACGCTTTCGCGAGCTCGGTCTCGCCCAGGGCGGCCAGACCTGGATCAAGCCGCTGACCAGCCGGGTATTTCTCGACGGCGAAACCCTGCCTTCGGCCGGAGTGTGACGTGAACTTTCAACAACTTCGCATCATCCGCGAGACGGTGCGGCGCAACTTCAACCTCACCGAGGTTGCGAACACGCTCTACACCGCGCAATCCGGCGTTTCCAAGCACATCAAGGACCTCGAAGACGAGCTCGGGGTCGCGCTTTTCGTGCGCAAGGGCAAACGGCTGCTCGGCCTCACCGAACCTGGCAAAGAACTGCTGCCGGTCGTCGAACGCATCCTGCTCGACACCCAGAACATCAAGCGCCTGGCCGACCAGTTCGCCAAGCGCGATGAGGGCCATCTTGCGCTGGCCACGACGCATACCCAGGCGTGCTATGCGCTGCCGCCGGTGGTGTCGCGCTTCAAGCAGACCTTTCCGCGCGTGCATCTCGAACTTCACCAGTGCGGACCCAAGGAGATCGTCGCGCTATTGCGTGCGGGGCAGGTCGACATCGGCATCGCCACCGAGGCGGTAGGCGTGGAAGAGGACCTGGTCAGTTTTCCCTACTACCAGTGGCAACACGCCGTGATCGTGCCGGAAGGGCATCCGCTGACCCAGGTCGTGCCCCTCACGCTCGAGGCGATCGCCGAATTTCCGCTGATCACCTACCACGAGGGTTACACCGGACGCGCGCGCATCGATGCCGCCTTCGCCGAGCAAGGGCTGGTCACCGATATCGTGATGTCGGCGCTCGATGCCGACGTGATCAAATCGTACGTGGAGCTCGGGCTCGGGGTCGGCATCATCGCGGCGATGGCCTATCATCCCAAGCGCGACGCCGGCCTCGTCGTCCTCGAGAGCAAGGGTTTGTTCGAGTTGAACACCACCTGGATCGCGTTGCGCCGTGGGCACTACCTGCGCGATTACGCGTTGCGTTTCATCGAATACTGCTCACCGAACCTCACCGAGGAACGCATCCGCGACAGCGTCTTTCCAAAATCGCACGGCGTTTGAAAGCACAAGGCGCCGCACCTGAGGCGAGACGCGGCCGCGATCTCGGGTAGCGAAAAGCGCAGGGGGTGTTGGGCACCGACCCTCCAGCGAATCACTTCCGTGGCGAGCAGAAAATCTCCCGCACCAGCGCCATCAGTCCCGGGATCCGCTCATCGGCAATGCGGTAATACACCTTCGAGGCGTCCCGGCGCCGGTCGAGCACGCCACTCTGCTGAAGCACGGCAAGGTGTCGGGAGACATTGCTGTGGGACGAACCCACCACGGCGACCAGGTCCTGAACACAGCGCTCGCCATCGGTGAGGGCACACAGGATCTGCAGCCTGAGCGGTTCGCCGATTGCCTTGAACACCCAGGCGGCCGTTTCAAGCTGTGTCGCACTGTCGAAGGGCGCGAGCGCAGCCGTCAATGACGAGGCGGCAAGCTGCACGACTTCCTGTTTGGAGCGGGTATTCATGCGACCTCGCGCCTGAACACGCGCAGGCCGAGCGGCACCAGCCGTACCGTCTGCCCCTCGACCAGGTGAAGCGCCTTGACCCGCTCGCGCGGGAGGATCACTTCGTAGTGGATCGGAGGACCGACTTCGTTCTCGGCCCGCTCGCCTTCCAGCTCGATCCGGGTGCTCGCGCCGAAATCCAGCACCCGGCTGATGAGTGCCCGTACCCCGCCTGGCTCTGCCAGGTCGGTGACGATGTCGAGCTGGTGCGGGCGAGCGAATCCGATCACTTCGGCGCCCTGATCGGCATCGCGTCCGTCATGAGGCAGGCTGGCATCGCCAACGATGACATGCTCGCCTTCGACCCGGCCATGGAACAGATTCACCGAACCGAGAAAGCCGTAGACGAAGGGCGACGCGGGATGCTCGTAGACCTCGGTCGGCGTACCCATCTGTTCGACCTTGCCATGATTCATCAGCACCACCTGGTCGGCCACCTCCAGCGCCTCTTCCTGGTCGTGGGTGACGAAGATCGACGTGACGTGCAACTCGTCGTGCAGCCTGCGCAGCCAGCGGCGCAACTCCTTGCGGACCTTCGCGTCCAGCGCGCCAAAGGGCTCGTCCAGCAACAGCACCCGCGGCTCGACCGCCAGGGCCCGCGCCAGCGCGATGCGTTGCCGCTGGCCACCGGACAACTGCGACGGGTAGCGGTCGGCGAGCCAGTCGAGCTGCACCAGGTCGAGCAGGCGATGCACGCGCCGCGTGATCTCGGCATTGTTCGGCCGCTCCTTGCGTGGTTTCACGCGCAGGCCGAAAGCGACGTTCTCGAACACCGTCATATGGCGGAACAGCGCGTAGTGCTGGAACACGAAACCGACCTGACGCTCACGCACATGGGTATCGGAGGCGTCCTCCCCGTCGAGGATCACCCGCCCGGTGTCTGCGGTTTCCAGTCCGGCGATCACCCGCAGCAGCGTGGTCTTGCCGCAGCCGGATGGCCCGAGCAGGGCGACCAGCTCCCCGGACGGAAAGTCGAGGCTGACGTCGTCCAGGGCGACGAAGTCGCCGAAACGTTTGCTGATACCGCTGACTTGAATACTCATGATTGGCGTGGTGACGGGGGGATACGACGCCTGAGCATAGCCGGCAGGCACCGGGAGCGGTAGCGTCATTGAGGAATTAACATATTGCTATTCACGCAAACCCTTTCGTCGACCGCGCTACAACCGGCACTACCCGGCGCGGCCGACACCGCAGGAGACCATGAACCCGGGCGGACCCGCCCGGACCATCCTGCGTGGGCCTATGCGGGGTCCTTGCGCGCTACGCCACCGTGAAATCGGCCGAATCGGACTGCCCCCGATTGTCCCGCCAGGCGATGCCCACTTCGTCGCCCCGGCTGACGCCGTGAAGGGCGAAGGTCAGCAGCGGATTGGCCGACATGCCCTGGCCGCAGGCCAGGGTCAGCACCGTTTCACCGTTGAGCGTGACGCTCACCTCCTCGATGATGTGCTGCGCCTCGAGCAAGACGCCCCCGGCATCGCGCTCTTCCGGTTGCATCGGATGCGCGATCAGGGTACGCACGGTCGCGGTGCCGCGCGCGTCCACTCGTACTCTTGCGCGAATGCCCTGGGTCGTCATCGCTCGCCCTCCTCCGTCACGCGACACCACAGGCACCGATGGTGACCTGTATCAGTCTGCTGCTGCGGTAGAGCTGCCCGTTGGCCCGGGCGATGAGCACCACCTCCTGCGAGCCGGCAAGGCGAATGCGCAGCTCGACCGGCAGGCCGCTGTGCCCGCTGAAACGGTAGGACGCGATGAGCGGCCGGGGATTCTCGGTCGCAACGACGACCAGGGTGTCGATGCCCTCCAGGGTCGAGCGGATCTCGAGCGGGACGGCCGCACCGTTTTCAGCGATGTCCGGCGCGCTGAACGTGATGGCGTCGGTGGGCTGGATGCTTGCGTCGCCGAAAAGCGCATCGAGCACCTCACGCGCCGTCTTCGCCTCGAAGGCCGCCACGACCCGCGCCTGCGCGACGCGCGGAAACAGGCCGACCAGCGTCGTCACGAACGGCAGCAGACTTGCGCAGCCCGCAGCGCGGAGCAGATCACGTCTGTTCATTCGAACGGCTCTCTCGTATGTATCCCATACGATACGGTATGACGCCCTCGCGACCGAAGTAAGCGCCTATGCGTTTGAAACTTATCACGAATCGTAATAAGCATCCGGTCCAGACGGATCGTTATTCTCATAAGTTATACACAAATCCTCAAAACAAGCTTCCTGCGCATAAATAGCTTGGACACAATGTCGTCCAAGCAAACCCTGCGGATCAACGACGGTTCAACCATCCGCCCCCAACCAGGAGCCCTGATTCATCATGCTGAAAAAACTGCTGCTAGCCACCACGCTTGCCACCACGCTGGTCACCAGCGGCGCCGTGTTCGCGCAGAGCCAGACCATCCTGAACGCCTCGTACGACATCGCGCGCGAACTGTTCGGCGAAGTGAACCCGCGTTTCGTCGCGCACTGGAAGGACAAGACCGGCCAGGATCTGACCATCGACCAGTCCTTCGCCGGCAGTTCGCGCCAGGCGCAGAACATCATCCAGGGCATGAAGGTCGACACGGTGACGTTCAACCAGGTCACCGACGTCAACATCCTGGCCGAGCGCGGGCTGGTCGCGGCGAACTGGGCCGAACGCCTGCCGAACAACGCATCGCCGTACTACAGCACCATCGCCTTCCTGGTGCGCAAGGGCAACCCGAAGAACATCCAGAGCTGGGACGATCTCGCCCGTGATGACGTCTCGCTGATCTTCCCGAACCCCAAGACTTCCGGCAACGCCCGCTACACCTATCTGGCGGCCTGGCTGCATGCCCAGGAAAAGTTCGCTGGCGACGAGGCGAAGGTGCGCGAGTTCGTCGCGAAGGTCTTGCACAACGTCGAGAACTTCCCCACCGGCGGCCGGGCCGCAACCGTCGCCTTCGCGCAGAATCAACAGGGCGACGTGCTGCTGAGCTTCGAGGCCGAGGTGCTCAACATCGCCACCAATCCAGAGTTCATCGCGGGCGACTATGAAGTGGTGGTCCCGCCGGTCAGTGTGCTGGCCGAGTTCCCGGTGTCGGTGGTCGATCGCGTGGTCGACGAGAAAGGCACCCGCGAAGTGGCCAATGCCTTCCTCGAGTTCCTCTATACCCAGGAGATCCAGGAACTGCTGACCTCATTCAACCTGCGCGTGCATCATCCGGAAGTCGTGGCGGCGACCGCCGACCAGTTTCCGGAGATTCGCCTGATCAACCCGGTCGACGCCTTCGGTAGCTGGGAGGAGATCACTTCCACCCACTTCGCCAACGGTGGCGTGCTGGACCAGTTGCTGGCGGGCGGGCGCTGACACCGGCCTGTGCGCGCACCCGAGCGCGCACCTGACCCTAGCCGCGCGGCCGGACTCCGGGCGCGCGGCGCGGGATGTTCTGGGGACGCCATGCGTCTGTTTTCGCCCTTCCCAACGCACCGACCGTTCGCGCCGTGACCTCGACACACGCCCGCGC
>JAUVVG010000059.1 GCA_030604735.1 Azoarcus sp.
ACCGGCAGCCACTGCGCAATGCGGGCCGACAGCGGCTGCACCGTCTGCCCACGCTGTGCCCCCTCCGGGCGCTCGAAGAACAGCCACACCGACAACCCCAGCATCACGAAACCCAATACCTTGGGCAAGGCGTCCGAGTCGATCGGACGCGGAATCGGAAATACCGGAATCTGATACGCCGCGTAAAGGTAGATCAGCGCCAACACGCCGATCAATACGCCCAGTATGCGGTTCGGGTTGGTGTGTTTCATGGACTTACCCTCCGAAACTGATCATTCCCCTGGCGGGGGCAAACAACCCGGCGCGCATCACGCACAAAGGGTCATGCGCATGCACTGTGCCGGCCTACCTGCGTCCAAACCACTCGCGCATGCGAAGCCGGCTCAGCAACTCGTCAGCCCACAGGCCGATAGACATCTCCCGAAAAAACACCCCGAACGACCTGAAGCGATCGTCCGGGGCGAGAGGGAGCCGGATCAACGGATCAGGCCGATGTCCTTGAGCACGGTACTGAACTGTTCGTTCTGGCCGTCGAGGAAAGCGCCGAACTCGGCCCCGTTCTGGTAAGCATCGATCCAGCCGAGCTGATCGCGGGCACTCGCCCAGCTCTCGGTCTGCAGCATGCGTGCGAAAAGATCCTCGTAATACTTCACGGCAGCCTCGGGCATGTCGGGCGGCCCCATGACGCCGCGCCAAATGTCGAACGTATAGTCGATGCCCTGCTCCTTGTAGGTAGGCACGTCGGGCAATGAAGCCATCCGTTCTGGCGCCGAAACCGCGATTGCGCGGATATTGTCGCCCTGGAGTTGCGCCACGGCCTCGCCTGCACCCGTGATCACCGCCTCGACATGGCCTCCGAGCAGATTGGTCATCGCCTCGCCACCGCCGGAAAAAGCGATGTAGTTCAGCTGCGCAGCGTTCAGCCCGGCGACCGAAGCCGCACTCGCCACCGAAATGTGATCCATGGAGCCGGGCGCCGAACCGCCGCCCACGCTCAGACCGGGACGAGTCTTGATCGCCTCGAACAAGTCGTTGGCCGACTGATAGGGCGAGTCCGAACGGACCAGGAGAATGGAATAGTCGGTGATAAGGCGCGCAATCGGCGTAAAGTCCTTATGACCGAAGCGCGACGCACCACTGAGCGGCACGAGAATGATCGGAGGGCTGGTCGCGAAGATCTTGTGCGTATTGCCCTTCTGTGCTGCAAGCTGGGCCCACGCAACCGCACCGCCGCCGCCCGGAACGTTGATTGCGGCTAAATTCTGGTCGGCCAGCTTCTCTTGCTGGATCACCCGTGCTGCAGTTCGAACCAGGGTATCCCAGCCCCCTCCCGGGTTGGCCGGGGCAATGAACTCGATCGGTTGGGTCGGTTTCCAGTCGCTCGCGACCGCAGCGCCTGCAGTCAAACCGACCAGTGCCGCCACCGCTGCGGAGCGCAGCACGACGCCTGCGCAGGATAAACCCCGTTTCTTGAACATGTCATCTCCTCCTGTAAAACATCTGGCGCTCGACAGAGCGCCGCCTCTACCGATTCCGGCGACCCGCGGGCCGCGAAACCTGTTCTTCTGGCCAGCCCGAACATAAGAGCACCGGCACGTGATTGAATCGTAGAAGCTTTAGCTGCGAGATGACAGTTTTCTGCAAATACACGGAATAAATCAGAAAAGGCGCTTTTTGCGCATTTTGCTCACTCGCTGGCCTGGGACAGCCGGTAGTGGCGCTGTGGTCGCCCGACCTCCCCGTAGGATTGCTCGGCACTGACCAGGCGTTCGCCGACCAAATGCTCCAGGTAGCGACGCGCAGTGGAACGGCTACTGCCGATCTGACAGGCAAGGTCGCTGGCGGTCACCGGGTGAGCGCAACGCCTGAGCACCTCGAGCACCGTGTCCAGGGTCAGCGCATCGATCCCTTTCGGCAACATCCTCCGGCGCGGACGGTTATCCCCAGCCGCACCGTAGAGCGATGACAGCGCACTGTCGAGCTGCTCCTGACTCAGCTCACGACGCCCTTCGCTCAGTTGGCGACGCCCTCGGAAGCGACCCAACATCTTCTGCACCCGGGCGTTCTCCACCGGCTTGATCAGGAAATCGAACACGCCCCCGCGCAGGGCCTCCTCGACCGTCTCGACCTCCTTGGCGGCGGTCACCATCACGATGTCCACATCGCGATAGTCGCGCCGGATCTCCCACAGCAAGGCCAAGCCTTCGACGTCCGGCAGATAGACATCGAGCAGCATCAGATCGACCCCACCCGGGTGTTCCCCGAGCCACGCCAGCGTCTCGGCGCGGGAGCGGGTCATGCCGACGACGCTGAAGTCCGGCGCCTGCTCGACGAAGGATCGGTTGATGCCGGCGATACGGAAGTCGTCCTCGACGATCAACACCTTGTAGCGCTCAGGCATGCCGCTCTCCCGACCGATCCGTGATTCCATCATATGCGTCCATCGTGCCCCGAGCCATCGCAGCGTCTCCAAGTTCGACGCTGCGCTTGGCGACGATCGCGATGAAGCACGCTCCTCCGAGCTCACTCGGCTCCACGGTGACCTCCCCTCCGTGCCGCTGACATTGCTGCCTGACCAACGACAATCCTATCCCACGATACTCCCCCTTGGTCGAAATGCCGGACTCGAAGACCGCCTCCATCATCCCGTCCGGCACACCCAATCCATTGTCATCCACCTCGAACACCAGGTCATCGCCCATGTCGGTGAAGAACAACCGGACCACGGGCTCGACTCCGGTCGCCCGCGGTGCCTCGCACGCGTTCTCGATCAGATTGCCGACGATACTGACCAAGGCCTCACGACCGGAGTCGTTGAGCGGCGACGCCAGTCGACTGTCACGGTCGACCTCGACCGAGATACCACGCGCCTTGGCCCGCATCATCTTTCCGACCAGGGTGCCACACAGCACCGGATCGACCACCCGCGACTGCAGTCGCGCGATCTGAGCCTGCTCGAACTCGGTTTCCTGGGCGATCAGCTCCAGCGCTTCCCGAGGGCGATCCAGTTGCAGCAGGCCGGCGATGGTATGCAGCTTGTTCGAGAACTCATGCGCCTGCGCGCGCAACGCGTCGGCCGAGCGCCGTACCTCGAATAGCCGCCGCGACAACTCCATGATCTCCATCCGGCTGCGAAAGGTCGCGACCGCACCGACGACTCGCCCGTCGAGCAGAATCGGCACCCGGTTCACCACCACCAACTGCTCGCCGATCCAGTTTTCGCTATCGAACTGCGCCTCGCCGGTCGCCAACACCTCGTGCAAGCGCGATTTCGGCACCACCGCCTGCACCGGCCGCCCCACCGGGTCGTCGGCGAGCACCTCGTCCGGCAGGAAGCGGCGCGCCGCCGGATTGAGCAAGGTGATGTCGCCGCGATCGTTGACCGCGACGATACCCTCGTGGATGGACTGCAGGATGGCATCCTTTTCCCTGAGGCGCCGGGCGATCTCGTGTGGCTCCAGCCCCAGTATCACCCGCTTGAAACGTCCGGCGATCAGCGTCGCGCCCAGCACGCCGAGCAGTGCGACGAGAACCATGAGAAGGCGGTTCGACGCGAGGTCGTCTGCGATTCGCTCGGCAATCTCGTCCGCCAGGAAACCGACCGACACCACGCCGATAATCTCGCCTTCCGAACTCCGGACCGGTACCTTGCCACGGATCGACGGCCCCAGCGAGCCGACCGCACGCGACACATAGGCCTCGCCCCGCTCGAGCGCCGGCGCGTTGTCTTCGCCGACCATCCGCTCGCCGATGCGCTCGGTCAGTGGGTGGGAGTATCGGATGCTGTCCCGGTTGCCGACCACCACGAAGGTCGCACCGGTCTGAATGCGCACGGCCTCGGCGATCGGCTGAATGATCGCCGACGGATCGGCCGCGTCGAAGGCATCGACCAGTGCCGGGATTTCGGCGACCGTCTTGGCGACGCTGAGCGCACGCAAGCCGATCTGCTCTTCGAGCACGGTCGCATACCGATGATTGAGGTAGGTTCCCTGGATGACCAGCATCAGGACCACCAGCGCCCCGACGAACAAGACCATCTGGGTCCGGAAGCCGATACGACGAACCGCGGACTCCCTACTCACGTTTTCCTCATCCCGGGGATCGAACCGGGGAACACCGCGCACCCAAGCCCAACCCGGTGGTCGCCCCCCGTTGCCGATTCACACGCTGCTTCCTTGCCCCGACCGATGCAGCCTGATACCCACACAGCGCCCGCCGCCCCGACGAACCGTGTCAATCGACCTCGCGCAGCGCAGTGCGCACCGTATCGAAGATCTGCGCCAGTTCATCGACACTCGAATCGAGGAAAGGCGAGAACTGCAGGATGTCGCCGCCATTACGGATCACAAGGCCGCGTTCGAAGCACTTCAGGAACACATCGAAACCCCGCATGCCCGGCGCCCCGTCCCGCGGCGCGAGCTCGATACCGCCCATCAAACCGAAGTTGCGGATGTCGATCACGTGCGGCTCACCCGAGAGCGCGTGGATCGCCTCCTCGAACGCCGGCTCCAGCGCCAGGGCACGGGCAAAGGCGTCCTCCTCGCGGTACACCTGCATCGTCGCCAGTCCTGCTGCGGCGGCCACCGGATGTCCCGAGTAGGTGTAACCATGAAAGAGCTCGACCACCTTGTCGGGGCCATCCATCAAGGCCTGATGAATCCCGTCGCGTACGATGACCGCCCCCATCGGGATCACGCCGTTGGTCAAACCTTTTGCGGTGGTGATGATGTCGGGCATGACATCGAAGCGTGTGGCGGCGAAGGGTGCGCCGATCCGCCCGAAGGCAGTGATCACCTCGTCGAAGATCAGCAGGATGCCGTACTTGTCGCAGATCCCGCGCAAGCGCTGCAGATAGCCGACCGGCGGCACCAGGATGCCGGTCGAGCCTGCCACCGGCTCGACGATGACCGCGGCGATGTTGGAGCCGTCATGCAATGCGGCGAGCCGCTCCAGGTCGTCCGCCAGGTGCGCGCCCCAGGTCGGTTGGCCACGGCTGAAGGCCATGTCGGGCAGGCTGTGGGTATGGCGGATATGATCGACACCGGGTAGCAGCGCCGCGCTGAACACCTTGCGGTTGGCCGGGATACCGCCGACCGACATGCCGCCGAAGTTGACCCCGTGGTAACCGCGCTCCCGCCCGATCAGGCGGGTGCGCTGCCCCTCCCCCCTGGCGCGGTGATAGGCCAGCGCGATCTTCAGCGCGGTGTCGGCCGCTTCGGAGCCCGAGTTGGTGAAGAACACCTTGTTCATGCCCGGCGGGGCGAAACGGGTCACCTCGTTGGCCAGCGCGATCGCCTTGTCGTTGGTGACCTGGAAACCCATGCCATAGTCCAGCGTGCCGACCTGCTCGCGCACCGCCTCGACGATTTTCGGATGGCAATGCCCGAGGCCCGAGGTCCACAAGCCGGAAAAACCGTCGAGTAGCTCGCGCCCATCCTCGGTGATGTAGTGGTGACCATGCGCCGCGCGGATCACGCGCGGGCTCTTCCAGAATGCACGGTTGGCGGTGAAGGGCAGCCAGAAGGCCTGTTCCTGACTCATGCTTGACACTCCTTTATGGATAGCGAGATCGTACCTCTGTTCCGGATCGATAAGTAACTGCCCGAACTGCACCTCAGCGATAGAGCAGAAACGATTCCCGTTCTTCGCACCAGGACGCTTCATCGCTGGTGGCCAGCCGATCGAGATCGCACGGCGTCGCGGACGGGTCGTCTACCCACTCGCGCAGTAGTGGACTACCGTTGATCAGGTCTATCGCAAGCCGGTCGAACTCGTATTCATAGGCGAAGTCCCGCCACAAGGGATAGTCGGGATAAAGGCTCCGGATCGCCTTGAACACGAGCGCCTGCAATCGCCATGGACGGAAACTCGCATGATCGTAGTGCTGCGGATCCTCGACATGAATCTGCAGTCCGACGCACAAGCGACCGGCGTGCTTGTGAAAGGTCGGCTCGAACCCGCATTCCCGCAGGATGCAGCCGGCCAGCCAGTCCGGCGCGAGTGCCTGCATCCGCTCGCGAACCCCTTGGGCATCGAGATCGGGGGCACCGAACAACTCCAGTGGGCGGGTTGTGCCGCGCCCTTCGGACAAGGTCGTGCCTTCCAGCATCACGGTGCCGGCGTAACAGCGCGCCATCGACAGGTTGGGGGCATTCGGGCTGGGATTCACCCAGCTGCGCGCTCCGATCGGCCAGCCATGCCCGGGTGCCACATCCGGCGACCAGCCCCGCATCGTGATCACCTCGCACTCGACATCCAGGCCCAGCTTCGCGACGAACCAGTTCGCCATCTCGCCCAGGGTCAGTCCGTGGCGCATCGGCATCTCGCCGGCGCCGACGAAACTCTCCCAGCCCGGGCGCAGACTCAGGCCCTCGACCGGCCGCCCGGCCGGATTCGGTCTGTCCAGCACCCACACCGCCTTGCGATGACGCGCCGCCGCCTCGAGCACATAGCGCAGCGTGGTGATGAAGGTGTAGATGCGGCAACCCAGATCCTGCAGGTCGACCAGCAACACGTCGAAGCAGTCCATCATTTCGTCGGTCGGGCGCCTGACCTCGCCGTACAGGCTGAACACCGGAATTCCGTGGCGCGGATCGATGAAGGTCGGAGACTCGACCATGTTGTCCTGCTTGTCGCCACGCAGGCCGTGCTGAGGTCCAAACGCAGCGGTCAATTTCAGGTCCGGCAGAGCGGCCAGCGCGTCCAGCGAATGCCTCAGATCGCGCGTCACCGAGGCGGGGTGGGCCAGCAGCGCCACCCGTTTGCCGGCCAGCGGCGCGCGCAGCGCCGGCTCGGCCAGCAGTCGGTCCAGTCCGAAAACGATGGGAACGGTCATGCTTTTCGATTTTCCCGATGATCAAGAATGCTGATGAAGTCCATACCCCCCTCCCCACCTGCGGCGCAACGGAGAACGAGGCGGGCGTTCGATGTGGCAGCACCCGGTAGCGGCTGCACAGGCGGGGCTCGCCCGGCCGACGCCGGAGCGTGAGGGAGGAGAATCGCTTGCGCGGACCACCAAATCCCCACCTGCCCTTCCAGCCCCCCGGCACAAACGACTGTCCCGTATGAACGGCAGACCCGTATATTAGCGCGTAGAGCAAGGGAACCGCGCGCCCGAGGCGTGCTCTGACAAGCATGACCGCAACAGCCTCGACCGCGTCACACCGGATCGAGCGCCCCCGGGAGGACCGTCTTGAGCCCGTATCGAACCCCACTCCTGAAACCGTTCCGCATCCTCGCCTGCGCGCTCCTGATTACGAGTACGAACGCGCCGGCACGGGAGCTCGCAGTGCCCGACGGCGAACTGGTCGCGGTCGAACTCGCCACTGTCGCATTGATCGCCGGCACCCACACCCCGGTCGTGCTGCTGCGCGAGCCGACCTCGGGCGGCGTGGTGCCGATCTTCATCGGTCCCCCCGAGGCCCGGGCGATCATCCTCGCCCTGCAGGGTGCTGCGCCGCCCCGACCGATGACACACGACCTGCTCCGCGACGTGATAGACAAGTTGTCCGGCACCCTGGAGAGCGTGGTGGTGGACGACTTGCGCGACGGCACCTACCACGGCGCGCTCGAAGTCCGGGTCGGGCCGGATGGACCGCTGATCCGGATCGATGCGCGCCCCAGCGACGCACTCGCGCTGGCGGCGCGGACCAACGCGGCGATCCGGGTCGCTCCCAGCGTTCTTCAGGGCGGCGAAGGGATGGAGTACGAGGCCCTGGCCCGGGAGCAGGTCGTGACCGCGCTCGGCATCACCGTGGTCGAAGCGACGCCCGCCCTGCGCGAAGCACTCGGTTTGCCGGACACGACCGGCGTTCTGGTCACGGCGGTAACCGGACTGGCAGCCTATGCCGGCATGCATCCCGGCACCCTGATCGTAAAGGTGAACGAACAGGCACCAGACAAGCCGCTGTCCTTCCTGGAGCTGGTGCGCGCCACCTCTCCCGGTGAGCAGGCGAGACTCGAGTACTGGTACGAGGGTAAAGCGCATCATCTTTCGCTACCTACCACGGTGCAGCATCGTCCTGGTCGGCAGGCCACGTCGCTGTAACATAGCGGCTTTCCGGCCCAGAGCGCGGCTTTCGCAGATGAATCCATTCTCCACGCTGTCGACTTGGCTCTTGCCCGAGTCCTCACCGCCTGCACCGGTGCAGGCCGGATTGTCGCGCATCACCGAGTTGATCGATGCCCCGATCCGGACGGGCAAGGGCTTCGAGCGCAAGCTGAAGGGGCCGGTCGAACATGCGCTCGCCTATTGCGATGAGCTGGTTTCGGCGCTGCCTCCGACCCTCGCAGTCGACCGCAGCACTTTCTCGTCCGACCCGCAGGTGCACGCGCTTTTCGGTAGTGCCGACGACATCGAAACCATGCTCGGACGCAGCCGGGCGCTGGGCCGTTTCCTCGACCAGCCGGACACCTTTGGCCTCGATCATTTTTGCGCACTGCTGGCTACCCGACGACGCGAGAAGCAGATCATCGGGTCGTCCCAGAACGGCTCCGAAGTGCTGAGTGACGTCGTGCAGCGCATGCTCTATTTTTCGGATCACACCCTGACGCTGTTCGCCGCCGACCCCGATCTCGCAAACGCGCAGCTTCGTGCCGCCGCCTTCGACAGCCTGGTGCGCAGCTTCGCCGTGCATGTCGCATCGGTCAGGGCGGAGCAAGGCGACCTGCATCGGTCACGCGAGCTCGAGAAAACCCGCATGCTCGCGTCTCGCAGCCACATGCCGGCGACGTGGTTCGAGTCGCACACCCGTCATCTGGCCGAACTCGACAGCCGCCTGCGCAGCAACGCCGAAGCGCTCCTGCCCGACGCCCTGGTCGAGACCCTGGCCGAGTTCCTGGCCGACCCGGGCCAGGCCTTGCGGCTCGAACACTTCAGCCTGGATGTCGACCGTCGCGGCACCATCGCGCGCGCCGACCTGACCCCGGCCGGCGAGGTGTCGCGGCTCGCGTTCGCCGAACTCGTATCGCGGGATAGACGCAAGCATGTCGTACTGCCGGTCAGTATTCGTCGTGAGGACGCCCTGCTCGCCCTCGCGCGTCTGCGCGACGAGCGCGCCAACATGGTCCTGATCTAGCCGGCACCGCATTGCGATCGCCGTGCGCGTTGTCCGGCATGACGAAAACGCGTATCCGTCGCCGTGGCGCCCTGCCAATCCCCGCCCCCGACTTCCCATGCCTGGGACGCTGCCACCCTGCCTCTACGCGCGACAAAGTCCCGGAATCATGCGGCTTTTGTTGATCCCAGAGCGCAATATCCGGATACTTGCGCAAACTGAAACGAGTCGGATCCGCACGGCGAGGTCGTTTCCGCGCCATGCAGGCGCGGGCAAGCAAAGCGCATTGCACGGATTCACTCCATCCGCCGATTGTGCTCGTGGAATGACACCTTCCGCCAGCCAGCCCCCCTGGAGTTACAAGTGTTCAGACGTGATATTGTTGTTATGCTGGTCGTCGCACTCGCGATGTGCGGCCTGCTCGCCCACTATGCGATCAGCGGGCAGGAAATGCCGATCTGGCAGGCCCTGCTGGTCGCCGCGGTCAACCTGATCGCCGCCGGCAAGTTGTTCCTGACGGTGAAGAAAGCCAAGCAGGAACAGCAGCGCGCGCAGGCAGAGCAAGCTCAGAAACAGCGGTCTGCTTGAGCCGCGCAGGCGTCACTGCAAACGTAACGCCAGCCCCGTGCCGCCCCTCTGCCACAGCCAGACGCGGTGATCGGACCTGTGCCGAGTCGGGCTGTGGCAACATCGTCCTGACTCGATCGGGCGCTACACGAAGCGCTGCAAGCGCCCGCCCTCGTCAGACCGTCCAGCCGCGCGCCGGGTCTCACACGCAGGAAAGGACCTCTGCGTCACGCCTGCGTCTTTGTCGCCATACCACCCACCCGATCAGCGCCAGCGCGGGCAGGAACATCCACTCGGGCGCCGGACGCCCGGCGTCGACTTCCACCGCGGTAATCCGGAACCCCGCCTCGAATCCCAGCCGGGAGGCCGGGCTACCGAAACGCACCCGCTCGACGACGAAGTTGCCGGCGTGTACCGAGGCGGTCAAGCCACTTTGCAGCAGGCGCAATTCTGCGGTCCGCATCGGCTCGCCCATCGGCAACAGGATGACACGGGTGACCGGTCGCCCTTCCAGGGTCAAGCCCTCGTAGATCACCCGAACCCGCTCGTTACGCCCGGCCTCGACCAGCGCCTGATGGGCTTCCTCGCCGGTCAGTCGTCGATGAGGCTCGTACAACCGGTCCATGATCATGGCGGGGTGAAACAGGATCAGGGTGGCCAGCAGCAGGATCAGGCGCTCCGAGGTTCGACAGCGCACGATCAGCCAGGACTGATTGAACGCGATGAATACGAAACCGGCCAAGGTCGCGCTCGCGATGGTCAGCACGATGTGACCGACCCCGTCGACCCCGATCAGCAGGAGCTTGGGGTTCAACACGAACATCAGCGGCAGCAAGGCCATGCGCATCGAATAGCGGAACGCGACATAGCCGGTTCGCAGCGGATTGGCGCCGGCGATGCTCGCCGCCGCATAGGTCGCCAGCCCGCCCGGGGGCAACACGTCGGCGAGCAGACCGAAATAGAACACGAACAAGTGTGCCGCGATCAGCGGTACCGGCAATCCGTTCTGCGCCGCCACCGTGACGATGACCGGCGCCATCAGCGAGGACACGACGATGTAGTTGGCGGTGGTCGGCAAGCCCATCCCCAGCACCAGACAGATCAACGCGACCATCACCAGCATCAGCAACACGTTGCCGCCCGAAACCACCTCGACCAATTCGGTCATGACCAGGCCGATCCCGGTCAGCGTGACCGTACCGACCACGATCCCGGCGGTGGCGGTCGCAACTGCCACCGTGATCATGTTGCGGGCCCCACTGACCAGGCCGTTGCGCAGTTCGCATGCGCCTTGCCTGAAAGCCGCACCAAGGCGCTCTCGCTCGCCGCGAAGCCAGGCATGCAACGGACGCTGAGTCAGCACGATGAAGATCAGGAACAGCGTCGCCCAGAACGCCGAGCGGGTTGGCGAAAGCCGCTCCACCATCAGGTTCCACACCAGCAGGCCGATCGGCAACAGGAAATACATGCCGGACTTCAGGGTCGACCCCGGATCGGGTGTGCGTGTCATTGGCACCGATGCGTCGTCCACCGGCAGCGGATGCCGCGACCCGATCTGCAACAGGAAAAGATAGGCCGCCAGCAACAGCAGCGAAACCACGATCAGCAGACTGCCGGGCGCGACTTCGCGGACCAGCGCGATCACCAGCGACAAACCGCCTACGATCGCAGCCGCGGTCGCGGCACCGACGACGAAGCGCATCGTCGATCGCTCCCATTGCCGCGGCCGGAAACGGGGCAAGCCGCGCAGCCCGGCCTTCACCGCCTCGAGATGGACAATGTAGAGCAATCCGAAATAGGCGATCAGGGCCGAGATCAGCGCATGCTTGAGCACGTCGAGATACGGAATGCCGACATATTCGACCATCAGGAAGGCCGCCGCACCCATCACCGGCGGCATGACCTGACCATTGACCGACGAGGCGACCTCGATCGCCGCAGCCTTTTCGGCCGGGTAGCCGACCCGCTTGATCAACGGAATCGTCAGCGGTCCGGTGGTCACGACATTGGTGATAGACGAACCCGAGATCAGGCCGGTCGCGGCCGACACCCCGACCGCGGCCTTGGCTGGTCCGCCCCGGAAATGCCCGAGCAAGGACAACGCACTGTGCACCAGGTAGGTGCCACCGCCGGCGACGTCCATCAGGGCACCGAACACGACGAACAAGAAGATGAAACCAGCCGAAACACCGAGTGCGACGCCGAACACCCCTTCTGTGCCGAGCCAGAAATGACTCGCCGCCTTGCTCAGCGAGGCTCCCTTGTGCGCGATCAGATCCGGCGCGAGTTCACCGAAAAAAACATAGGCAAGCAGCAGGCCGACCAACACCACCATCGCCATGCCCAGAATCCGGCGGGTCGCCTCGAGCAGCAGCACGACGCCGACCAGCGCCACCACCAGGTCGAACAGACCCGGATCACCGGGACGAGCACTGAGTTGGGCGTAGAAAAGGTAAAGATAGCCCGCACAGAAAGCGGCGGTCACCGCAACCGCGATATCGACCGGCCCGGGCCGGTGATCGAGCACCGAACCGCGCGCCGGATAAAGCAGGTAGGCCAGCAGCAGCGCGAACGCGAGATGTAGCGAACGGACCTTGGCCTCGCTGAAGATAAGCACGCCCAGTCCAACCGGCAACGGCGAGGCCACCCACAGCTGAAACGCCGCCCATGCGAGCGCGATCCCCATGATGATGTGCACCGAACGTGGCGTTCCCGCTTCGGTGGCGGGGGCGCATTGTCGTTCGGCGGTCTCGCCGGAAGTCATCGATATGCGATTCCCATGAGCCGCCGGCCGACCCGGACCGCATCCGGACGGCCGTTCTGACCAAGCCACAATCTACCTCAATTGACGCTGTCGATGCGAAATTGGGTTAGGATTGAACCCGTTGCCCACTTGCGCAGTCCGATTCAGGGTAATCCGCGATGTAGCCTCGATCTGGCCTCTCGCACGATATGGCCCCCAAACCGGACGACTCAGCCAATGAAGCGTTTGACACTCAAGACACTCGACACCCGTGAGCGCCTGCAGGTACTCAACCACCTGTTCTTCATCACGGCCTTTCTGTTCGTTGCACACCAGAATGTGCTGCAGGCCCGGCCTGCGCCCGCCATCGAAGCGCCGCTGATTGCGCAGGCGCTCAATTACCAGCCGCGCACCCCTCCGCCCGGTATGGATGTTGACCAGATGAGCGGCGAAGAACTCGACCTCTCGGTGCGTCCCGACATGTTCTCCCATGAACTGCGTATCGAGCCGCCGACCGGCCTGTTCGACAACACCGCGCCGACCAGTGTCAGTCCGCCCACCGGCACCACCGCACCACTGCGCCCCTTCCTGGATTCTGCCGCCAGCGAGCGGGCCGAGATCACCCGCGAACGGTGACCACCACGCGCTGACGCTCGGCATCGGCATAGAGCGTCAGCGCATCGGGCGGCACGTCGATCAGACGAACCACCTCTTCCCAGGCCGCCGCATCGGCGCCACCCTCGGATAAGACCTCCGCGAGCCGGTTGGGCTGATTCAGCAACCAGACCTCGTCCAGCGCACTGCCGGCCATCTTCGGGAACAGCGCGAAGTAGAGCAGGTCGGCTTCGATCAATTCGTTGATGAAATGCGTGCCCAGCGACACGTCGGGGACCAGGTTCTCGTGCATCGCGACGATCTCGCACAGCGCAGCGACATGGTTGATTTCCGCGAACGACACCGGAATACCGAGATACGGATCGCTTGACCCCCATCGCCCCGGGCCGAGCACCAGCAGGCTCACGCCGACACTGGCGCGATTGATCGTGCCGACCAGCCGGGCCACCGCATAGCGATCGGCCTGGCCGAGCGTGCGGTAGGCCGACGGCACCACATAGACCACCCGTTGCGGCTTCATCACCCGACCGGGCCCGATCACCGCGCCCTGCGCGCAAAGCAGCCGCGGGGCCAGCGGCGGGGGCTCGGTGCTGACACCGGCCTCGAGGCTGCGCATCTGCATTGGCCGGCACTGCAACAGGTTGATGCGGTAGCCCCCGTCCCGATGGACATTCAACGCGAACTCGATCTCGACCGGATGCGCATAGGCCGCATGCAGGCACGCCAGCAGCGTGCGCATGTCGGAAACGAACGGCGTCTGCGCGATCAGCCCGTCGAAGGTCAGAAAGGCCGGCCCGTCATCCCGCTCCCGCGTCGTGAACAAGTTCATCGGAAAGCCGCGCTGACCCATCACGAAATCCGCGAACGGCCCGGACGCGACCCGGTTCTCGCGCAGATCGAGTGCATCCATGCGGCGCTGGGCATGGCGCGCGATCGCACCGAAGCTCGTCTCCGGGCGCAGATCGGGTGCGTTCAAGGCGACCAGGCGGGTGTAATCGTCGTCACTGCGGTCGACCGCACGGGTGCCGAGACCGGCGACCAGCCGGACCACGCCGGCATGCATGTCTATCCTGGGGTTCCATCGATAAGGATTCACCGACAGGCCGACGCCGGCCGCGTGCGGATGAAAGTAGCGCGACCCGGCAGTGCCGGACACCCGCATGATCAACAAGGCCATCTGCTCGTTCTCGTCGAGCAGACCGCGCCGTTGACGGTAGCGCAGCGCCTGCTCACTGAGGGTGCTGGCATAGACCTGCCGCACCGCGGAGAGCAGTTCGGCCAGGCGCTGCTCGCGCGGCCCCTGATTCACGCAGAACACGCTGTCATACTGACCGGCAAAGGCATTGCCATAGCGGTCCTCGAGGCGCGAACTCGAACGGACGATGAACGGCCATTCGCCAAAATAGTCGAGCATGCCTTCGAACTGGCGAATGGTGGCAGAGGGAAAGCGACCTTCCAGAATGCGCGCTTTCGCCTCGTCGAGCCCGCTGAGAAACCCCTGCGGATCGCGCTGACGCCGGCGTATCCACCACACGCCGTTGTCGACCAGAAAAGTGTCGAAGGCCACGGTGCCGACGTAGAACGAATCGTGCGCCTCCATCCGGCTCAGCAGATCGGGCGCATCCCGCCGGATCACCGCACGCGCGAGCAACATGCCCAGCGCCTTGCCGCCGATAGAGCCTATGCCAATCATCCGGTCGCGAATCGCGATCAGGTCCTCCAGCCTCAGGTAGGCGTCGACCAGGCGCAGCATCGCCGGATCTTCCGGAAAGATCAGCCGGCTCAGAATGCCGAACCAGTATGCCTCGCTTTCATCTGCGTCCCACGTTTCTGCCGACCTCACCACCGCCTCGTCGTCCGTCACGCCGGCCGAAACGGCCCGCCCTCCGTTACGACCGTGCTCGACGGCAGGCTTGTCGGGATCGGCACCGACGGCACAAGGGCGAACGTGGGTGGCGTACCCGACGCCCGGTGCCTCGCTCGCCCCCTTATGCGCCCGCCGTCTGCACAGCACTTCCCGCGCGGCGGCGAAGTGACGCTGCCAATGGCCCGCAAACAGGTTGTCCTCCAGGCCAGGCCATTCCGAGCCTGCAAGAATCTCCGACACCGTGCCGCTGTCGGTCACCGGCGGGAAACGGTCACCGGGTTCCCAGGCATGGATCAGGTTCATCGCGGCGGCCGAGCGGTGCTGCACCTTGATCGGCCGGATGTAGTGGCGGCCACGGCAGCGGAAAATGTCGAGCAGGAACTGCGTGGTGTCGGTGATCGCCTCCATCGCGGCGCGCGAATGGGTCAGGCGGAACACGCCGAAATAGGTGACGGTATCGAGCGTGAACAAGCGCGGGCAGGTCAGCCGGAAGAAGTTCGCCATCATTCGGTCCGACTGCCACGTGTCGGCGAGGTCTGACAGGCAGTCGAACACGTACAGGGTTTCGCTGCCGGCGGCTTCGATCACGCGATGAACCTGATCGACGAAGGCATCGAACCCGTCCGCCGCGCGCGGGTGATGGACCTCGACTGCACCGTCGTCTTCCAGCAGCGGGAAGTGCGTCGCGAAGCGGAAGTAGATCAGCCTGCGCCGTTGCAGTCGCGCCGCCTCGGCGTAGGGCTGGACGAGTGCGCGGTAGTCTTCCAGCGCCTGAATCTGCCAGACGATGTTGTCGCCCCGCTCCACCCCACTGAAGACCGCGTCCAGGCCGGGGAGCCCGGTCGTCGGGGCGAAGGAGGAAATGGACTGGTCAAGTCCTGGCTGGTCGAAATCCAGTTTGTCGAGTTCGGGTTTGTCGATCATGTTGGAACGCTATTGTGCTTAGCCCCGGATGTAAAGCGCCCTCGTCGGCCTCCCTGCCCTCAGCCACGAGGCGGTGCCCAATTCGAGCAGGCAAGCCCTCGCACCACAAAGCGTTTTCGATCACATTCTGAGCAAACTTATAAATGCTTTGCAGTGTCTGACGCCCCATGTCCGATTCGACTTCATGCCCTCCGCAGACGGAACTGCTTGGGAATCCCGCCCGTCGCCTGACCGTTCGCTACCTGCTCGCGCTGCTCATCGTCGCGGCACTTATCAGTGGCGGTCATTTCGTCATGGTCCGCGCCGTGACCGAGGCGGACAGCGACGGCCGGGTGATCAACCTCGCCGGGCGGCAACGCATGCTCTCCCAGCGCATGGTCAAGACCCTGGCCGAGATGACACTCGCGCAGCCCACCCGCCCGAGCGAGGCCTTGCGGACCAGCCTGACATCCGACCTGGACAGCTGGGTCGAGGCACACCGTGGCCTGCAGGACGGAAGTATCCCGCTCGGCCTGCCTCCGGTGTCCGATCCAGGAATCGCGGCGATGCTGGGTGAATTGGATGCACAGGTCGAGGCACTGTCCGTCCTTCTGCGGGAGGCGGTGCGCAATGGTGGCCCGCCACCCGAACCCCTGATTCGGGACGCGCACGCGTTGAGTTACGAGTTCGTGACACACATGGACAGGATCGTGTTCGCGTGGGACGAGGTCTCCAAGCGCAAGGTGGAGCGTCTGAAGCAGATCGCCCAGACCATCTGGATCCTCGCCTTGCTGACGCTGATCACCGAAGCCTTGGTGATCTTCATGCCCTTCGTCCGAGAACTCGCGCGCAGCCACCAGGCCCTGCAACGACGCTCGCTCGAGCTCGAGCGCCTGGCGATGGTCGCACGCCGCACCACCAACGCAGTAATCATCACCGACGAGCGCCGTAACATCCAGTGGGTCAACGACGGCTTCACCCGGATCACCGGTTATGACGCCGAAGAGGTGATCGGACGCACCCCGGCCATCCTCAATACGCCGGAAACCGACCCGGAGGCGATCGCGCATATGCGGACCGAGCTCAATGCCGGCAAGGGCTGTCGTGTCGAAGTCCTGAATCGGCGCAAGGATGGCAGGCCGATCTGGATGGATCTGGACATCCAGCCGCTGTTCGACGACAAGGGACTGCTCACCGGCTACATCTCGATCCAGTCCGACATCACCGAGCGCCGTCGCCTCCAGTATCATGCCAGTACCGATGTGTTGACCGGTCTGCCCAACCGTCGCCGCTTCTTCGAGCGGATGCAGGAGGAACACCTGCGCGCCGGACGCACCCACCATGCCGGCGCCCTGCTCATCCTCGATATCGACCACTTCAAGCAGGTCAATGACGTGCATGGTCATGTCGCCGGCGACCATGTGCTGCGCACGCTGGCTGAGGCGATCCGGCACACGATTCGCCAGACCGACTTTCCCGGCAGACTGGGCGGCGAGGAATTCGGCATCCTCCTGCCGGAAACGACGCTCGCCGCAGCGAGGCAGCTCGCCGAGCGCCTGCGCGAGCACATCGAGTCACAGGTCACGGTCACCGCCGACGCTACGCTCAAGGTCACGGTCAGCATCGGGGTCGCCACGCTGAGTCCGGCCCGCGAGATTGCCGACATCTTCAACCATGCCGACCAGGCCCTTTATCGGGCCAAGGGGAGTGGGCGCAATCGGGTCGTCGGCCCGGCGCCGGTAAACAGGTACCCCGCGGCCCGGGGCCAAAACGGGCGTTTAGGCAGGCGTCACGCGGGGGGGGGCCGCCGGGGCGGCGCCCCGCCCC
>JAUVVG010000088.1 GCA_030604735.1 Azoarcus sp.
CGAAGCAAAAACGGGGCAACACCGCCTAGAAAATCGGCGGTTCGCTGAAGAAAATGAACCGAGTTCAGTTGCGTGCGTCATGTCGCGGCGGAATTCATGCAAAACCTCGGGTTATTCGAGGTGCCCATATGTCAGGCCGGCGTGTCCGCGTTCGTACCGTTGAGGGCGTAGTAGCTGCGGATCACCTGGCTATCGTCGGCACGACCATCGCCACGACCGGAAGTGGCCATGAAAAGCTGGTGTGCAAGCGCGGCGATCGGGGTCGCTGCCTGAACCTCGCGACCGGCCTCCAGCACGATGCCGAGATCCTTCACGAAGATATCCACTGCGCTTGTGACTTCCGGGTCGGATTGCAGCATCCGCGGACCACGGTCCTTGAGCATCCAACTCGATGCGGCAGACCCGCTCATGATCTCAAGCAAGACTTTCAGATCCACACCGACCTTGGCGGCCAACGCGAAGGCTTCGGCGACAACGGCGATGTGCACGCCGCAGAGCAGCTGATTTACGGTCTTGACCGTCGCGCCCTGCCCCGGGTGTTCACCGACATGATAGATCCGTTGCCCGATGGCTTCGAACACCGGGAGCATGGCTTTAAAAGTACCGTGCGCGCAAGCCGCCATGATCGTGAGCGAACCCGCAGTCGCGCCGGCAACGCCACCGGACACGGGCGCATCGACGAAGTGGCGGCCGGTGGCCGTCACGCGCTGTGCGATGTGCCGGACCGCTCCCGGTGGGCAGGTAGCCATCAGACACACCGTCGCGCCATCCGGCAGGGCCGGCAGCAGGCCATTGCCGAACAGAATCTGCTCGGCCTGTCCCGCATTGACCACCATCAACATCAAAACATCGGCGTCTGCGACCGCCGAAGCCGGCGTGACCGTCCCTTCCCCGCCTATGGCTCGCAACCGGGCCAAAACTTCCACGTTCACGTCGATGCCGCGTACGGCAAAGCCCTTATCGACGAGGTTTCTGGCCATCGGAAACCCCATGGCGCCGAGTCCGGCAAATGCGATTGTGTTCATTGTCGAGAGTCCTTGACCGGGTACCTTCGCGGTACCCGGAGATTGAAATGATCAATACAAGGTGAAGGCCGGCACAAACGAGATCAGCCCCAGCACCGTAATTGCCACCAGGTAGAACGGCCACAACTCCTTGACCACCGCGCCGACCGGCTCACGTGCTATTGCCGCCGAAATGAACAAGGTGGTGCCGACCGGCGGCGTGAATAGTCCGATGCTCAGATTCACCGCCATCATGATTCCGAGCTGAATCATGTCCAGGCCGATCGCGTTGCCGATCGCGACGAAGGTCGGACCGAGGAGCAGGATCGCCGCCGGCAGGTCGAGGAACATGCCGACGCACACCATGATGATGTTGAGCATCAGGATGATCTTCCAGGGTGAGCCCAGGGTCTCCAGCGCCCATTCCGCGACGAAACGCGGCACGGCTTCGACCGTCAGGACATAGCCGACGAGGTTAGACGCGGCGATCACGAGCATGACCACCCCGGTCGTGATCGCGGTGTGGACCAGCGCGGTGTACAACCGGGACAGGGTCAGGTCGCGATAGACCAGCGCACTGACGACGAGTCCGTAGGCCACCGCCATCACGCTGACTTCGGTGGGAGTCGCAATGCCGGCCCGCAACAGGATCACGATGAACGCCGGCATCGCGAGTGCGGGCGCTGCCGCCAGGGTGGCACGCGCAACGTCGCGCGGGGTGACCTTGTCGAGCAGTTGCCTGAATCCACGAAAACGACCCGACAAATAGCAGACCAGCATGAAGCCACTGGCGAGCAGCAAGCCCGGCACGATGCCGGCAAGGAATAGCGCGGCGATCGACTGGTTTGACACGGCTGCGTAGAGAATCAATGGGATGGACGGCGGAATCAGGCCGGCGATCACCGACGACGACGCGGTCACCGCTGCCGCGAAGCCACCGGGGTAGCCTTCACGCTTCTGCCACGGAATCAGCATCGAACCAAGCGCGGACGCCTCGGCGACCGCGGAGCCGGACACACCCCCGAACACGGTGGACCCGACGACGGTCACCTGGCCCAGACCGCCGCGAAAGCGACCGACCAGCAAGGTGGCGAAGTTGATCAGGCGCTTGCCCAGCGTCCCCCCCATCATCAGGCTGCCGGACAGCATGAAGAACGGGATGGCGAGCAAGGGGAAGCTTTGCGTCGGCTGGAAGATCTTGACCACTGCCAGCACACTCGGCATGTCACCCACGGTGATGGCCGCAAGCCCCGAGCTGATCACCAGCGCGTATCCGACCGGCAGCGCCAGTATCAGCAAGGAGCTGAACACCATAAGCATAACCAGGGTCATACGTCCTCCTCGGCATGGTGAATGCGCACTGCAAGCGGATCATCCGCGATCAGCAGGTGCACGAAAGTGGTGATGGCGGTGATACCGAGGCCGACAAAACCGACGATCATTGCCAGATAGGCCCAGTGCGCAGTGATGCCGGTGACCGGATACACCTCGGTGCCGGTGATCTCGAGAACTTCGAGTCCGACCCAGGCCAGATAGAAAAAGGTGGCGACGATCAGGATCTGATGAGCCAACGCCAGCAGGCGGTTGCTCATCCTTCCCAACCAGCCGGTCAGCGCCTTGACGGCAACGTGCTGGCCACGCTGTGCGGCGAGCACGACGCCGCTCATCACCAGCCAGGGGAACAGAATATTGGGCATCTCGGTCGGCCAGCCCATGCCTTGATTGGTGAAGTAGCGGACAACGACATCGGCCATCAGCGCGACGAACATCACGCTGATGGCCGTGATCGCAAGCACCACGCTGGCCGCCACGATCACGCCATCCACCCACTTCACCACCGACGCGGCCGCGCTCTTGAGGCCGACTGCACTGTGGGAGTGGGCACCGTTCATTGCTTGCTGGCCTCGGCTACGATCAGCTCTACCAACGACGGGAACTGCTTGCCCCACTTCTCGTACACCGGCTTGGTCTTCTCGATGAAGGCGGTCTGGTCCACCTCGTTGATCTCGACGCCGGCCGCGGTGAGCTTCTCCCGCAGTTCGACATCAGAGGCCAGGGACATCGCGCGATTCATCGCGCCGGCCTCGGCAGCCGCCTCCAGGATGGCCTGCTGGTCTTCCTTGGCAATCCGGTCCCACACCCGCTTGCTAGCGAGCAACGGCGTGGTTTCATACTTGTGGCCGGTCAGCGAAATGTACTTCTGGACCTCATGCAACTTGGACGAGTAGATGTTCATCAGCGGATTCTCCTGACCATCGAAAACCCCCTGCTGAAGCGCGATGTAAAGCTCGGAGAAGGCAAGCGGGCCCGGGTTGGCGCCAAGGGCCGTGAAAATCTCCAGCGTCATCGGATCGGGCGGTGTGCGCACCTTGATGCCGGCCAGGTCTTCAGGTTGCGTGATCGGCCGCCTGCTGTTGCTGGTATGCCGGATACCATTGTCCCACAGCGCCAACACCACCAGACCCTTGGTCTGAGCCGCCTCATTGATCCTCTCGCCGACGACGCCGTCGACAACCTCATAGGCGTGATTCAGATCGCGGAACAGGAACGGCAAGCCGATCACGGCGATCTCAGGCACCACGTTCGAGGTGGCCCCCTGCGAGTTGGCGCTGAACGCCAGGGTGCCCAGCCGCATGTTGGTCAGCGACTCGACGTCGTCGCCATACTGCGCGCTGCCGCCGACATCCACTTTGACCCGACCGTTGGTCTTCTGCTCGACCAGTTCTGCGAACTTGAGCGAAGCCTCTGCCTTGGGATTGCCCGGTGCGGCATTGTGAGAGAGTCTTAGCACCTCCTGTGCCCAGCTGGCGGATGTGCTCAGCGCGAGGGTTGCGGCGATGGCGATCAGTGTCTTTTTCATACGTATCTCCTTCCTTTCGATTGGCGAGGTGTGGCAAAGGCGACGCCCACTCGGGCACGCCCGCACCTTTTTGTGTGAGCGGAGTGCCCGCTCGTGGTGAAACTGCGAAGTGGGAAGCGCTCAGCCGTGGATGAGCATGCCGCCGTTCACATCGATGACGGCCCCGGTGATGTAGGAGGACAGGTCCGACGCCAGGAACAGATAGGCACCGGCCACTTCCTCGGCGTTACCCAGACGATTGAGCGGAATGCTCGCAGCGATCTGGGCCTTTTGCTCGTCGCTGAGCTTGCCGGAACTGATGTCGGTCTGGATCAGACCCGGGGTCACGCAGTTGAAGCGGATGTTGTCCGGCCCGAACTCCCTCGCCATGGCTTTGGCCAGACCCAGCACGCCGGCCTTGGCGGCCGAATAGTGCGGGCCGCCAAGAATGCCGCCCCCGCGCTGCGCCGAGACCGAAGACATGCACGCAACCGAACCCCCGCCCTGCTTCTTCATCTGCGGGATGACTGCCTGCGATAGATACAGTACGCCGCGCAGATTGACATCGAGGATGCGGTCCCAGCTGGCCGGGTCGATCTCCAAGGTCTTCACAGGCTGGGTAATGCCGGCATTGTTGATGAGTACGTCGATGCGTCCGAACTCAGCGATCGCGCGTTCGGCCGCCTTGCCGCATGCATCGCGGTCGACCACGTTGCAGCCGTAGCCGCGATGCATCGGTCCGATTGCCGCAGCCGCGTCGGCTGCGGCCTTTTCGTCGAGATCCAGGATGACGACCGTGGCGCCATGGTCGGCAAACAGTCTTGCAGTGGCCAACCCGATGCCACGAGCCGAGGCGGCTCCAGAGATCATCGCGACCTTGCCGTCGAGTAAGAGAGCATTGTTCATATGAGTAATCCTGTTTTGTCAGCCGAGCCAGCTCTTGATGGTCGTGGCCATGACGCTGGTGGAGATACCGTAACGGTCATGCAGGGTCGGCAAAGCGCCCGCATCGAGGAAGGCATCGGGGAGTGCGATCTGGCGGAATTGCGGGGTCACGCCGGCACGCAGCAGTTCGGTCCCGACCGCTTCGCCCAACCCGCCGATGGTGGTGTGGTTCTCGGCCACCACGACCAGGCGCCCGGACCGACCGGCCTCGCGCAGGATCGTCGAGGTATCGAGCGGCTTGATCGTCGGTACATGAAGCACCGCCACGTCGACGCGGTCCGCTGCGAGCTCCTTGGCGACTTCTAGCGCACGCATGGTCATGATCCCGGAAGAGATCACCAGCACATCGCGGCCGTCGCGGATCAGCTTGGCCTTGCCCAGTTCGAAGCGATAGTCGTATTCGTCCAGCACCGCGGGAACGTTGCCGCGCAGCAAACGCATATAGACCGGCCCTTTGTGTACCGCAACCGCCGGCACCATCTGTTCGATATCGAGGGCGTCACAGGGGTCGATCACCATCATGCCGGGCATCGCACGCATCAGCGCCAGATCCTCGGCTGCCTGATGGCTCGGGCCGTAGCCGGTGGTCAGCCCGGGCAGCGCGCAGGCGATCTTCACGTTCAGGTTGTCTTCCGCAATCGTCTGATGCATGAAATCGTAAGCGCGGCGGGTTGCGAACACCGCATAGGTCGTGACGAAGGGTATGGCACCTTCGTGTGCCATACCGGCTGCTGCGCCCATCAGCAACTGCTCGGCCATCCCCATCTGGTAGAAGCGCTCGGGATATGCCTGCGCAAAGATGTGCAGATCCGTGTACTTGGCCAGGTCGGCCGTCATGCCGACAATCTCGGGCCGCTCAGCGGCCAGTTTCACCAGCGCATGACCAAACGGGGCCGCGGTGGTGCGCTGACCCTCGCCGGCGATCGAGGCGATCATCGCCGAGGTCTTCAGCTTGGGCTTGGATGTCACGGTCGAACTCATGCTTGCCTCCCTGCTTCCAGTGCCTCGAGGGCAAGTTGCCATTCGTGCGCATCGACACGAATGAAATGGTTCTTTTCACGGGCTTCGAGAAAGGGCACGCCGCAACCCATGCGCGTGTCGGCGATGATCATGCGGGGCTGCTCACCGGGGTGATTACGCGCCGCATCGAACGCTGCGATCACGGCGTCCAGGTCGTTGCCATCGATCCGCTGGGTGAACCAGCCAAAGGCTTCCATCTTCTCGGTCAGCGGCTCGAAAGCCATGATCTGGCTAGAAGGACCATCGGCCTGCTGGTTATTCACGTCGACGATTGCAATGAGGTTGTCCAGCTTCCAGTGGGCGGCTGACATCAGCCCCTCCCAGATCGCGCCTTCATCGAGTTCACCGTCCGAGAACAGGGTATAGACAAAGGCTTTGGAACCCTTGCGCTTGAGACCTAGGCCGCGACCCACCGCGATGGTCAGGCCCTGCCCGAGCGAGCCGCCGGACATTTCCATGCCGGGTGTGTAGCTCGCCATACCGGACATCGGCAACCGGCTGTCGTCACTGCCGTAGGTTTCCAGTTCTGCCTGAGGGATGATGCCGGCCTCGATCAGCGCGGCGTACAGCGCAATCGCGTAGTGACCATTCGACAATAGGAAGCGGTCTCGCTCCTCCCACTCCGGATCCTCGGGGCGATAGTTCATCGCGCCGAAATAGGACACGGCCAATACGTCGGCAATGTCGAGGGCCTGTCCGATGTAGCCCTGGCCCTGCACCTCGCCCATCAGCAGCGCGTTCCGCCGAATGCGGTAGGCATGCTCTGCTAGCTTGGCGCGGGCGTCGGTTTTGCTTTCTTCCACGCAGTTCTCCTTGGTTGGACCCCGGCTGATTCACAACCCCGGGGTAGCGTCTTGTTTCGTTTTGCGAGCGGTATTTCCTCTGTCGCCTCAGCCCCGTGAAGGTCATCAGCGAGTGGATGAAAGCTTATTCCCCTGATTTAATTGACTCAAACGAATATTAATGGCCTTATAAGTGAATTGAATTCATGTGAGTATTGCAATGCAACATCGGATCTCTCTCAAGGCAGTGCAAGCTTTCGAGGCCGCAGCGCGACTGTCCTCCTTCGCACTTGCAGCAGAAGAGTTGTTCGTCACGCCCTCTGCAGTGAGCCATCAGGTCAAGCTGCTGGAAGAACAGTTCGGCGTGAAGCTGTTCCATCGGGTGCATCGCGCGGTGGTACTGACCGATGCCGGACGGGTCTATGCCGAGGAGGTCTCGTCCGCGTTCTCTAAAATCGAAATGGCCACGCGCGAGTTGGGACGTACCGCCAAGAGTGACATCCTCACGGTGCACTCCACGCCGAGCTTCGCGACCCAATGGCTGATGCCCCGGCTCGCACGATTCAGCGCGATGCATCCCGACATCGACGTCCGCTTGAATGCCTCATACCCGCCGCCTGCGGACCTCTTGCTGCAGGGCGTCGACATCGACATTCGCTATGGCAGCGCCAGACGCCTGCAACCGGCCGGAACGATGGTGTTGCCCTTCCCTACCGAAACGATTGTTCCGCTATGCGCGCCGGCAATTGCGAATGGACCACACCCGATCCGCTCACCCGAGGATCTCCGTCACCACACGCTGATTCACAGCGAGGTCTGCCTCGTGGGGTGGCGGGACTGGATGCGGTTACATCGAAAGGTACCGCTGGACATTTCACGCGGCCCGCGTTTCGACCGCTCCTTCATGGCGATCAGCGCGGCAGTCGACGGGCTGGGGGTGTGTCTTGAAAGTCTGCTGCTGGTGGAGCGCGAACTCGACACCGGCCGCCTGATCGCCCCTCTGGGTCTGGACGGCCTCAAGGTACAGGGCTACACCGTGAATCTACTGAAGTCTCGCGCGGATTTACCCAAAGTCCGAAATTTCCAGGACTGGCTTTTCAATCAACTCGAGGCACGCCGCCCCTCTTGAGACGCCATCCCTTTACGATTTCGAACATCCGTTCCGGCGCCGGAATCCGGGATTCGTCATTCTTCTTGTCCACCTCCCGAAAACCCACACTTACCCAGGCTGATCTAACTTGCTGGGACCGCGGATCATCGGCCTGACCTGCCGGTGGCTTGACGGGTGAAGTCAGGCCGCAATGTGCCGGTCACCTGCCGTTCGACCGTCAGGCGACGGCGAACGACAGCTTCTCCTACCTGTCAAGTAGAACTTCCGACCCCTATGCGCAGGTCGCAGCTATGCGCAGCTGGTCGGCTGCCGATGTCACCGACCCAAGCGTTGCAAGGCATCCTCCGAGGTGGACGAGCGAGGATCTGGACATAGTTTTTGCCTTGGTTTGC
>JAUVVG010000045.1 GCA_030604735.1 Azoarcus sp.
CACCGCCGGGCCCGGGCCCGGGCGGTGGGGCAGTGCCCCGTTTTCCTGTAAGGAGCAATCAATGTCCAAAGAATTCGACGTCCTCGTCATCGGCGGTGGTCCCGGCGGTTATGTCGCAGCCATCCGTGCGGCGCAGCTGGGTTTCAAGACCGCCTGCTGCGAATCCAATCCGTATGCCGACCCCAAGGGTGAGCCCCGCCTCGGCGGGACCTGCCTGAACGTGGGCTGCATCCCGTCCAAGGCCTTGCTGCATACCTCGCACATGTTCGAGGAGGCCGGTCATACTTTCGCCGATCAGGGGATCAACGTCGGCACGCCCAAGATCGATGTCGCCAAGATGGTCGGTCGCAAGAACGGCATCGTCGATCAGCTCACCAGCGGGATCAAGGGCTTGTTCAAGAAGAACAAGGTCACCCAGCTCAACGGCCACGGCAGTTTTGTCGGCCAGAAGGGCGATGCCTGGGAAGTGAAGGTGGGTGATGAGACCGTGGTGGCCAAGCAGGTCATTGTCGCCACCGGCTCCAAGGCACGTCATCTGCCGGGGGTTCCGGTCGATAACAAGATCGTGTGCGACAACGTAGGCGCGCTGGATCTGGACGCGGTACCGAAGAAACTCGCCGTGATCGGCGCGGGTGTGATCGGACTCGAGATGGGGTCGGTATGGCGCCGCCTGGGTTCGGAAGTCACTGTACTGGAGGCCATGCCTGATTTTCTTGCCGCAACCGACAAGGACGTGGCCAAAGAAGCCCTGAAGATCTTCACCAAGCAAGGCTTGAACATCAATCTTGGCGTGAAGATCGGTGAGGTCAAGGTCGGCAAGAAGAACGTCTCGATCAGCTACACCGACAAGGATGGCGCCGAGCACAAACTCGACGCAGACCGTTTGATCGTGTCGGTCGGCCGGGTGCCGAACACCGACGGCCTGAATGCCGAGGCGGTCGGTCTCAAGCTGAACGAGCGCGGCATGATCGAAGTGGATGACCACTGCCGGACCAATCTGCCCGGCGTGTGGGCGGTCGGTGACGTCGTGCGTGGCCCGATGCTGGCGCACAAGGCGATGGAAGAGGGCATCATGGTTGCCGAAGTCATGGCGGGCCAGGCCGGGCACTGCGACTTCAACACCGTGCCCTGGGTGATCTACACCAGTCCCGAGATCGCCTGGGTCGGCAAGACCGAGCAACAGCTCAAGGCGGAAGGTATCGATTTCCGCGCCGGCAAGATCCCGTTCGCGTTCAACGGCCGTGCGATGGGCATGGCGGCGCCGGATGGTTTCGTCAAGATGCTGGCCGATGCCAAGACCGACCGCATCCTCGGTGTGCACATCGTCGGGGCCAATGCCTCCGAGATGATTGCCGAGGCCGTGGTGGCGATGGAGTTCGCTGGTAGCAGCGAAGACCTCGCCCGGATCTGCCATGCCCACCCGACCATGTCGGAAGTGGTGCACGAGGCGGGCCTGGCGGTATTGAAGCGTCCGCTGCACGCCTGACCGGACCCGTCCGGTGAACTGGGGGGTGGTGTTGCGGGGAACTGCAGCATCACCCCTCTTGCAGTTGTAGACCCGGCCCAGTATGTACCATCGGTCTGGCCATGAGATCACCCCAACGGAGCGCCTCGGCGCGATTTCGAGGCTGCGCTATAGTTTCCGCAGTGGGCCCGATTCAGCCGGCAAAGGCGCCAATCCTCGTTTTCAGTTAATGCATACAAAATGCCCCATCAAGCCCTGAATGTTGCCGAGCACGGCATGATCGACGCCTACGAGGCGCAATTGAAGACCCGCGGCTTCAAATCCGACCCGGCTCAGCGAGCGGCGGCCCAGCGTCTGCAGGTCATGTATTCGGAGTTGCTTGGTTTCAAGGTGGCGCGACAGGGCAAGTTCAAGCGCCTGTTCGTCAAGCCCAAGGTGCCGCGCAGTCTTTACTTCTGGGGCGGCGTCGGTCGTGGCAAGAGCTTTCTGATGGATTGCTTCTTCGATGCGGTTCCTTACCAGCGCAAGCGACGGGTGCATTTCCATGCCTTCATGCAGGAAATCCACAATGAATTGAAGCTGTTGAAGCACGAGCCGGACCCGCTGCAAAAGGTCGCCGAAAAGATCGCGCGTCACACCCGCCTGCTGTGCTTCGACGAGTTCCATGTGTCGGATATCGCGGATGCGATGATTCTCGGACGATTGCTCGACGCGCTTTTTCAGCGCGACGTGATCTTCGTGATGACCTCGAACTATCCACCGGACGGTCTCTACCCGAACGGGCTGCAGCGGATCAACTTCATCCCGACGATCGAGATGATGAAGCGTCGCTTCGATGTAGTCGAGATCGATCACGGCACCGACTACCGCCTGCGGACGCTGGAACGAATCGAGATCTATCTGGTTCCGGCCGACGACGAGGCTTCACGCAAGATGCGTGAGGACTTCCGCCGTCTGGCGGCGACCGAGCTGGTCGCGGGAACGGTCGAGATTCTCGGGCGTTCCCTGCCGGTGGTCGGTCAGGCTCCAGGGGTGATCTGGTTCGGATTCGAGACCCTTTGTGGCGGGCCGCGGTCGCAGAACGACTACCTCGAGATCGCGCGCGAACATCACACCGTGCTGTTGTCGGGCGTGCCCAAGATGAACGCATCCAACGCTTCGGAGGCGCGCCGTTTCACTTGGCTGGTAGACGTCTTGTACGACCATCGGGTCAAGCTCATCATCAGCGCCGAGGTCGAAGCCTACGACCTCTACACCCAAGGCCACAATGCCCACGAATTCGCCCGCACGGTCAGCCGCCTGATCGAGATGCGCAGCCACGACTACCTGGCCGAGGCCCACCGGGTCGAGTAGGAGGCTTGAAGCTGTAAATTTCGATCCGGCGAGCAGTTTTTCCAATGGCTTGCTCGCATGGCTTGAAGCTTGCGGCTTTATCTACCCAGCCCTGAAGTCCGTTGTCCGCGTTCGATTGGGGCTGCCTTGCCTGCTTGCAGCGCTTCCGGTAATGCGGTACGCCTCTGTCCCAAGGACCGGCCCAACACCCTGATCTAGAGTCTGAAGCGGCCGACCGTCTGCTCCAGCGCATGGGCCAGTTGTTGCAGCGAATTCGCCTGACCGAGCGAGTCCCGGGTCGCGGCATGGTTTTGTTCGCTCATCTGCGCGATCTGCTCTACGCTCTGGGCAATGTCGGTACTGGCCGAGCGCTGCTCGCGCAGTGCGACATTGATCGACGCGACCGCTTCGCGCACCTGACGGGCGCCTTCCTCCAGCGAAGAAACCGCTTCCCGCGCCCGTCCTGCCCGATCCGCGCCCTGATCGGCCAGCTCCCGGCCTTCTTCCATGCTGCGAACCGCGTTCAGCGAGTGTTCCTGCACCCGCTGGATCATCGCGGTGATCTCGTGGGTGGATTGCGCGGTACGTTCGGCCAGCTTGCGCACCTCGTCCGCGACCACGGCGAAGCCGCGCCCCTGCTCACCGGCACGCGCTGCCTCGATGGCAGCATTGAGCGCGAGCAGGTTGGTTTGCTCGGCCACACCCTGGATTACCTTGACGATGTCGGAAATGCCCTCGGCGCTGGTGCCCAGGTCGGCCATGACTTTGGCCGAAGCGCTCATGCGCTCAGCGATCCGGGCGATGGTTTCGGTCGCCTCATGGATCACCTTTGCGCTTGCCTGAACTTCACCGCTGGTATTCTCGGTCAAACGATCGGCGTCGTCGGCATGCTCCGAGACCTGCGTGATACTGACCGTCATCTCCTCGACCGCCGCCGCGATCGAACTGCCGGCTTCGCTCTGCTGCATCGATGCGTTGGCGACCTGTTCTTCGTTGGCGCGTAATGACTCGATCGCCTGAAGGACCTGGTTCGCGTTGCTGCGGATCTCGCCTATGGTCTGGATCAGGCCGTTCTGCATGCTTCCCATCGCCGCCAGCAGACTGGTCGAATCACCGGGCCTGACCGCTACCGGATGGTTCAGCTCGCCGTTGGCGATGCGCCGCGCCACCGAGGCCGCGTAAGCCGGTTCGCCGCCAAGCTTGGCGAACAAGTCACGGATGACATAGAGCGACACCGCGATACAGGCGATCAGCGCGATCGCGGCCAGTATCAGCGCGGTCAGGTTGGCGCGACTCACGCCCTCGACCACCTCGGTCCGTACCTCCGACGACTGGGTTTCGAGATGGGTGATCTGTTCCAGCAGCATGCCACGAATCTCGCGCCATGCCGGGGTCTCGTCGCTGACCAGGCTCGCGCGTGCGGCGCCGATGTCACCGCTACGAACCAACTCGATCACCTTCGCACGGTGGGGTGCCCAGCGCCGCTGGACGTCATCCATTCTCGCGGCAGCTGCGGCGCCACCTTCCAGAAGCTGGCCGGACGCCCTGATACGTTGCATCCCGTCGTTGAAGCCTCGCTCCGCATTCTCGAAGTTGGTATAAGCCTGAGGATTCTCCGGGTCGAGCAGGATGTTGCGCAGGGCCTGGCCCATTTGCAGCCCTTGGGCGTAGGTGCGGGTAAGATCGCGCTCCAGGCTGAGTTCCTGGTCGATGAACGCGATCAGCTTTGCCTGGCTGGTCTGGATCTGCCACAAGGCGCCAGCGAGAGCGGCGATGAACAGTCCGCAGGTGATGAACACCAGAAAAAAGAGTTGGGCCCGGACGGAGGATTGCTTGTTCGACATGATTCGATCCTGATGATGAGCGACGACTACCGGAGGGTGCTTGTTCTTTATAACGGCGATTGCGGCGAAACTTTAGCGTGAAAGTCGCCGCGGCGACTCACTAAGCGCCCCCTCTCCTGTTTGCGCGAGAAGGGTGGGGGGTGGGGGAAACGGGCGTGGCGGATTTCATAATCGGGATGGACCGATTCCATGCCCGTTAAGCGATTGTCGCGTCTCGTGGGATTCCGGCGCTTGAGCCGGCATGGCCGCAGTGCCGATGCGGGCAGGCGATGATAGGATGGCGGGTCGGTTTTTCAAGTGATGCCCTTTTCATGATTTCGGTCGAGCAGGCCTTTTCTTCGGACGGACCCTTGTCTGCCGCGATCGCAAGCTTTCGCCCACGCGAGCAGCAACGCGAGATGGCGCTGCGGATCGCCGCTGCGATCAGTGAGCGCCGGGCGCTGGTGGTCGAGGCGGGGACCGGGACCGGCAAAACCTATGCCTATCTCGTCCCGGCTTTGTTGTCCGGGGGGAAGGTGATCGTGTCGACCGGGACCCGCACCCTGCAGGATCAGCTTTTCAATCGCGACCTGCCGACGGTGCGGGGGGCCTTGAAGGTGCCGGCTTCGATCGCGCTGCTCAAGGGGCGGGCGAATTATGTCTGTCCCTACCATCTCGAGCGAAACGCGCGGGATGGCCGTTTCCAGACCCCGCAGGATGCGGCCGACCTGCGCGTGATCGCACGCTTCGCCCAGACCACCCGCAGTGGTGACAAGGCGGAATGCACCGGGGTGCGCGAAGATTCCGGTGCATGGATCGCCGCCACCTCGACCCGGGACAACTGCCTCGGGCAGGACTGCCCCAATGTCAAGGAGTGCTTCGTCATGGCGGCCCGGCGCGCGGCGATGGATGCCGACGTCGTGGTCGTCAATCACCACCTCTTCTTTGCCGATGTGATGTTGCGTGACGAGGGACTGGGAGAGCTGTTGCCGGCCTGCGACGCGGTCATCTTCGACGAAGCCCACCAGTTGCCCGAAACCGCGAGCCTGTTCTTCGGCGAGAGCATCTCGTCTGCACAGCTGCTGGAACTGGCGCGGGATACCCGGGCAGAAACCCTGGCCGGTGCCGCTGATTGTCGTGATCTGATCGATGCCACACGTCGTCTCGAGAAAGGCGCCCGTGATCTGCGGCTGGCCATTGGCGCCGAACCGGGGCGTTTTTCGCTGGCCCAGCTGGCTGAGCGAGAGGCGTTCGTGCCCGCGCTCGATGAGCTAGAGGCGGAGTTGGCACGTTTCGGAGAGGTGCTCGAGACCCAGGCGGAGCGCTCCGAGGGACTGGCCAATTGTCTGAGGCGGTGCGAGGAGGTCGTCGAGCGACTGGAGCGCTGGCGCGCGCCCGGACCGGACCAGTTCATTCGCTGGGTCGAGGTTTTCGCCCAGTCGGCGACGCTGAATGCGACCCCGCTGCATGTCTCGACTGTCTTTCGTCGGCAGCTCGAGGCCCAGCCGCGGGCCTGGATCTTCACCTCGGCGACCCTGGCGGTCGGGAGCGATTGTCGTCACTACTGCGGCGAGCTGGGCCTGAACATGCTGGAGCCCGAAGTCGAAACCGCGGTCTGGGGCAGTCCGTTCGACTACGGCGAACAGGCCGTGCTCTATGCGCCTCAGGAGATGCCCGATCCCAATCATCCGGCCTATGTCGAGGCGGTCGTCCGGGTCAGCCTGCCGCTGCTGATCGCCTCCCGCGGTCGGGCCTTCGTGCTATGCACCTCGCTACGCGCAATGCGCCGCATCCATGAACTGCTCGGGGAGGGGCTTGCCCGGGCCGGGGTTGAATTGCCGCTTTTACTGCAGGGGGAGGGCTCGCGCACCGAGTTGCTGGACCGTTTTCGCTCCCTCGGCAATGCGGTGCTGGTCGCCAGCCAGAGCTTCTGGGAAGGGGTGGATGTGCCGGGCGATGCCTTGTCGTTGGTCGTCATCGACAAGCTTCCGTTCGCACCGCCCGACGACCCGGTGCTGGCGGCTCGGGTCGAGCATCTGCAGAAGACAGGCCGCAACCCGTTCATGCACTACCAGTTGCCGCGTGCAGTGATCAACATGAAGCAAGGGGCGGGGCGCCTGATCCGCAGCGAGGCTGACCGGGGATTGCTGTGCGTTTGTGATCCTCGCATGATTGCGAAGCCTTACGGCAAGATCGTGTGGCGCAGCCTGCCGCCGATGCGACGCACCCGGGTCGAGGCGGAAGCGGTGGCCTTCCTCCACACGTTATGAGGCCGGTCGCGATGCTGTATCCTTCAACCCTTTATCCGGGCTTTTGTGACAAATGATCGTTTTCGGTATCGCAGGTTGGTCAGGCTCCGGCAAGACCACGCTCATCGAAAAAGTGATTCCATGCCTGACCGGGCGGGGCAAGGCGGTTTCGGTGATCAAGCATGCACACCACGGATTCGACCTCGATCGCCCTGGCAAGGACTCCTTCCGGCATCGGGAGGCGGGGGCCAGCCAGGTGCTGATGCTCTCGTCCCAGCGCTGGGTCCTGATGCACGAGTTGCGCGACGATCCGGAACCTGATCTGACGCGACAACTCGAACTCCTCGGGCCTTGCGATGTGGTGCTGATCGAAGGCTTCAAGGCCGCACCGGTACCCAAGGTCGAGGTCTATCGTGTGGCCAATGGCAAGCCGCCGCTATGGCCGGAGAACGAACATGTGGTCGCGGTGGCGACGGCCGACCCGGTCGATTGCCCGTTGCCTTTGTTGGCGTTGAACGACGCTGATCAGGTCGCACGTTTCATTCTGGAATATCCACAGAGTCGATGAGGCTGATGAATACCGACATGCTTTCTTTCGAGGCTGCACTGGCGTCGCTGCTCGACAAGGCCGGGCCCGTGCGTGAAATCGAGTTGTGCGACACCCTGGTCGCCGCCGGTAGAGTGCTTGCCAGCGATCTTCGCTCGCCGCTGTCGGTGCCGGCGCTGGATACCTCGTCGATGGACGGTTACGCGCTCCGGGCAGAGGATGTCACGACGCCCGGGACCCGCTTGCCGGTGTCGCAACGCATTCCGGCCGGCAGCGTCGGTCATGCGCACACGCCCGGCAGCGCCGCCCGCATCTTTACCGGTGCACCGTTGCCCGGGGGGGCCGATACGGTGGTGATGCAGGAATTGTGCGAGGTCGATGGCGACGCGGTGATCATCAATCACCTGCCCAGGGCCGGCGAGGCAGTACGCCAGGCCGGCAGCGAGATTTCGGCCGACACAGTGCTGTTGCCTGCAGGCACCCTTCTGAACCCGCAAGCTCTTGGACTGGCCGCCTCGGTCGGCATCGCGCAGTTGCCGGTGTCGAGGCGGGTTAGGGTCGCCTTGTTCTCCACCGGCAGCGAACTGGTCATGCCCGGGCAGCCCTTGCCGCCGGGAGGGGTCTATAACTCCAATCGTTTCCAGCTGCGCGCCCTGCTCGAACAACTCGGTTGCGACGTCACAGATCTCGGCATCGTCCCGGACCGCTTCGATGCCACCCGCGAGGCGCTGCGAACCGCCTCCGAGGGGCATGACCTGATCGTGACCAGTGGCGGTGTGTCGGTCGGCGAAGAGGACCATGTCAAGCCGGCGGTCGAGGCCGAAGGCGTGCTCGAGATCTGGAAGATTGCGATGAAACCCGGCAAGCCGCTGGCTTATGGTCGTGTCGGCGCGGCGGCCTTCATCGGTCTGCCTGGCAACCCGGTGTCGAGTTTCGTGACCTTTCTGATGATGGTGAGGCCGTTCATCCTGAAGACCCAGGGGCTGGGCAGGGTGGTGCCGCGCGCCCTCGAACTGCGCGCGGATTTCGACTGGCCGCGTCCTGACAAGCGGCGGGAGTTTCTGCGCGGTCGCCGCAACGACAAGGGGGGGGTCGAGCTCTTCCCGCACCAGGGTCCGGCCGCTTTGTCTTCCATCGTATGGGCAGACGGGCTGGTCGATGTGCCGCCGGGTACGCCGATCGAGGCGGGCCAGTCGGTGTCCTTCATTCCGTATTCCGACCTGATCCGGTGAAATCATGACGATCAAGATTCTTTACTTTGCCGCCTTGCGTGACCGCCTCGGACGTGCCGAGGAGTCGCTCGCGCTCCCGCCCGGGGTCAGTACCCTGGGTGAACTCCAGTCCTTTCTGGCCGATCGTGGCGACGACTGGTTGGCGCGGGCGTCCCAGCGCAATGTCCGGGCTGCGATCAACCACCGCATGGTTAACCCGGGCGACACCGTGTCACCGGGTGACGAGGTGGCGTTCTTTCCGCCGGTGACCGGAGGCTGAAGCATGTCGGTGAGCGTTCAGGAGCATGACTTCGATATCGGCGCCGAAACCATGGCCTTGTCGGACGGTGCGCCCGAGGTCGGCGCAGTCGCCACCTTCACCGGTGTGGTCCGGTGTGCGAACGAGGGGGTCTCGGTTTCTGCGATGACGCTGGAGCACTATCCCGGCATGACCGAGAAGGCGCTGGAGGACATCGTCAACGAGGCCAGGCAGCGATGGTCTCTGGAACGTGTGCGGGTGATTCATCGCTACGGCCGACTGGAGCCGGGCGACCGGATCGTGTTCGTCGGCGTGTCCAGTGCCCATCGCGGCGTGGCCTTTGCCGCATGCGAGTTCGTGATGGATTACCTCAAGACCCGTGCCCCGTTCTGGAAGCGCGAGGATACGCCCGAGGGTGCCCGCTGGGTCGAGGCACGCGACAGCGACGAGGGCTCGGCCAGTCGTTGGGACGCCGGCGAGCAAGGTCGCTGAGCGACGGGACGAGGGGTCGCCGCAGGAAAAAGCGCGACTGGTGAAATGAGCTGAAGGGGGCAGGCGGCGGGGGCGCCGTTTGGGGTGTGGTGCGAAGAGGCGAGGCCTCCAGGCCTTGCACACGGCATGCGCGTGCTTGCCTGATGCCCCGCGCCCTCGAGACCGATTACTTGCGGGTCCGGCTGCTGCCGGTGGTCGAACCGCCGGAGCCCATCTGGTTGAACATCTGGAAGGCCTCGGCCGACGCTTTGGTCATCTGCTCGAACGCGGCGCGGGTGGTATCCATCGCCGTCTGAATGGCCGTCATCGCGTTCTGGTCGGTGATCGGCATACCCTGGAACATCTTCTGCATCGCCTCGAACACGTCCTGTCCGCCGCTGGACAGCTGTTGCCCGACCAGCTTGCCGACTTCGGCCTGGGTGCGGCTGGTCAGTTCGGCCATTTCGCGCGCGCAGGCGAGCATCTTCTCGGTCGATGTCTGCGCGAACTGGGTGCGCAGTTCCATCATCGCCTTCGGGTCCTTGGCCGCGCTCAGCGCCTTGGCATTATTGACGCCTTCCTCGAACAGGCTCTTGGCGGTCGCGACCTGCAGTTCCATGATCCGCTGCGAGTTCTCGATCGACATCTGGGCGAGACGCATTGCCGCTTCCATGTTCTTCTTCTGCAACTCGTTGAACTGATCCTGTTTGCTTGTTGCCATTTGATACCTCCCTCTCACACGGGTGATGTTGTCGAGTGAGGCACTACGAACATTCCGTCGCCACCCGCAGCCACGAAGTGTTCGCCGACTCCAATGACGCGCGAGCTTGCCTCGCCCGTAAAGTAGCATATCACCCAGACCTTTTGTGCCTGCAGCATTTCCAGCGTTAATCCGGCGCGCGAGCGGGCTGCCCAGGATGGGGAGTGGGTCGCCGGTCCAGGCTGGGGCGGACCGCTTGATTTTCTTTCGGCCGGCTCCATGTTGTCGTCAGTCCAGCATTTCACAAGGAATCGCCACCATGCGTTTCGACAAACTCACGACCCGTTTTCAACAGACTTTTTCGGATGCGCAGAGCATCGCGGTCGGCAACGACAACCCCTATATCGAGCCGCAACACATGTTGGCTGCGCTGCTCGAACAGGACGACGGCGCGACCGTGTCGCTGCTGCAGCGTGCCGGGGTGAACGTGCCGCCTCTCAAGGCAGGATTGAAGAGCGCGATCGACCGGTTGCCCAAGGTCGAAGGGCACGGTGGGGATGTGCAGGTCGGACGTGATCTCAGCAATCTCCTGAACCTGACCGATAAGGAGGCGCAAAAGCGGGGCGATCAGTTCATTGCGAGCGAGCTGTTCCTGCTGGCGCTGGCCGATGACAAGGGTGAGACCGGTCGCCTGCTGCGCG
The DNA here is from genome assembly GCA_030604735.1 of Azoarcus sp. GTDB lineage: Bacteria > Pseudomonadota > Gammaproteobacteria > Burkholderiales > Rhodocyclaceae > Azoarcus_F. Next base: position 10,759 of record JAUVVG010000045.1, read on the forward strand.
AGAACGGTTTGGCCCGGCGTGCGCTGGAAGCCGCGATCGATGCGGTCCGGGGCGGGCAGAACGTCGGTAGCCAGGAGGCCGAAGGGCAGCGCGAGTCGCTGAAGAAGTATTGCCTGGATCTGACCGAGCGGGCCCGCGAGGGCAAGCTCGACCCGGTGATCGGCCGCGACGACGAGATCCGCCGTGCGATCCAGATCCTGCAACGTCGGACCAAGAACAACCCGGTGCTGATCGGTGAACCCGGGGTCGGCAAGACCGCGATCGTCGAAGGGCTGGCCCAGCGTATCATCAACGACGAGGTGCCCGAAACGCTGAAGGGCAAGCGGGTGTTGTCGCTGGACATGGCCTCGCTGCTCGCCGGCGCGAAGTACCGCGGCGAGTTCGAGGAGCGGCTCAAGGCAGTGCTCAAGGAGATCGCTCAGGAAGAGGGGCGCATCATCGTCTTCATCGACGAGATCCATACCATGGTCGGTGCCGGCAAGGCCGAGGGCGCGATCGACGCCGGCAACATGCTCAAGCCCGCACTGGCCCGCGGGGAACTTCATTGCATAGGCGCGACCACTCTGGACGAGTACCGCAAGTACATCGAGAAGGACGCGGCGCTGGAGCGGCGCTTCCAGAAGGTACTGGTCGATGAGCCGACGGTCGAGTCAACCATCGCCATCCTGCGTGGCCTGCAGGAGAAGTACGAGATCCATCATGGGGTCGAGATTACCGACCCGGCCATCGTGGCCGCGGCCGAGCTCTCCCACCGCTACATCACCGACCGTTTTCTGCCCGACAAGGCGATCGACCTGATCGACGAGGCGGCGGCGCGGATCAAGATGGAGATCGACTCCAAGCCGGAAGTGATGGACAAGCTCGACCGCCGCATGATCCAGCTGAAGATCGAGCGCGAGGCGGTCAAGAAGGAGAAGGACGAGGCCTCGCAGAAGCGCCTGCAGCTGATCGAGGACGAGCTCGCCAAGCTCGCCCGGGAATACAACGATCTCGAAGAGATCTGGAAAGCCGAAAAGGCCAAGGTCGAAGGTTCGGCCCACATCAAGGAAGAAATCGACCGGCTGCGGGCGCAGATGGCCGAGATGCAGCGCAAGGGCCAGTATGACAAGCTTGCCGAACTGCAGTACGGCAAGCTGCCCCAGCTCGAAGCACAGCTGAAGGCGGCGGAATCCGCGGGTAGCGAGGCTTCGCCGAACAAGTTGCTGCGTACCCAGGTCGGCGCCGAGGAAATCGCCGAGGTGGTATCGCGTGCGACCGGCATCCCGGTCTCCAAGATGATGCAGGGCGAGCGGGAAAAGCTGCTCCAGATGGAAGGCAAGCTGCACAAGCGTGTGGTCGGTCAGGACGAGGCGGTGCGCCTGGTGTCGGACGCGATCCGGCGTTCCCGCGCGGGGCTGTCGGAAGAGAACCGTCCTTATGGTTCATTCCTGTTCCTCGGTCCGACCGGTGTCGGCAAGACCGAGTTGTGCAAGGCCTTGGCCGAGTTCCTGTTCGACTCGGAGGAGCACCTGATCCGGATCGACATGAGCGAGTTCATGGAGAAGCACTCGGTCGCGCGACTGATCGGTGCGCCCCCGGGCTATGTCGGCTACGAGGAGGGGGGCTACCTGACCGAGCAGGTCAGACGCAAGCCCTACAGCGTGATCTTGTTCGACGAGGTCGAAAAGGCCCACCCGGACGTGTTCAACGTGCTGCTACAGGTGCTCGACGATGGCCGCATGACCGACGGTCAGGGGCGCACGGTCGATTTCAAGAATACCGTGATCGTGATGACCTCCAACCTCGGCAGCCACATGATCCAGCAGATGGCAGGTGACGACTATGGCGTGATCAAGCTGGCGGTGATGGCCGAGGTGAAGACCTTCTTCCGGCCGGAGTTCATCAACCGGATCGACGAGTTGGTGGTGTTCCATGCCCTGGATCAAAAGCACATCGCCGGTATCGCGAAGATCCAACTGCAATACCTCGAGAAGCGCCTGGCGCGGCTGGAAATGAGCATGGATGTCTCGGATGCGGCGCTGAACGAGCTCGCCGAGGCCGGCTTCGACCCGGTATTCGGCGCCAGACCGCTCAAGCGCGCGATCCAGGAGCGGATCGAGAACCCGCTCGCGAAGTCGATTCTGGAAGGGCGGTTCGCCGCCAAGGACCATATCCGGGTCGATGTCGATAACCGCAAGCTCGTGTTCGTCAAGGCAACGTAAAGGGTTTTTCACCTTGAAAGGTCGGGGCGCGCTGCGAGCAGACGTGCTCCGACCGAACCTTGCAACGCAACTCGCAAGGCTTGCGATGTGTTGCGTTCGGGGCCATCGTGCCCCATGCAGTTCTTGGCCGAACGAGACCGTGGGCGACGGTCCAGATCAGTTCGACTCTTCGTCTCTGGTCGCGGGATAACGTGCCTCGAAATCCGCGACCGAAAGCGGTCGCGAGAACAGGTAGCCCTGCATGATCTGACAGCCGCGGGCCGCGAGGTATTGCTGCTGTTCCTCGGTTTCGACCCCTTCGGCGACCACCTCGATGCCGAGATCGCGCGCCATCGAGAGCGCCGCCGATGCGATTGCCGCGTCTTCGGCGTCGCCGGGCAAGTCGCGTACGAAGGAGCGGTCTAGCTTGAGACGGCTGATCGGGAGCTTCTTCAGATAGGCGAGACTGGAGTAACCGGTCCCGAAGTCGTCCAGGGCCAGGCTTAGCCCCATTCGGCCGAGGCGGTCGAGGTCTTCGAACATCTCGTCGCCAGGCTGCATCAGCGCGCTCTCGGTGATCTCCAGTTCGATGCATCGTGGATCGGCCCCGGATTCGTCCAGCACCCGCCGGACATTGTCTACAAAGCCTGGTTTGCGGAACTGTAGCGCCGAAATGTTGATCGCCATCAGCAGCTTGGTGTACCCGCGCTCGCGCCAACTCACCCATTGGCTGCAGGCCTTGCGCAGCACCAGGTCTCCAAGGGGGGAGATCAGGCCGGAGTCTTCCGCGACCGGAATGAATCGATCCGGCATTACGACGCCCAGGTCCGGATGGTGCCAGCGCAGCAAGGCCTCGACCCCGACCAACTCGCGGCTTTGTCCATCGACCTGCGGCTGATAGTCGAGGACGAATTCGTTCTGCGCGATCGCGCGTCGAATGCCGCCCTCGAGCAGCAGTCGCTCCAGCGCGCGCTGATTCATTTCCTGTACGAAGAACTGGAAATTGTCGCGTCCCGCATCCTTGGCGCTGTACATCGCCGTGTCGGCATGCTTGAGCAAGGTGTCGACATCGCTGCCATCCTCGGGATGGACGGCGATGCCGATGCTGACCGACAGGCGCAATTCGTGCGCTTCGATCTGTATCGGGCGTGACAGCACCTCCAGCATCTTGCGGGCTACCGTCGCTGCATCGGCCGGGCGCTGGATCCTGGGCAGCAAGGCGACGAACTCGTCGCCACCGAGTCGAGCCAGTACATCCTCTTCGCGGATGCAGGCGCGCAGACGGCCCGCGACCTCGGTCAGAAGACGGTCACCGATCTGGTGGCCGAGCGAATCGTTGACCGTCTTGAACTGGTCCAGGTCGAGGAAAAGCACCGCGAGCGGATCGCCATGGCGGCTTGCTGCATTGAGGGCGGCGCTGGCGCGGGTCGTCCAATGGGTCCGGTTGGGCAAGCCGGTCAGTGCATCGTACAAGGCGAGTTGCTGGATGCTGGCTTCGGCCTCGCGGGCGGCGGTGACGTCCTGCACGGTGCCGCGGATGAGGTTGAGCCCGCCGGGCTGGAGTTCGCCTTCGATCAGAAAATGGAGGACATGGCCGCCCACGCCGGTCGAGCGGCAGTCCAGTGCGATACCGTCGGGGTCGGTCCGGAGGTGCTCGATGGCCTCCGCCAGTCTTTCACGATCGTTCACCGCGATCGACGAGATCAGGTCCGAGAGCGGAAAATCCGGCCCGTCCGGCAGCGGCAGGAGCCTGCGCAATCCATCGGAACAGGTCACCCTGTCCGATGCGGGATTCAGCTCCCAGCTTCCCATGCGGGCAATACGCTGGGCGCGGCTGAGTGCGTCCTGTTGTTCTCGCAGGTGTCGGGTGGTGGTCGCCAAGGCCTGGGTGCGCTCGTCCACCAAGCGCGTGATGCGGCGGTTATGGCCGCTGGTGACTAGCAGGAAAGCAAGGAGCACGCTGGTCGTCAACAAGCCGATCGCGATGACGCCCCAGCCGGCCCAGGTCTGACGCGCTGCGACGAACGCTGGGGTCGCGGTGAGGCGGAGCTCCCATCGACGTGAAGCGAAATCGAGCTCATGGGTGTTGTTGAAACTGCCCCCGGCGATGCCGGACTCGCACCCGGGGTGGCCGGACAAGCGCTGTTCGCCCGCCCGGGCATCCCGATCGACCAGACACCAGACGATGTCCCGGTCGGCGCCGTCCCTGACCGTGGCGAACAGGACATCGTCCATGCGGAAGGCGCTGCTCACGATGCCGACGAAGCGGTCGGTCGCACCGTAGGGTTGATGAACCGCCTGGTAGATCACGACCCCGATCTGGGTGCCCAGTTCCTGGGTCAGGACAAAGGGGGCGGACGCGACCGGTTGACGGGTGCTACGGGTCTCTTCTATCGCATGGCGGGCCGAGGGGATCGAAAGCGGATTCAGACCGAACACGCCACGATTCGTGTCCCGCGGCTCGACAAACAGGATAGGCAGGTACTCAGCTGCGCTAGGGGCAGGCCGGGTTCGCGATGGGCTGGATTCGTCCCGGTCCAGGATCATGAACTCCGGGTCCAGCGTGAACCGGATCGTTGCCTCGAAGGCGTGGCGGTCGGTGCGGGAAATCAATGGATTCCAGGTGAAGTTCTGAGTGCCCGGGTGACGCGCCAGAATCGGTACGACGAAACCGCTGAAGTCTTCGTGACTGAAACCCAGGCTGAGCGTCGCGAAACGTTCCACCGCGAACAGCATCTCGATCTGGGCCGCGAGGCGCCGGTCGATCAGGTTGGCCAGGTTGTCCGATTCGCGCACGAACTGGCCTTCGATGCGCAAGGCCTCGGTACGCCGAATCTCGGTGAAGGCCATTGCGGTCACGAGGGCGGCCAGGGTCAGCGTGATCACGAAAGGCAGCCGTCGCGGCCGCCACACATCGGCGGGGCGGCCGACGAAAGCGAGTAGCAAGGGTGTCGCGATCACGATGCCGAAGGTATCGCCCAGCCACCAGTTGAACCAGGTCAGCCCCGCCTCTGAAAACGAAATGATGCCGGTCGCGACCAGGGTCGGAACCGAGATCGATGCATTGACCAGCGCGCTCAGCGGCGCCGCGATGCATAGAAAGCGCAGGATGCTGGCGGGCGTGTCCAGCCGTGGCGCCTCGCCATTCATGCGCCGGGCGATCAGCGCGCCGGCCAGCGCTTGCAGGGTCGCGCCGAGTGGGCTGAGCACCAGCATCCACGACATGGGGTCCGATCCGACCTGGGCGGCCGCGAGCAGTTGCACGCAGAATGAACCGACCATCACGCCCGGCCAGACACCGATGCCGAATGTCAGCATCGCGCCCAGCGCGATCCCCGCGGGAGGGTAGATCAGCGACACGTAATCCGGCGGGATGGTGATCAGGAGGGACAGCCATCCGATCAGCGCATAGGCGATGGCGACGGCAAGCGATGTCCGGAAGTGAATCTGCATGCGGCGATTATAGGGGGATGACCGGTTTCGTCGATACCTGCCTCGCCCGCCAAGTGCAAAAGTCGCGCTTCCGTCACGCCTGTCTGTCGAAGAGTGTCGAATCCAGGTTGGCCTGGGCGAGCTCTGGATGCGATAATCGTCCGCTTCGCGGCGGGAAGGTCCGTTCGCGCCCAATGGCGAGTCTTTACGGAAATTACGATGTTCGAAGCAGTTCGCAAAAACAAGCGCATCTCGCAGGTGATCCTGGCGATCATCATCGTGCCCTTCGCCTTTTTCGGCATGGATGCCTATTTCAGCGACGCCCCCGGGGGTAGCGAGGTCGCCACAGTGGGCGGGTCGAAGATCACGGTGGTCGAGTTCGACCGGGCGTTACGCGAGCAGCAGGACAGGCTGCGCGAGTTGTCTGGCGGTCAGTTCGACCGGGCGTTGTTCGAGTCCGAGGCCTTTCGCCGCTCGGTGCTGAACGGCCTGATCAACCAGCGCCTGCTGCTGATGCACGCCGCGGACAATCGCATGGTGATCACGTCACAGCAGTTGCAGGAGATGATCGCGTCGCTGCCGGCGTTTCAGGAAGACGGCCGTTTCTCGCTCGAGCGCTATGAGCGCACCCTGCGCGCGCAGGGCATGTCGCCGGCGATGTTCGAGGCGAGCCTTGCCCAGGACTTGCGTGCGCAGTTGATTGCGCAGGCGGTGGGAGAAACGGTCTTTACCGGCGCCGTGCCGGTACGGCGTTTCGTCGAGGCGCAACTCGAGGAACGCGAGATCCGCGACCTGGCGATTCCGGCCGAGCGTTTTCTCGGCGAAGTAACCGTTGCCGAGGACGCCCTCAGGGCATTCTATGACGCGAATCCGGCCCTGTTCGAGCGTGCGCCGCGCCTGCGTGCCGAGTATCTGGTTTTTGACGAGGCGGCGGTACGTGCCCGCTTGACCATTCCGGAAGAGCAGATTGAACAGTTCTATGCTGCCAACCAGGACCAGTTCGGCCTGCCCGAAGAGCGTCGGGCGCGCCACATCCTGATCCAGGTCGCGCCCGATGCCGGCGACGACGTGGTTGCGGAGGCGCAGCGGCGGGCCGAAGATCTGCTTGCGCAATTGCGTGAGAATGCTAGCCGCTTCGAGGAGCTGGCCAGGGAAGCCTCGGAAGATCCCGGTTCGGCCCAGCTGGGCGGTGACCTCGGTTTCGTCGGTCGCGGCATGATGGTCGAACCGTTCGAGGCGGCTGTGTTCGGCCAGCAGGTCGGCGAACTCAGTGAGCCGATCCGGACCGATTTCGGTTTCCACATCATCGAAGTCACTGCGATCAACCCGGACACGATCCGACCGCTGAATGAGGTCCGCGAAGACATCGTGACCGAACTCGGTCGGCAGCAGATCGCGCGCGAGTTCGGCCTGTTGGCCGAGCAGTTCGCGAATACGGTGTATGAGCAACCCGACAGCCTTCAGCCGGCTGCCGAAATGCTGGGCCTTGAGATTGCGACCACCGACTGGATCGACCGCGAAACCGGAGTCATCGCCGGTTTTCGTGATGAGCGTCTGCTCAATGCGTTGTTCTCGCCGGATGCGCGTGAAACAGGGGAGAACGTCGAGGCGGTCGAGGTCCAGCGCGGGACGCTGATTTCGGCGCGTGTGCTCGAGTATCAGGAGGCGCAGCGCCTTCCCTTCGAGGAGGTGCGGGCCGCGATCGAGACCCGGCTCAGGACCGAGCAGGCCGGCGTGCTGGCCCGCGAGTATGGCGAAGCCCTGCTCGCCCGGATCAATGCCGGCGAGAGCCCGGAAGAAGAGTGGAGCACGATCCGGCGGGTGCAGCGTGCCAATCCGACCTTGCCCGGGGCCGCGATGCAGGCGGTATTCGCCGCTTCGGGCAGTGCTCTGCCGGCCCATGTTGGCGTGGCCTTGCCGGATGGCGGCTATGCGCTCTACCGGATCGAGTCGGTCAATCGACCGGAACTGGAAGAGACCGATCCGCGGCTGGTCGCGAGCATCGGCCAGTATGAGCGCTTGATGGCCGAGAAGGACTTCAATGCCTACCTCGGCTCGCTACGCAATCGCTATGAGGTCGAGATCCGGGCCTCGGCGCTTCGCAGCGAAGAGCGCTGAGGTCGCGCGCCGAGGCCGATACGACCCGCGAGTGGCGAGGCATCCTCTCGGTCTCGCCCGGGAGGATGCCGCGGCAAACGGTGAGGTAGCCGTTTTATCGCCTGAGCGACATGGGCAAATCGGCTCACCATGAAAAAACCGGCTCGAAGCCGGTTTTTTCATGGTGAGCCATTGTTCGGCGCCTCAGCCGGCGCGGGCCAGCGTTGCGGGAAGGGTCAGCCCTGTTCCGAGTTGCCGAGGGCCGTGGTGTTGAACCCCCCGTCTACATACATGATCTCGCCGGTGACGCCGCTGGCGAGGTCCGAGCACAGGAAGGCTGCCACGTTGCCGACTTCCTCGATCGTGACATTGCGCCGCAACGGCGCGTTGCGCTCGTTGAACGACAGCAGTTTGCCGAAGCTGCCGATACCGGATGCGGCCAGGGTCTTGATCGGACCGGCCGAGATCGCATTGACCCTAGTGCCTTCCGGGCCCATGCAGACCGCCAGATAGCGCACCGAAGCCTCCAGGCTGGCCTTGGCCAGACCCATGATGTTGTAGTTGGGCATGGTGCGGACCGCGCCGAGGTAAGACATCGTCAGCAGCGCGCCGTTACGTCCTTTCATCAGCGGACGGGCAGCCTTGGCCATCAGCGGAAAGCTGGCGGCGCTGACATCCTGGGAGATACGGAAGGCCTCACGGCTGAACGCGTCGAGAAAGTCGCCTTCGAGCGCTTCGGTCGGGGCGTAGGCGATCGAATGAACCAGTCCGTCGAGACCATTCCAGGCTTCGCCGATTTGAGCGAACAGCGATGTGATCTCTTCGTCCTTGGAGACGTCGCAGGCGAAGATCATCTCGGAGCCGAACTCTGCCGCCATCTTGGCGACCCGGTCCTTGAAGCGTTCGTTCTGGTAGGTAAACGCGAGTTCTGCGCCTTCGCGATGCATCGCCTTGGCGATACCGAAGGAGATCGACCGGTTGCTCAAGAGACCAGTGACCAGAATGCGTTTTCCTGCAAGCATGCCCATTTCCGTGTTGCTCCATGAAGTCTATCGCCGGATTATAGCCGAAGCATCGGGCCGTTTTAATGGCCCCTCGGCCGAGTGGATCGAATCGCGGGCATTTGTCCTTGATCCAGATCGAACCAAGTCGGTCGATTTCCGTCACAAGCACGCAACTTCTTCAGGGCTTCAGGGCCTTCGCAAGCGACCTTCTGATAGATGCACCCATCATGACCCCTCTCAACTTCGACAACATCTTCGTCCGGGAACTGCCCGGTGACCCGAGTGACGCACCCCATGTCCGGCAGGTTCATGGCGCCTTCTACTCCAGGGTGAAGCCGACACCGGTCCGGGATCCGCAACTGCTGGCCTGGTCGCACGAGGTCGCCGACGCGCTAGGGCTGAGCGAGGCAGATGTTCGCTCGCCGGATTTTGCCGCGGTGTTCGGCGGCAATGCGTCGATGCCCGGCATGGAGCCATATTCGGCCTGCTACGGCGGGCACCAGTTCGGCAACTGGGCCGGGCAACTGGGCGATGGCCGTGCGATCACCCTCGGCGAGGCGATCAACAGCCGTGGCGAACGCCTGGAGCTGCAGCTCAAGGGTGCCGGACCGACGCCGTATTCGCGCCGCGCCGATGGCCGGGCGGTGTTGCGCTCGTCGATCCGGGAATTCCTGTGCAGCGAGGCGATGCATCACCTGGGTGTGCCGACCACACGGGCGCTGTCCATCGTCACGACCGGCGAAGGCGTGGTGCGCGACATGTTCTACGACGGCAACCCCAGGGTCGAACCGGGGGCGGTCGTCTGCCGCGTCGCGCCTTCGTTCATCCGTTTCGGTAACTTCGAGCTCTTCGCCGCACGCGGCGACGAGGACAACCTGCGCCGACTGGTCGATTTCACCATCGCGCGTGATTTTCCCGGTCTCGTAGAGCCATCCGGGCAGCGCCGCGCCGCCTGGTTCCGCACCGTCTGTGAATCGACCGCGACCCTGGTCGCGCACTGGATGCGGGTCGGCTTCGTGCATGGCGTGATGAACACCGACAACATGTCCATCCTTGGCCTGACCATCGATTATGGCCCCTATGGCTGGATAGACAATTTCGACCCGGACTGGACGCCGAACACGACCGACGCGGGGGGGCGGCGTTACCGCTTCGGTCATCAACCCAGGGTCGCCCACTGGAATCTGCTGCAGCTGGCGAATGCCTTGTTTCCGGTGTTCGGGGAGGTCGGGCCGCTGCAGGACGGATTGCGGCGCTTCGCCGAGGTCTACGAGGAGCAGAGCCGTCGCATGAATGCAGACAAGCTCGGCTTGGTCGCGCTACGGGACGAGGATTTGCCCGAATTCGACACGCTGCATCGACTGCTGACGGGTGCCGAGCTCGACATGACAATCTTCTTCCGGATCCTGTCCGAGCTGGACGGCGTCGGAGAAGCCCTTGCGGGCGGGATGATCGGTATCGACACCGGAACGGGTGCCGTTGACGCTGCGGATGTAGTCGCCAGCAACGGCCACGTGACGGCGACCGGAGGCGCTGGAGCCGAATGGGTGTCGCGTTTCGAGCCAGCTGCCTACTCGGCGGCGCGCTTCGAAGAGAACGCGCAAGCCCTGGCGAACTGGCTGGCCTGGTATCGGGCGCGGGTGGCGGAGGAGGGGCGTCCCGCGGACGCGAGACGACGGCAGATGAAGGCGGTCAATCCGCGGTTCGTGCTGCGCAACTACCTTGCGCAGCAGGCGATCGATGCGGCCGAGCAGGGCGATGCCGGGACGGTGGTCGAACTGCTCGATGTGATGCGCCGACCCTATGACGAGCAGCCAGAACGGGCCGTCTATGCCGAAAGACGGCCCGACTGGGCGCGCAACCGCGCCGGGTGCTCGATGCTGTCCTGTAGTTCCTGATCAGCCGAACGGTGCGATGCCGAACAGCATCGCATGCAGATAGCGGGCGAATACATACCAGATGACCAGGCCGATGACGATGGCGATCGCGTCCTTCGCGATCGCACCCGCCGGCGGCGTTCTGCCTTCGAGTCGATCGCGCTTGCGTGAGGTCGTGAAACTCGCGACGGCCCATGCGAGGAAACCGCCGAACAGCAGCAGGTCGGCCAAGGTCCCGTTCGCGATCAGGTGCGAGAAGGCCCAGATCTTGACGCCAGCCGCCATTGGATGACCAATGATCGCCTTGATCTTGGTGCCGGGAACATAGGTCGCGACCAGCAGGATGAAGGCCGGAATGGTCAGCAGGGCGGCAAGGTGCTTGGTCCATACTGGCGGGAACCAGAGATAGACCGGATCCAGCCGGGCCTGCCCGTAGCCCCACACGATCATGGCCAGGCCGACCACGGAAACGATGGAATAGGCGATCTTCCACTTGATCAGGCCGTGTTCGGCGATAATCTGTTGCCGGTTCTCTTCCGCGAAGATCCGGGCCGAATGGGTCCCGAGAAAGAGCAGTAATCCGATGATCAGAAGGGTCATGAGGTTCTCCGGTTCTGGGCTGTCATTAAGATGTGATGTATTTGCGGGTGACAGACCGCAAGGGGCGCGGTACGTTCAAGCACGACCGGGTCACCGCTGAGGTCATCGGTGACGAGAGGCCCGTCGCAGACAACATGACGTCACCCGGGATGGGCTCGCCGAGGTCTCTCCGGCGCGGTCGGTGCGTTGCGAGCTCAGACCTTGACGCGCATCATGCGGGCCTTCTCGCGCTCCCAGTCGCGTTTCTTGTCGTCTTCGCGCTTGTCGAACTGCTTCTTGCCCTTGGCCAGCCCGACCGTTGCCTTGATCCGACCCTTGGAGTAGTGCAGGTCCAGCGGTACCAGCGTGAAGCCGGCCCGCTCGACCTTGCCAATCAGCTTGTCGATCTCGCGGCCGTGCAGCAACAGCTTGCGGGTGCGCACCGGGTCGGCGCGGACATGGGTCGAGGCGCTGGTGAGCGGGGTGATGTGCATGCCTAGGATGAACAGCTCGGCGCCGCGTATGATGACATAGGCTTCCTTGATGTTGGCGCGACCGGCTCGGATCGCCTTGACTTCCCAGCCTTCGAGGACGAGGCCAGCCTCGTACTTTTCCTCGATGAAGAAGTCGTGAAAAGCCTTGCGATTGTCGATGATGCTCATGATATGACGTGATTCCAGAGGGCACGGGTTCGGCCGACAGGCCGCATGCGGTAGAATCGGCAAGTTTATCAGCTAGCCGTCCAGACTGCCCCGCACATGGCCGAAGTCAAAAAAATCGTATTGATCGAATTCACCCCGGCCCAGATGTTCGATCTGGTCGACCGGGTCGAGGAGTATCAGCAGTTCCTGCCCTGGTGTGGCGGTGCGGATCTGCTCGAACGGACCGACACGATCACCGCAGCGACCATTCACATCAACTATCACGGCATCAAGGCGCATTTCTCAACCGAGAACACCAAGCTCGCACCGTTGGAAATGCACATCCGGCTGAAGGAAGGGCCTTTCCGGCATCTGGACGGCAACTGGATGTTCACGCCGCTGGGCGACACGGCGTGCAAGATCGAATTCAATCTGCATTATCAGTTCTCGAGCAAGCTGCTCGAGAAGGCACTCGGGCCGGTATTCAACCATATCGCGAACACCTTCGTGGACTCCTTCGTCAAACGGGCCGAACAGGTCTACCGCAAGGCTTGATATGACCGAGATGATCAATGTCGAAGTGACCTACGCGCTGCCGCAACGGCAGGATCTGGTCAAACTCGTCTTGCCGGCCACGGCGACCGTCGGCGCTGCGATCGAGGCCTCCGGTTTGTTGCAGCGGCATCCGGACATCGACTTGAACGGCCCCAACAAGGTCGGGGTGTTCGGCAAGTTGTGCAAGCTCGATGCCGAGTTGCGGGACCGGGACCGAATCGAAATCTACCGCCCCTTGATTGCCGATCCCAAGGCGGTCCGCAAGAAGCGCGCCGAGGAAGGCAAGGTGATGAAGAAGGGCGGTGGGGACGCGGAGGAAGGCTGAGCGGAGGCTCGGTAGGACGTCTACTGACAGTTCTCTGCGATGAAGGCGCGGGTTCGGGCGGTTTCTTCAGCCCGGGTATCCGCGTTCAGCAACTCCTGCTCGCCCTGGGCGTTGAGTCTCGCCAACGGTTGATCCGATTCGAGCGCGGCGAGCTGATTGCGGGCGTCCGTGCAGATGCGTGCGATCTCCGCCTCGCGTTCGCGTGCCTGGCCCGCTTCGGCTGCCGCGTTGCGGCGCTCTCGAGAGGCCTGGTCTTGTTCGGCCAGGGTCGGCGCGGCTGGCGGTGCCACCGGCGAGGCTGCCTGGCTCTTGATCATGCGAGCGTCGGTGCCGGCCGGCGGCCGGTCGCCATAGGTGAGCCGACCCTGTCCATCGCGCCACTCGTACATCTGGGCGAGAGCGTGCGGAGTCGCGACGGTCACGATCAGAGCGAACCACCATGCCTTGTACATATGTGCTCCCGGGTAGCTTTCGCGCGGCCTGCATTACATGCAGTTCGCGACCTCTGTATAATACGGATTTGGCCGAGAGGAAAAAAGCCATGCGTGTGATTCAGAAGGCGCTGACGTTCGATGACGTCCTTCTCATCCCCGCCCACTCCACCGTCATGCCGCGCGATGTCAGCCTCAGAACGCAGCTGACCCGCAACATCCGGATCAACATCCCGCTTGTCTCGGCCGCCATGGATACCGTTACGGAATCCCGGCTGGCGATCGCGTTGGCGCAGGAAGGCGGTGTGGGCATCATCCACAAGAATTTGCCGGTCAAGGCTCAGGCGGCCCAGGTTTCGCGTGTCAAGCGATTCGAATCCGGTGTGCTGAAAGACCCGATCACGATTCCGCCGACCATGAGCGTGCGCGAAGTCGTCGCCTTGACCCGGCAGCACAAGTTCTCCGGTCTGCCGGTCGTCGCCGGGGGGCGCGTGGTCGGGATCGTCACCAACCGCGATCTGCGTTTCGAAACCAACCTCGACCAGCCGGTGTCCGCGATCATGACACCGGCCGAGCGGATGGTGACGGTCAAGGAAGGCGAGAGCCTGGAAGAAGCCCGCCGTCTGATGCACAAGCATCGACTCGAGCGGGTGCTGGTGATCAATGACGCCTGGGAGTTGCGCGGCCTGATCACGGTCAAGGACATGATGAAGTCCACCGAGCATCCGATGGCGGCCAAGGACGAGCTCGGCCGCCTGCGGGTCGGTGCCGCGATCAGCGTCGGGGCCGGTACCGAGGAGCGGGCCCAGGCCCTGGTCGAAGCCGGGGTGGACGTGATCGTGGTGGATACCGCGCACGGGCACTCGCAGGGCGTGATCGAGCGGGTGCGCTGGGTCAAGAAGCATTTTCCCCATGTCGAAGTCATCGCCGGCAATATCGCGACCGGCGACGCGGCGCGTGCGCTGGTCGATGCCGGTGCCGATGCGGTCAAGGTCGGTATCGGGCCGGGTTCGATCTGTACCACCCGCATCATCGCCGGCGTCGGCATGCCGCAGGTCACTGCGATCGACAACGTTTCGTCGGCGCTGGAAGGTAGTGGTGTGCCGATGATCGCCGACGGCGGCATCCGCTTTTCCGGCGACATCGCCAAGGCGATCGCAGCCGGTGCCAATACCGTCATGCTTGGCGGACTGTTCGCAGGCACCGAGGAGGCGCCTGGCGAGACCGTGCTGTTCCAGGGGCGCTCGTACAAGTCGTATCGCGGCATGGGCTCGCTTGGTGCGATGCAGCAGGGTGCGGCCGATCGCTACTTCCAGGAGGCCGACAGCGCCGCCGACAAGCTGGTGCCGGAAGGCATCGAGGGTCGTGTCCCTTACAAGGGGCCGGTGTCGGCGGTGATCCATCAGCTGGCGGGCGGCTTGCGCGCCTCGATGGGGTATGTCGGCTGCGACAGCATCGATGCGATGCGCAACAATGCCCAGTTCGTCGAGATCACCTCGGCCGGCATCCGCGAGTCGCATGTGCACGACGTCCAGATCACCAAGGAAGCGCCGAACTATCACGTGGATTGAGTTTTCGCCACGGTTCCCGGGGCGGCTCAGGCCGCCCTTCTCATTTGTCGAGAGCACAGCATGTCCCACCAGAAAATCCTCATCCTGGACTTCGGTTCGCAGGTTTCCCAGCTGATCGCGCGCCGGGTGCGTGAACAACAGGTCTATTGCGAGCTGCACCCGTTCGATGTCTCGGACGCCTTCGTGCGGGACTATGCGCCTAGCGGCATCATCCTTTCCGGCGGGCCGAACTCGGTGTACCAGGCGGTGGACTGGAAGGCACCGCAGGTCGTGTTCGAGCTCGGTGTGCCGGTGCTGGGCATCTGCTATGGCATGCAGACCATGGCCGAGCAACTCGGGGGCAAGGTGGAAAGTTCGAGCAAGCGCGAGTTCGGCTATGCCGAGATGCGCGCACGCGGGCACTCCAAGCTCTTCAACGGTATCCAGGACCGCAGCAACGACCAGGGCCACGGGCTGCTGGATGTGTGGATGAGCCATGGCGACAAGGTCACCGAGCTGCCCGCAGGCTTCAAGGTCATCGGTAGCAGCGAGGCCTGTCCGGTCGCTGCGATGGCCGACGAGGCACGTGGCTTCTACGCGGTGCAGTTCCATCCGGAAGTCACCCACACCATCAAGGGCAAGGAGATCATCGCGCGCTTCGTGCACGAGATCTGTGGTTGCGGGCATGACTGGAACATGCCGGACTACGTCGCCGAGGCGGTGGAGAGAATCCGCGCCCAGGTCGGTGACGAGGAAGTGATCCTCGGGCTGTCGGGCGGGGTGGATTCCTCGGTGGCCGCCGCGCTGATCCACCGCGCGATCGGCGACCAACTCACCTGCGTGTTCGTAGACAACGGCCTGCTGCGCCTGAACGAAGCCGAGCAGGTGATGCAGACCTTTGCGCGCTCGCTGGGCGTGAAGGTCATCCACGTGGATGCCACCGAGCAGTTCATGGGCCATCTGCAAGGCGTGTCGG
>JAUVVG010000092.1 GCA_030604735.1 Azoarcus sp.
CCTCGCTTTTCATCCTCGCGGCGCTCACCTACGTCTATCTGGCTTTCGGCGACCTGACCTTCGTGCAGGGGGTGTTCAACGGCATCAAGCCGGCGGTGGTGGCCATCGTCGTCTTCGCCGCCTGGCGCATCGGGTCGCGGGCCTTGAAGAACAATGTGCTGTGGGCGCTGGCGGCAGCGTCCTTCGTCGCCATCTTCGTCTTCGGCGTCCCCTTTCCCTACATCGTGCTCGTGGCCGGCATCCTGGGATACATCGGCGGCCAGGTGATGCCGGGAAAGTTCCGGGTAGGTGGCGGGCACAGGCCCAGCGACAAGGACTACGGCCCGGCGCTCATCGACGACGACACCCCTCCGATGGCCCACACCCGGTTCCGCTGGTCCTACCTGCTCACCCTGCTGATCGCGAGTCTGGCACTCTGGGTCGGGGCCATGGCGATGCTGGCGGATCCCGTGCTGCGGGACATGGGCGAGTTCTTCACCAAGGCAGCGCTGCTGACCTTCGGCGGCGCCTATGCGGTGCTGCCCTACGTCTATCAGGGCGGCGTCGAGACCTATGGCTGGTTGACCGGCACGCAGATGATCGATGGCCTGGCGCTCGGTGAGACCACACCGGGGCCACTGATCATGGTGGTGTCCTTCGTCGGCTTCGTGGGCGCCTGGACCAAGGAGATCTTCGGGCCGGATGCGCTGGCGCTCGCCGGCATGGCCGGCGCCACGGTGGCCACCTTCTTCACCTTCCTGCCCAGTTTCGTGTTCATCCTGGCAGGCGCTCCGCTGGTGGAATCCACCCACGGCGACCTCAAATTCACCGCGCCGCTCACCGGCATCACCGCCGCCGTGGTGGGCGTGGTGCTCAACCTGGCCCTGTTCTTCGGCTGGCATGTGATCTTCCCCCGGGCGACCGAAGCCGCGCCGTTCTCCGGTGGCTTCGAGTGGTTCTACGCGCTGATCTCCGTGGCGGCCTTCATCGCGCTGTGGAAGTACAAGCAGGACATCATGAAGGTGATCGCCGCCTGCGCCGCCATCGGCCTTGTCTTCACCTACCTGCGCTGAGGGCTTCGGCGACTTTCCAAGGCTGGAGGGCTGAACATGAGAAGGAGCGCCCGGGAACGCCCGAACAAACACGGCGCACAGGGATTGCGCTGAACATGCGCACCTGCCCGCCAGGCCCGCAGTGATGCTGCTCCCCGCCGGCGCCGCGCCCGAGGCGCGCCTGTTGCTGCTGGGGCGGGCGCTACGGGCGTTCACCGATGGCTTCGTCGCCATCCTGCTGCCGGTCTATCTGCTCGCGCTCGGGCTCGGCCAGTGGGAGGTCGGGCTGATCAGCTCCGCCACCTTGCTCGGATCCGCGCTCGCGACCCTGGCGGTCGGGCACTGGGGCCATCGCTTCACCCAGCGCCGCTTGTTGCTGGCTGCTGCCGGACTGATGACCGCGACCGGTCTCCTGCTGGCCGGCCTCGGTGGCATGGGTGGCATTGGCGCATTCTGGCCGCTGCTGATCGTCGCCTTCGTCGGCACGATGAACCCCAGCTCCGGCGACGTCAGCGTGTTCCTGCCGCTGGAGCACGCCCGGCTGGCGGCGTCGGCGCAGGGCGAGGCGCGCACCTTCCTCTTCGCACGCTACACCTTCGTTGGCGCGTGCTGTGCGGCCCTGGGTTCGCTGGCGACGGCTTTCCCTCAGGTCCTGACGACGGCCGGCGTATCCCAGCTCGACGCGCTGCGCCTCATGTTCGTCGCCTACGGGCTCGCCGGCGTGGCGATCTTCTTCCTGTATCGCGCATTGCCGGACGCGTCCGGACAAGGCCAGGCCGGACCGCCCGAAGCCCTGGGGTCGTCGCGCGGCGTCGTGATCAAGCTGGCGGCGCTGTTCTCGGTTGACGCCTTCGCCGGCGGCTTGATCGTCAATACCTTGCTCGCGCTCTGGCTGTTCGAGCGCTTCGAGCTCTCGCTCGCCGCCGCCGGCCAGTTCTTCTTCTGGGCGGGGCTGCTTTCGGCGGCCTCGCAACTCGCCGCGCCCTGGGTGGCACGCCACATCGGTCTGATCAACACCATGGTGTTCACCCACATTCCGTCGAGCGTCTGTCTGATTCTGGCGGCCTTCGCCGAGAGCCTGCCGGTGGCGCTCGCGCTACTGTTCGTGCGCAGCGCCCTGTCGCAGATGGACGTGCCGACGCGTTCGGCCTTCGTCATGGCGGTGGTCACGCCGCAGGAGCGCGCTGCGGCCACAAGCTTCACCGCCGTGCCCAGGAGTCTCGCGGCTGCGGCAAGCCCGGCGATCGGTGGCGCGCTGTTCGCCGCCGGATGGCTCGCGACACCGCTGGTGGCCTGCGGGCTGCTCAAGATAACCTATGACCTGATGCTGTGGCGCACGTTTCGGCGATCCGAGGCAGCGTCCTGCGAGGGAAAACACGACAAAGGTGCGCTCTAGCCTGTCGCAGCAGGGGACCGAACGACGCGTGTTGAGCTCAGTCGTGCCCCAGACGGATTGCGTCTCTTTCATCTGCCGGATACCTTACACCCCTATTGTATTTATCGCTAAGCCATGAGCCATACCGTTCGTGACAAATCGAAGCTACTCGCGCGGGTCCGCCGCATGAGCGGGCAGATGGAGGCGCTCGAGCGCGCCCTCCATGCCGACAAGGGCTGCGCCGAGATCCTGCACCAGATTGCTGCGGTACGCGGCGCCATCAACGGACTGATGGCGGAAGTCCTCGAGGAGCACGTCCGCACGCACGTGGCCGACCCCGCGATCACCAGCGACGCAGAGCGCATGCTGGGGGCCGAGGAACTGATCGCCGTGCTGCGCACCTATATCAAATGAGAACCGCCATGCATCTGGAGAACCTGTCCAACTGGACTCATGAGCACGTCTTCGATAACGGCAACACTGCTGCCGAACGCAGCACGTGGCTCGTGATGTGGATCACTGCGGTGACGATGGTGATCGAGATCGGTGCGGGCTGGTGGTTCAATTCCATGGCCTTGCTGGCCGATGGTTGGCACATGAGTTCGCACGCCTTCGCGATCGGCGTTTCAGCGCTGGCCTACGCTGCCGCCCGGCGCTACGCGACCGATCCACGCTTCGCGTTCGGCACCTGGAAGATCGAGATCCTGGGCGGCTTCGCGAGCGCCATCTTCCTGCTCGGCGTCGCGGTGATGATGGTGGTCGGATCGGTAGAGCGCATCTTCTCGCCGCAACCCATCCAGTACCGCGAAGCACTATTGGTCGCCATCCTCGGGCTGGCGGTGAATGTGGTGTGCGCACTGATTCTCGGCAAGGCGCACCATCACGATCATGGTCATTCACACGACCATCATCAGCACCACGCTCATGATCACGGCGATCATCACGATCTCAACCTGAAATCCGCCTATCTTCATGTCATCGCCGATGCGGCGACTTCGATACTGGCCATCGTCGCCCTGCTCGGCGGTTGGATCTACGGCTGGGGATGGCTGGATCCGGTCATGGGGATCCTCGGTGCGGTGCTGGTCGCCATCTGGGCCAAAGGCCTGATCATCGCCACCAGCAAGGTGCTGCTCGACCGCGAGATGGATCACCCGGTGGTCGATGAAATCCGTGACGTCGTCGAGAGCGCGAGCGCTTCAGGAGATACCCGGCTCGTCGATCTGCACGTCTGGCGTGTCGGCAAGCGGTCATATTCGTGTGCGCTGTCGGTGGTCACTCGCGACCCCACGCTGACGCCCGCGCGCGTGCGGGGCCGTTTGGCGGTGCACGAGGAGATCGCCCATTCGACGATCGAGATCCATCGCTGTCCCGACCACACCGTCTGTCCTGTTGACACGCGTGCCGAACAGGCGCGAGCGCCAGGCGGGGCGCTGGTTCGGTGCTCCGCGCAGTCCGAATCACTTTTGGCCGTCGCGAGACAGGCAAGGCCGGCTACCCCGACATCCGACTCCTGACCGGGGTCGTCGCTCATCGGGTGGCCGGGGGGAACACCGAGCGGGCCTGCTCGCTGACCGCCCGCGCTGCCGGATGAGACAGGCGTCGCTCAACGGAGATCAGAAAGAAGCGCTCGCGAATCTCGCCCGTCTCGCCCACGCAATCAAGGCAGTAATGCGCCGTCACATCGGCGACGCTTGCCGCAGGCACCGGAAAAACCCCTGCACCCGCCTCGCCGAAGGCCTTCATCAAGGCGCTGTCGGCGAACTCACCGACGACATGGACGCGAAGTCCTTGCCGCTCGAGCCAGCGTGACAAGGCTACGTGAAGCGCGCTGTCTCTACCCGGGAGCAGCAGGGGCGCGCCATCGAGGTTCATCGGGAAATCCTGTCCCAGCCTCGCCGCAAGAGCGGGTGCGGCGAGAAAGGCGATGCCAGATTCGCCGAGGGGGTGACTGTAGCCACGAATCTCGGTTCCGGGCGGCATCGGACGGTCGGCGAGCACGATATCGAGGCGATGCATCGCCAACTCGGCCAGCAAGCGATCGAGCCGATCCTCCTCGCAGACGAGTCGCACGGGCTCTGGCAGCGACAACACCGGGGACAGGAAGCGGCAGGCAGCGAACTTCGGCACCACATCCGAAATCCCCACCCGAAAGGTGATGAAACGCTCCTCCACACCGCCACGGAGTACGTCTTCAAGCTCACTGCCGGCCTGGAAAATTTCCTCCGCGTAGGACAGGGCGAGGCGCCCCGCCTTCGTCAATTCGAGCCGCCGTCCGACGCGGTTGAACAGCGCGACGCCGAGACGCTCCTCGAACTGCGTGAGCTGCCCAGAAAGCGTCTGTGGCGTCAGATGTAAGCGCTCAGCCGCACGCACCACGCTGCCAGCGCGGGCAATAGACCGAAAATAATGTAGATGTTTGTAGTTGAGCATGCTCTGGAGATACTCCGTACATTCGATTTTTTCGATGATAAGTCAGATTTCTATCTGCTTGTCGCGAGTATCGTCAGACCCCACACTTGGTCTCGCGATTCTGCTCAATGGAGGCTTTATGAACATTCAGATCCACGCAAAGGACTTTCCCATGACCGATGCGCTGCGCGAGCATGTGGTTCGGCGTCTTGCGTACGCGCTGAATCACGGGCAAGACGTTCTGTCACGCGCGGTGGTGCGCCTGTCGGACGTCAACGGCAACCGTGGCGGCGTCGACAAGAGCTGCTCGATCGAGTTGCGACTGAAGGGAGCGGCAGATGTGATCGTCGAGGATGTGCAGGACGATCTTTATGTGGCAATCGACCGAGCATCCGAACGCACTGGCCGCCTGCTCGACCGCAGGCTCGACCAGCTACGCGAGCACGCGAGAGTGACGCATCGCGACCGCGAGTCCCTCGTGGTTGGCAACCCTGACTGACTCCCCGGAGACGACAATGCAAAGGATGCTCTGGCTTGGAGTGCTTCAAAGTGCCACCTCCGGTTTGCTGCGCAGGCGGCGCTTGTTGATCGGCATCGCCGGCGGTGGGTTGGTCTTGTTAGCTTTGCTGGCCTGGGCGGGGATTGCGCTCCTGGGTTGGATGTGGGGCGCGGCGCAACCGCTGCTCGGATCCGCCCCTGAGCTTGCGCGGTCAGTTACGGCCCAGGTGGAGCAGATTTCTCCGCGGGTCGCCGAGACGCTGCGCGAGGTGGTCCCAAGCGCCGCTGCCACGGCTTCACCAAAGCAAGACGTGTCGGGGAGCGATATCGGCCCGGTGAGTCGCTTTCCCGGTCTGGTCCGCACCGAGTGGCATCGCGATGGCTCTCGCATCACCGTGCGCTACCAAGGCAGCGCGAACTATGCTTCAGTGCTTGATCACTACCGCACCGGCTTTGTTGCGAATGGTTTCACTCAAGAGGTGCTGTCGGCGTCAACGGTAACTGAGAGGCATACATTCACAAAAAGTGACGAGCAGATCGAATTCGCGATCGAGCGCAGCGAAGACGGGACGGTTGCAGTGACACTGGTCACCGTCGACGCCTCGCGTCCGAGTGCGCAGCGAACCGCCTGGATGACCTGAAGCTCGCGCGTTCGCGTCACATCGCGCGATCGGCCGAACTACCATGGTCGGCCGATCGCGCCACGCCACGGAGCCGGCCCATCATCCTGGCGACCGAAAGACGGGTTCGGATCACAGTGACAATCGAAGCGATGCTCGGTCACTTGGTCATTCGCGGCTTCAAACGCTGCGATTTGCCGGATATCGTTGCTAATCCAGTTGCGCATTGAATGCCCGCCAGATTTCCCGGAACACTGCCTGCTCGACCTTCAGTCGCAATGCATTCGGGCAGACTATCCGGATGATGAGCATGAGATGCTGGGGATCTCCGAAATCCCAGAGCACCTTAATCCGGCCAGACGAGTAGGAGATGAAGTCTTCGTTCGCGAGTTTTCGGAAGTGGGTTTCTGCCTGCTCTTGCCACTCACGGGTTGCAAGCTCTGCGGCCGCTCTGCCGGCTTCTTCGATGCCGTCAAGATCGCGCACGCTCTGCGCCGGAAGGGGAACTTTCACGGCTCTGTGCCGTTTCCAGTGGAAATTGACTTCTCAACAAACATGACCCTCGGTGGTACAACCGCCCGACACTGACGCCGACCTCGCGCCCGATGAACACCCAGATCGAAGCTCTCTTCACCACCGCACTTGGC
>JAUVVG010000076.1 GCA_030604735.1 Azoarcus sp.
GATCGACACAGGCCGCTGCCGCAGCGCCGCGGCGCGAGACCTTGACGGCGACTTCCTGACGCCTGGCCTGGTCGACGTTCACACCGACAACGCCGAGCTGCACCTGGTCCCGCGTCCCGGCGTTCGCTGGCCGACGCGCCCGGGTGTGCTGGCCCACGACGCCGCGATCGCCACCGCCGGTATCACCACAGTGCTCGACGCGATCGCCTGCGGCAGCGACTACGGCAAGGAATGGCGCAAAGACATCGCCCAAGAGACCATCACCGGCATCAGCGAGTTGCAACGCAGCGGCCACTTCCGGGCCGATCACCTGCTGCACCTGCGCTGCGAGATCGTCGCCGAAGACATGACCGAGAGTCTTACCCAGACGATCGACAATCCGCTGGTTCGGCTCATATCGATAATGGACCACACGCCGGGTGCGAGGCAGTTCGTCGACATCGACAAGTTCAGGGTCTATTACAAGGGCAAGCACGGACTGAACGACCAACAGGTCGACGACATGATCTCCACGCGGCAACAGCTTCAGACCAGAATCGCTACACAACAAAGACAACTCGTCGCCGACATGTGTCACGCACGCGGGATTACCCTCGCCACGCATGACGACGCCACGAGCGAGCATGTCGAGGAAGCGGTGAAGTTCGGCGCCACGATGTGCGAGTTTCCGACCACTGTCGAGGCAGCCCGCGCCGCCCGCAAACACGGTCTCGCGACCATCATGGGTGGCCCCAACATGGTACGCGGCGGCTCCCACTCGGGTAACGTCTCCGCTCGCGAACTTGCGGAGAACGGCCTGCTCGACATGCTGACCTCCGACTACATCCCGGCCAGTCTGATGCAGGCTGCCTGGCTGCTTCACACCCAGTCCGGATTCAGCATCCCGGAGGCCTTCGACGTGGTGGCGGGACAGCCGGCGCGCGCACTCGGCCTGAACGACCGGGGCATGATCGAAACCGGCCGTCGGGCCGATCTGGTGCGCATCCATCGCAGCGAACACGGCCCGGTCGTTCGCCGGGTATGGCGCCAGGGGCTGGAAGTCGCCTGATGACGAGCCGTTACGCAATCTACTTCTGCCCGGAACCGGAAACCCGTCTGTGGCAAGTCGCCAGTGCCTGGCTCGGCCGCGACGCCTGCACGGATTACGACACACCCCCGATCAAGCACCTTCGCCTGCAACAGGACGACATCGACGCGGCGGTCGCAGCCCCCTCGCGCTATGGCTTTCACGCAACCCTGGTAGCACCTTTCGAGCTTGCAGAACATCACAGCGAGCAGCATTTGTGCGATGCGCTCGCCGGCTTCTGCAACAGCTACAGCCCATTCACGACGGCACTGGAAGTGCAACGACTTCATCACTTTCTTGCACTCGCGCCGGTCGTCCCTGACCCCGATCTGGATATGCTCGCCGAATCGTGTCTGCGCGCCTTCGACATATTTCGCGCCCCACTCTCGAGCTACGACCGGGTGCGCCGCGACACCCCTGACCTCAACAGACGCCAGCGCGAACTGCTCGCCCGCTGGGGCTACCCCTATGTCCTTGACGCCTTCCGCTTTCACATGTCGCTCACCGGCGCATTGCCTCCGGATCTTCTGGCGCCCATGCAGTCCGAACTGCGCGCGTTGTTCTCCGATGTGTTACGCACACCGGTCGCCATCGCCGGGCTGACCCTCGTGAAACAGACCGACCGGGGCAGGCCCTTCAAATGGGTCCGACAATTTTCCTTCACCGATGACAATGTGATCTCCAGACGGAGCCGGAGCGCCCATGCTTGAACTGACGCAACAACCCACCGTCGGGCGAGACACGAGCCTGAACAGCGCTACACTCGGAAGCTGGACCGAGGTAGGCGACCGCTGCACCCTTGAGAATGTCGTCATGGGCGACTACTCGTACTGCGGCGCGGATTGCATCCTGCAGAACACGGAAATCGGCAAGTTCTCCAACATCGCCGCCCACGTTCGCCTGGGCCCCACCGCTCACCCGCTGGATCGGCCGACGCTGCACCATTTCACCTACCGACGTGCAGCCTACGGGTTCGCAGCGACCGACGACGAAGCCTTCTTCGCCGCCCGTGCCGCTCGCGTCCTCAGTATCGGCCACGACACCTGGATCGGCCACGGCGCGATCGTCATGCCGGGTCTCACGATTGACAATGGTGCAGTCATTGGCGCAGGCTCCGTTGTCACCCGCGACGTCGAACCCTGGACCATCGACGCCGGCAACCCGGCGCGGATCATCCGCCGCCGCTTCCCGCCCGAAGTCGCCGAGGCGATGGAGCGTATTCGCTGGTGGGACTGGCAACACGATGTGCTCCAGCAGCGGCTGGACGACTTTTCGGGCAGCGCAGGAGATTTCATTCGGAAGTACCGGTAGGCCTCACACGCGAAACACCTACACTCAGCGATTTGCAGTCACAAGCTCTCTGTCACCCAATTATCACCAGTCAAGGCTAGACTTACTGCCCGACCCAGCACTCTTTCAGTTGTATGGCAAAGAAGCTCGAAGACAAAGCAAAGCCCCGCAAACAGCAACGGCGGTCCTCGCGAAAGGCCACCGAACACCGACTGGTGCTGCGGACTTCCCGGTTGAGCGACTACGACGATATCCGGGAGATCATGGATCGGGTCTACCCCGCGATGGGCGGCGCCTGGAGTCGTGAGCAGTTTGCAGCCCAGATCAAGCGCTTTCCAGACGGCCAGTTGTGCATCGAGGACAACGGCAAGGTCGTGGCCGCGGCGATCAGCCTGATCGTCGACTACAACCGCTTCGGTGATCAGCACGGTTATTGGGAGATAACGGGCAACGGCTACCTGACGACGCACGACCCGAAGGGCGACACGCTTTACGGCGTCGACGTATTCGTGCATCCGGACTATCGCGACCTGCGTCTCGGACGACGACTCTACGACGCCCGCAAATCGCTGTGCGAACATCTCAACCTGCGCCGCATAGTCGCCGGCGGTCGTATCCCCGGCTATGCAAAGCACGCAAAGAAGATGGCGCCGAGCCGCTATATCGAACTCGTGAAGAAGAAGGAGTTGCGCGATCCGATTCTGAGTTTTCAGCTCGCCAACGACTTTCACGTGCGCAGACTCATCACCGGCTATCTGCCTGAAGACGAGGAGTCCGGCGCTTTCGCCACGCTCATCGAGTGGAACAATATCCACTACCGTGAACCCGAGCGACGCGCTCCCGGAAAATTGAAGTTCGAGCGCAAGAGCACGGTCAGGATCGGGGCCGTGCAGTGGCAAATGCGTCCGGCCGACTCACTCGATGAACTCTCCTCGCAAATCGAGTTCTTCGTCGATGCGGTATCCGGCTACAAAGCCGACTTCGTCGTCTTTCCCGAATTCTTCTCGGCACCCCTGCTATCCCGCCATCAGGAATCGAATCCCGCACAGGCCATCCGCGAACTGGCCGCCTACAGCGAGGAGTTGCGCGAGCGAATGCTCAAGCTCGCGCTGTCCTACAACATCAACATCATCGCGGGCAGCATGCCGCTCTACGAGAACGAGGCCCTCTACAACGTTTCGCACCTGCTGCGTCGTGACGGCACCTGGGACATGCAATACAAGCTCCACATCACACCGGACGAGAACGCCTACTGGGGGCTGAGCGGCGGGACGCGTCTGCGGGTGTTCGATACCGACTCGGCACGGATCGGCATCCTGATCTGCTACGACATCGAGTTTCCAGAAGTCGGACGGATACTGGCCGAACGCGGCATCGACATCCTCTTCGTGCCCTACTGGACCGACACCAAGAACGGCTACCAGCGGGTTCGCACCTGCGCCCAGGCACGTGCGGTGGAGAACGAGCTCTACGTGGTCATCACCGGCAGCGTGGGCAACCTGCCCAACGTCGAGAACATGGATATCCAGTACTCCCAGTCGGCCATTCTCACCCCGTCGGATTTCGCCTTTCCGCACGACTCGGTTGCGGCCGAAGCCACCCCCAACACCGAGATGAGCCTGATCGCCGACCTGGACCTGGACAAGCTCAAGGAATTGCGAGAACAAGGTAGCGTGCGCAATACACTCGACCGCCGACGCGATCTGTACCGCGTGGAGTGGCTGGGCACGGACTGACTTGCCCAGTAAGGAGCTCAACTCATCGCCATATCCAGGCGGGTCAAGAGATCAGGAAGATCCGCCACTGTATCGATGACATGATCTGCTCCAGCCGCGAGCAGCTTCCCGGTCGCAAAGGCGCGCAGGGTCGCCACTTCATCCGCTGACATCCGGGCGAGTTCCTCGGAGGTCTTGCCGACATAGTTGCCCGACAGCGCGACACCGACCGTCAGACAACCGGCGGCCACCCCTTCAGCAATACCGGGCTCCGTGTCGTCCACCTTGACCACCGTCGATGGCGGATACACGCACAGGTCGATGAAGCACTGGTACATGCCGAGCGGCCCCGGGCGACCTTCGGGCAAGTCGTCTGCGCAGACCAGGTTGTCCGGCGTGTAGCCCTGAGCGGCGGCGACCGGCAGCAAGCGATTCATGATCGAGCGCGTATAGCCGGTGGTCGAACCAATCCTCAGCCCCATCGACCTCAACTGCTCGACCGCCTCACGCGCACCCGGAACCAGCGCACCGAAATTCGCCACCACCTCCTCGTTCATCGGCACGAAGACTTCGTAGACACGGTCGACATCAATCTCGGAAGGCGCGACACCATGCACCCGCTGCCATTCGCCCGCAAGCCGCTGAGCGAACAACATGCTACGAATGTGGTCGCGCTTGGGCGCCCCCATCGGCGCCCGGGCCTCTGCAATACTCGCTTCCACGCCGAAACGGCGGAAGGCTTCGACGAATACACCCATCGGCGCGAAAGAGCCGAAGTCGATCATCGTTCCCGCCCAGTCGAAGACCACGGCCTTGAAGCGTTTCATGCCGCAACCTCCGTCTCGTCAAGCAAGGCGCGCTTGGTGATCGCCGCCGCGGGTGGCGCCGGGTTGCGCACGCCGAGGTCGTGCAGGGTATCGACTACCGCCTCAAGCAGACGGTTCATGACCGGCACATCGACCTGGCCGATACAGCCCAGGCGAAAACTGTCGACCTCGGTGAGTTTGCCGGGATAAATGATGAAACCGCGCCGCTTCATCAGGGCGTAGAAGCGGTCGAAGACAAAATGCGGATCCGCCGGGCAGAAGAAGGTGGTGATGATCGGCGACAGCCAGCGCGTGTCGAGCAGCGTCTCGAAGCCGAGCCCTCTCATGCCGCTCACGAGCGCATCGCGATTGGCGCGATAACGCGCACCACGCCCCTCCACCCCGCCCTCGGCCTCGTGCAGGCGCAGCGCCTCCAGGAAGGCCGCCACGGCATGAGTGGGTGGCGTGAAACGCCATTGGCCGGTCTTTTCCAGCGTTGCCCATTGAGCGTAGGCATCCAGACTCAGGGAATGGGCATTGCCCTCGCAACGCAGCAACGCATCCTGCCTGACGAGCAGAAAACCGAAGCCGGGAACGCCCTCGATGCACTTGTTCGCGGACGAAACCAAGGCATCGAACGCGATACGCCTCGGCGGAATTGGAATCGCACCAAAAGACGACATCGCATCGATCAAAAGCCTGCAACCGGCATGGGCGACCGCGTCCGCGATCTCCTCCAGCGGGTTCAAGACGCCCGAGCTGGTCTCACAATGAACCACCAACACATGCGTGATCGCGGGATCGTCGGCGAGCATGCGCGCGACCTCGTACCCACGAGGCGGGAGAAAGTCACCCTTGTCCAGAACCACGTGCGAGCGCCCCATGATCCTGAGTGTTTCGGCCGCGCGCTTGCCGTAAGCGCCATTGGCCAGCACCAGCGCTCGCCCGCCGCGCGGCACCAGCGTTCCGAGCATGGACTCCACCGCAAACGACCCGCTACCCTGCATCGGAACGCAAGTGTAGGCCTCGTGACCGTCTCCGAGCATACGTACCAGGCGAGTGCGCAGCTCGTAGGTCATGGCACGAAAATCGTCGTCCCAGCTTCCCCAGTCGCGCAGCATCGCGACCTTGACCTCGTAGGCGGTACTGAGCGGTCCGGGGGTGAGCAGCCAGGGCTCACCCAGCCGGGGCGGTTCGATCCCGGTGCGTGACATTCGGTGTCCTTTGTTCAAGCGTAATGGTTTTCCCTGTCAGAGCATTCCAGACCGACATGAACAAGGTGTGACAGATGGCGATCCGGTCGAACGGACGAGCTTTGGTCCTGCCTTTGGCGAAAACACGACGAGCCCGACCGACCCAGTTCGCAAATTCATCCGCATCGAGACAAAGCCAAGCGTCGCATTTCCTTAAAGAGACCGTAACGGACGTCGCTCAGAATGCGACCAACGAAAACCGGTCTCGAGGTCTGCGCTCATGCCGCTACAGGTTGAAGAGGTAACGAAGCGTTTTGGCCGCAACATTGCGGTCGACAACGTGAGTTTCAGCGTCGACAAGCCGGCGATGATCGGAATCATCGGGCGCTCGGGTGCGGGAAAGTCGACCTTTCTGCGCATGGTCAACCGCCTGACCGATGCCTGCGAAGGGCGCATCCGTTTCGAGGGCGAGAACGTCCTCGAGTACAAGGGCAAGCGCAAGCGCGCCTGGCAATCGCAGTGCGCGATGATCTTCCAGCAGTTCAACCTGGTCCCGCGCATGGACGTGGTGTCGAACGTACTGCACGGCACGCTCAACCGCCGTTCGACACTGACGACGGTGTTCAACCTCTTTCCGCGCGAGGACATCCACCGCGCGATCGGGATTCTCGACCGACTCGGTATCGCCGAACAGGCGCCCAAACGCGCCGAGGCTCT
The DNA here is from genome assembly GCA_030604735.1 of Azoarcus sp. Classification (GTDB taxonomy): domain Bacteria; phylum Pseudomonadota; class Gammaproteobacteria; order Burkholderiales; family Rhodocyclaceae; genus Azoarcus_F. The sequence goes on from JAUVVG010000076.1 coordinate 6,788, forward strand.
CTCCGGCGGCCAGCAGCAGCGTGTGGCGATCGCCCGAGCGCTGATGCAGGACCCCAAGATCATTCTCGCCGACGAACCGATCGCCTCGCTCGACCCGATGAACGCCAAGATCGTCATGGATGCGTTGCGTCGAATCCACGAAGAAGACGGGCGTATGGTCATCGCCAACCTCCACACGCTTGATACCGCGCGCCAGTACTGCGACCGCGTGATCGGCATGCGCCAGGGGCAGGTGGTCTTCGACGGCCCCCCGACGGAACTGTCTACCGCGGTTGCGCGCGAGATCTACGGCGCCGACGAGAGCTTTTCAGAGGCAAGCACCTCGACGAGTCTCGACCTGCTCGACCGGGCACCGGCGGGCCTCGCCCGACAGGCCGGTGTTGCGGCCTGACGCTCTCGTCCCCCCCACGCCTTGTTTCCACCCACTCCCCTCGGGGAACGCATCCACTCCGGAGAACCATCGATGAAGAAGCTTGCAGCAGCCATGCTCCTGACCACCGTCTGTGCCGCCACCGCCGGCGCCCAGGGCATTACCGAATTCCGTATCGGCATCATGGGCGGCGAGAATGCCCAGGATCGCCTTAACTCGAACGAGTGCTTCCGTGTCAAGGCCCAGGAACTCCTTGGAGTGCCGGTGCGCCTGTTCACGCCTGCTGACTACAACGGCCTGATTCAGGGCCTGCTCGGTGGCACCCTTGATCTCGCCTGGCTCGGCGCCTCGACCTATGCCGCGATCTACCTGGAGAACCCTGATGCGGTCCAACCCGTCGTGGTCAAAACCAACACCGACGGCTCCTATGGTTACTACGCCATTGGCTTCGCCAGGACGGACCGCGGCATCACTTCGCTGGATGATCTCAAGGGCAAGGTGTTTGCCTTTGGCGACCCCAACTCGACCAGCGGCTACCTCATCCCGTCGATCGAGATCCCGCAGTCAGGCTACTCGATGAAGCCGGGCGAGTTTTTTGGCGACATCCGCTTCGTAGGCGGCCATGAGCAGACCATCGTCGCTGTGGCCAACGGCGACGTCGATGCCGGGGTGACCTGGGCCGACGGCATCGGCGACTGGGCCGACGGCTACAACTCGGGCGCACTGCGCAAGGCCTCCGACGCTGGCGTCGTCGACATGAACGATCTCAAGGAGATCTGGAAGTCCAACACCATTCCCGAGGGTCCGTTTGTGCTGCGCAAGGCGCTACCCGAGCGCGTGAAGCTGGACATGGTCGCATTGCTGACCAGCCTGCCCTACATGGACCCGGACTGCGCCTATGGCGTGCTCGCCGGTGAGGCGCTTGGCGTGCAGCCGATCAACCACGACGCCTACATCTCCATCATCGAAGCACGCAAGGCGGCAAGCCAGTAAGCTCGCCCTTTGCCACGCGGGCCGCGCCTTCACGCGCGGCCCGCGTCACGTCAGGAATCCAGGACATGGCCAAGCTGTACATGCCGGCCCAGAGTGGCATCTACACCGCCTACATGGCGCAAACCCAGCGACGACGGCTCTACTCGGGCATCCTGCTGCTGGTGTTCGTACTGCTGCTCATATCGTCTTTCCAGATCGCCGAATCGCGCAATGCCGGCGGCTTCATTTCGGGCCTGCCGCAGATCCTCGACTTCCCCGCGGGGCTGGTCAGCGAAGCCTGGGAACGCATCGACCGGATGCCCGGCCACCTCGCGACCTTCTTCCCGTCGCTGGTCGAGACCATCAACATCGCCGCCGCCTCCACCCTGATCGGCGCGGCCGGCGGCATCGTGCTTGCGCTGCTATCGACCCGCGGTCTTGCGCTGTGGCCGCGCCTCATTCCGCTGTTCCGACGCACCATGGACATCCTGCGCGCGCTGCCCGAGATCGTCATCGCGCTGGTGCTCATCTTCATCCTTGGCGGCGGCCCGGTGCCAGCGATGATCGCGATCGCGCTGCATACAGCGGGTGCGCTCGGAAAGCTTTTCTCCGAGGTCGCCGAGAATGCCGATCTCAAACCGGTCGAGGGCCTCGCCTCAGTAGGCGCCGGCTGGTTTCAGCGCATGTGGCTCGGCGTCATGCCGCAGGTCTCGCCCAACTTCCTGAGCTATGGCCTGCTGCGCTTCGAGATCAATATCCGCGCCTCGGCCATCCTCGGCTTCGTCGGCGCCGGCGGCATCGGCTACGACCTGCGCAACACCATGACTTGGGGACAGGGCCGCTTCGACCAGGCGGCCGCGATCTTCATCCTGCTGTTCGTCACCATCGTAGTGGTCGACCAGATCTCCAGTCATTACCGCAACAAGATCTCCGCCGTGGAGCATTGAGCCATGACTGCTGCCAGCGCCACCGCGCCCTCCCCGACCGTTGCCGACCGGCTGCCGGCAATCGAGCGACTCTTTGCCCGCAAGCGACTGTTCAGCTTCGGGGTCCCAGGCGTGATCCTCGCCTACCTGCTCTACGTTTTCTTCGCCTTCGACGTACCGGGGCTGATTCAGCGCGCGAACATGGACAATGCGCGCATTCTGGTCGCCGACTCCTATTCTCACAAAACCCATGTCACCCAGGACACCCGTTCCGGTCAGATCCGCGTCGCTATCGAGGGCGAGGCAAAGGGCGTCTACCCGGAACACTTGTTACCCGACTGGGTCGCGATCGATGGGCCCAGTGCTGAAATCGACCTCGGCCGTGGTCAGTCTGCACGCATAGACAATGGCGCGGTATTCCTCACGGTGCCCGGCTATGGCGTAATCGAAGCCCGCTCGACCCGCAACGGGGTGAGCGTCAACATACCCGACGGGCCGAACCGTCCGACCGTCAACCAGTCGGACGCACGGCTGGTGGTGGATCTTGACGGAGCCCGCATGATCGTTACGCGCACCCGGATCGATGTGTTTCGCTACTTCCTCGGCTGGGAGCTTTTCTGGTTCAGCCTCGAAAGCCCCTACTACGGAAAGTCACTGAGCGAGCTGATCGGTCTGGCGCTCTCTGACCAGCGCGTCGACGCTGCGAAGTCCAACCTCCAGGGCATGGCCGAGAGCTTCTGGCGCAACCGCATCTGGCAGCACGGGGACGTCGCCTGGGCGCTGTTCGAAACCATCCTGATGGCCTTCATCGGCACCTTCGGGGCCGCGCTGATCGCCCTGCCGCTCGCCTTTCTCTCCGCCCACAACTTCACACCCTCGCTGATCGCGCGCTTCGGCTTGCGACGGGTATTCGACTTCCTGCGCGGGGTGGACGGCCTGATCTGGACCATCGTGCTGTCACGCGCCTTCGGCCCCGGACCGATGACCGGTGCGCTCGCCATCCTGCTCACAGACACCGGTTCCTTCGGCAAGATGTTCTCCGAGGCCCTCGAGAACACCGACAAGAAGCAGGTCGAGGGCATTCGCTCCACCGGCGCCAACGCGGTGCAGCGCTATCGTTTCGGCGTAATCCCGCAGGTGATGCCGGTATTCATGAGCCAGGTCCTGTACTACTTCGAGTCCAACACCCGCTCTGCAACCATCATCGGCGCCATCGTCGGGGGCGGTATCGGCCTGCTCCTCACGCAGGCGATCATCACTCAGAAGGACTGGGAACAGGTCGCCTACTACATCGTGCTGATCGTGCTCATGGTCATGCTGATGGACAGCTTCTCGGGCTGGCTGCGCCGCAAGCTGATCAAGGGCACAGACACGGGTCACTGAGGTCCGGTCCGGACCGGGTCTGGCCGGCGCGAATGCAACCAGGCCCCAGCAGCCAGCAGCTTGCCGCGGCAGCGGCGTCCTCGGTGAACTCCCCGGCGAGGAAGCGTTCAGCCAGCTCGTCGGCCTCCATCAGCCTGAACTCGGCCACCTCGCCATCGATATTCCGGGGCATGAACCCCGCGGGCAGCGCGAAGTCGCCAGGCACCGGACGCGCGAGCGAGCGAAGTCGTTCTCGAAGTGCGTTCAGGATGAGAGCAGTCATGCGAGCCAGGTGAAACCGGCGATCGAGCAACCCGCAGGACATCCGCCGGCAACACGCCACGCGCCCCGGGGCCGGCGGACCCCCGAAGCGAGGGCCGGCTAAACCATCAGGAGGCGGACATGCACTGCGACACGCCGTCTCGCCAAGGGTTCGGCACGCACCCGCATTGCGACCCGCGGACACCCGGCGGCGCCCGCCGCGCTCAGTGCGTGGCCTTGCCAATGAGGCGTTGCCTGAGGCGCTTGGACACGAAGTCGATCACCGCGACCGTCACCAGGATCATGATCAGGATCAGGCAGGCCTCTTCCCAGCGATGGCTGCGGATACGCTCGGCCAGATGGTAGCCGATGCCGCCCGCGCCCACGATGCCCAGAATGGTCGCGCTGCGCACGTTGGACTCGAACATGTACAGCGTCGAGGACAGGAACATCGGCAGCACCTGGGGGATGAAGCCGTATCGGATCGTCTGCACCGGATTGCCGCCATTGGCGCGCACTCCCTCGACGGGCTTGCGGTCGACGTTCTCAATCGACTCGGAGAACAGCTTGGCCAGCGTGCCGGTGTCCGACACGATGATCGCCAGGATGCCGGCCAGCGGACCGAGTCCGACGGCCCGCACGAAGATCAGCGCCCAGATGAGCTGGTCGACCCCGCGCAGAAAGTCCATGCCGCGACGGACCAGGAAGCGCCCCGGGCTGAAGCGCAGGATGTTCTTCGAGCCGAGGAAGGCCAGCGGGATTGCGAACAGTGCCGCAAACAGGGTGCCGAGGAAGGCCATGCCCAGGGTTTGCAGGATGGCGCCGGCGAACTCCATGAAGGCGCCACCGGACTGCGGCGGAAACATGTGGCGAATGATCGCGCCTAGCTGGCCGAGACCGTTCCACAAGCGAACCGGCGAGAAGTCGAAGCGCACCA
>JAUVVG010000094.1 GCA_030604735.1 Azoarcus sp.
GAGCCAGGGCGATGAGGGCGAAGAAGAGGGTCGGCTGGGCGTGTCGCCTGCAATGGAGCATGTTCAGAACCTGCTTCCCCGGCTGGCGAGCCAAGCCAGCACGGTACTGATCTCCGGTGAGTCGGGCGTGGGCAAGGAAGTGGTGGCGCGCGAGCTGCACCGCATTGCGAGTGCGGGGCGGAAGAGCCCCTTCATCGCGGTTAATTGCGGTGCGATCAGCGAAGGCCTGATGGAGGCCGAACTCTTTGGTCACGAGCGGGGCGCCTATACTGGCGCGGTGAAGGAGCGCCCCGGGGTGTTCGAGCAAGCCCATGGCGGCACATTGTTCCTCGACGAGATCGGCGACATGCCTTTGTCGATGCAGGTGAAGCTCTTGCGCGCGATTCAGGAACGAAAGGTGACCCGGGTCGGTGGCGAACGGACGATCGGCGTCGACTTCAGGCTGATATGCGCAACGCACCGCGATTTGCGCGAAATGGTCGAGGAGGGCGCGTTCCGGGAAGACCTCTTCTATCGCATCAACGTCATCAATCTGCGGCTACCGCCGTTGCGCGAACGTGGCGAAGATGTGCTGTGGCTGGCGCGCCGCTTTCTTGCGGCGCATGCTCGGGCGCATCCGGAGGAGCCCAAGCGGCTTACGCCGACCGTTGAGCAGGCCCTGCTGATGCACAGCTGGCCCGGCAACGTAAGAGAGTTGAAGAACGCGATTGAACGGGCCTGTATTCTCAGCGTCGGTGACGAGCTGCAGCTTGAGAACCTGTTCGATGTGCCACCGCCGGGTGATTTGTTGGAGGGCATTACGGCGGCCGGCCTGGCCGACTATCTGAGGGCCTGCGAACGGGAGTACATCAAGCAGGCTCTCGAGGCCAACGAGGGGCAGATTGCGCGTACCGCGGCACGACTGGGCATCAGCCGAAAGAACCTCTGGGAGCGGATGAAACGGCTCGATCTGTAGCAGGGCTGATGGCCGCGACCGTGTCGAATCACGGATAATCCCACCTGGCGCGCCGTCATCCCGAGCATTGGGTTTGAGGCAGGCTGTTGATGAGGTTTGTCATGTTCGACCGTCATGGATCTGCGGTACCGGGTGTGAATCGGGAATTTACGCTGCTGGTTGGCATGGCCGCCGCGTTCGCGCTCATCTACTACATGCCGCTGGGTTGGTTGCCGGTCGATGTCGGCGTGCCTCGTCTCGGGCAGGCGCTTGGCGAAGCGTTGCTTCTCACGCAATGGTACGCGCGCGAGCACGTCATCCTGTGCCTGTTGCCCGCGTTCGTGATCGCGGGCGCGATGGCTGCCTATATCAGCCAGGGTGCGGTCATGCGGCATCTCGGGCCGACCGCGCCACGACCGGTGGCCTTCGGCGTCGCTTCTGTTTCCGGAACGCTGCTTGCGGTGTGCTCGTGCACCGTGCTTCCGCTGTTCGGTGGGATTTATCGACGGGGTGCAGGGCTGGGGCCGGCAATTGCCTTCCTGTATTCCGGTCCGGCGATCAATGTCATGGCGATCGTCGTGACCAGCAAGGTACTGGGCGCCGGGATCGGCATTGCGCGTGCCGTGGGCGCGATCGTGTTCGCGGTGGTAATCGGTGCATTGATGCACTTCATCTTTCGCCGGGAGGAAGCCGAACGCGCTCGCTCCCCCGGGCGCGGATTCGGGGCGGACGACGACGCGCGTCCGATCGGCGATCTGGTCATGCTGTTTGGCACGATGGTGGGCATTCTGGTCTTCGCGAACTGGGCGAGTGCGGATTCGCCGGCATGGATGGCGGTGCATGCGGTGAAATGGCCGCTGACTGTGCTCCTCGCCGTCGTGCTGGCCGTTGTGCTGGTGCGCCGGTGGGGCTGGTCGATTCGGCGTGTCGGGCTGACTGGCGCGCTCGTGCTGGTTTGCCTTCTGCTGTTTCCGCAGACCCCGGAACTGGCGATGCTGGTTGGCATCGTTGGCGTGATGTGGCAGGCCAGAGGCGAGGGCCACGAAGGGCGGGAGTGGTCGAACCAGACCTGGGATTTCACTAAGCAGATTGTCCCGCTGTTGCTTGGTGGCGTGCTCATCGCAGGGTTCCTGCTCGGTCGTCCCGGTCATGAGGCGCTGGTGCCGGGTTCGTGGGTCGCCTCGGCGGTGGGCGACAACAGTCTGGCGTCGACCTTTCTCGCCGCGGTGCTGGGCGCGTTCATGTATTTCTCCACGCTCACAGAGGTGCCGATCGTCGAGGGTCTGCTGGGTGCCGGCATGGGCAAGGGGTCCGCCCTTGCCATCCTGCTTGCCGGTCCCGCCCTGTCGCTGCCCAACATGCTGGTGATACGCACTGTTCTCGGTACCGCCAAGACGCTCACATACTGTGGCCTGGTGGTATTGATGGCCACTGCGACCGGTTTTTTCTATGGGCAGTTCTTTTGAGGAGTCATCGAAGATGAAGGTGAAGATCTACGGTTCCGGCTGCGCCAAGTGCCAGCAGCTTGCGACCAACGCGGAGACAGCCGCTCGTCGGCTCGGCATCACACTCGAAGTGGAGAAGGTGACCGACATGAACGCCATCATCGACGCCGGGGTGATGCGCACTCCGGCGCTCGGCATCGGGGACGAAGTGCTCGTGGAGGGCAAGGTGGCGAGCAGCGAAGAACTGATGCAGATGCTGGGTCGGTAGCCCGAGACACCTGGTGTGCAGGCCTTCGGCCCGCCGAAGTGATCAGCGTGCGGACTCGATACGCGGTATCGATACAAGGTCGTCGACGTCCGCTGCGCGGGCCCGGCGGAGTGGGGCACCGTCCATTGAGGGCTACCCGAGATATGGAATGCCGTATATACGGATAGGCAGATATTTGCTATCGTTTGTGCAATGAATCCGGAACATCTTTTCAAGCTCCTGTCCGATCCCACGCGACTGCGATGCGCGCTGCTGCTCCATAGAGAGCTCAGCTTGTGTGTCTGCGAACTGACCGAGGCACTCGAGCTTTCGCAGCCAAAGATCTCGCGTCATCTGGCGATGTTGCGCGAGGGCGGTCTGGTGCAGGACGAACGGCGCGGACAGTGGGTTCATTACCGTCTCCATCCATCCTTGCCAGGATGGGTTGTCGAGGTGCTTGATTCGGCGCGTCGCTCTGATTGGGGAGAGCTTACTGTGAATGCGGATGGCCGGAGACTGGCGGCGATGACTATACGGCCCTCGATCGAGCGCTGTGGGGCATGAATCTTCCACGGTTGTTATCTCAGGGAATCAAATTGAATGGCTGATAAGAGCAGGCGATCGTCCGAAGCCGCTGGATTAGGTTTTTTCGAACGCTATCTGACGATTTGGGTGGCGCTATGTATCGTTGCGGGGGTCGCGCTTGGCCAATGGCTGCCTGCGGTGCCGGAGGCGCTTGCGAAGATGGAGTATGCGCAGGTTTCCCTTCCGGTCGCGGTGCTGATCTGGGCGATGATCTTCCCAATGATGGTGCAGATCGATTTTGCCGCCATCCTCGGGGTCAGGCGTCAGCCGAAGGGCCTTGTCATTACTACGTCGGTGAACTGGTTGATCAAGCCGTTCACGATGTTTGCGATTTCGTGGTTCTTTCTGATTGTGCTCTTTCGGCCATTGATTCCCGAGGATCTCGCACGGGAGTATCTCGCCGGTGCCATTTTGCTGGGCGCAGCGCCTTGCACGGCAATGGTCTTTGTTTGGAGTTACCTGACGCGGGGCGATGCTGCCTACACGCTTGTCCAGGTGGCCCTGAACGACCTCATCATGCTGTTCGCTTTCGCGCCGATCGTGGTCTTTCTGCTCGGCGTATCGAACATTGTGGTGCCCTGGGACACCGGTGCCCTGTCGGTTGTGCTGTACATCGTGATTCCGTTGTCCGCCGGTTACGCGACCCGGGTGTGGCTGATCCGCAAGCGTGGAATCGAGTGGTTCGACAATGTGTTCCTGAAGAAAATCGGCTCGGTGACCCCTGCAGCACTGCTGGTGACGCTGGTGCTGTTGTTTGCCTTCCAGGGCGAGGTGATTCTGAACAATCCGCTTCACATCCTGCTGATCGCCATTCCGCTGACCATTCAGACTTTTCTCATTTTCTTCATTGCCTACGGTTGGGCCAAAGCCTGGAAGGTGCCGCACAACGTGGCGGCCCCTGGTGCGATGATTGGTGCCAGCAACTTCTTCGAACTGGCGGTGGCTGCAGCAATTGCCTTGTTTGGTCTGCAGTCCGGCGCCGCACTTGCGACAGTGGTCGGGGTGCTCGTGGAAGTTCCTTTGATGCTCGCCCTGGTTCGCATCGCCAACCGCAGCAGAGGCGGCTTCCCCCAGACCTCGCCGGCACGACCATGACCACGATTGCCATAACACCGGCTGCACAACGCTGGCTGATGGATCAGGGCGGGATGCTGACGCTCCGTACGTCGATTCGCAACGGCTGCTGCGGGGGGCGTGCTGCGGTGCCGGTTGCCGAAGCGCGCTCGCCTGACGAGCCTTTGCAGTACCGCAGTCATCACATGGAC
>JAUVVG010000041.1 GCA_030604735.1 Azoarcus sp.
GCGTGCGATACGGGCCGAGAACTCGGTGGGCAGCGCAATCGCTTCGTCGAGCGCGTTGGTATGCAGCGACTGGGTGCCGCCGAACACCGCGGCCATCGCCTCGATGGTGGTCCGCACCACGGTGTTGTAAGGGTCCTGCTCGGTCAGCGACCAGCCCGAGGTCTGCGAGTGGGTACGCAGCATCATCGACTAGGGGCTCTTGGGGTTGAACTGCTTCATGATGCGCCACCACAGCAGCCGCGCGGCGCGCATCTTGGCGATCTCGAGGTAGAAGTTCATTCCCACCGCCCAGAAGAAGGACAGGCGACCGGCGAAGGTGTCGACGTCCATGCCGCTGGCGATGCCGGTGCGCACGTACTCGAGGCCGTCGGCCAGCGGGACCGCCAGTTCGATGGCCTGGTTGGCGCCCGCTTCCTGGATGTGGTAGCCGGAAATCGAGATGCTGTTGAACTTCGGCATGTGCTGCGCGGTGTAGCCGAAGATGTCGGCGATGATCTTCATCGACGGGGTGGGCGGATAGATGTAGGTGTTCCGCACCATGAATTCTTTGAGGATGTCGTTCTGGATGGTGCCCGACAGCTTGTCCTGGCTCACGCCCTGCTCCTCGGCGGCGACGATGTAGCCGGCCAGGATGGGCAACACCGCGCCATTCATCGTCATCGACACCGACACCTTGTCGAGCGGGATGCTGTCGAACAGGATCTTCATGTCCTCGACCGAGTCGATCGCCACCCCGGCCTTGCCGACGTCACCGGTGACCCGGGGGTGGTCGGAATCGTAACCACGGTGGGTGGCCAGATCGAAGGCCACCGACACGCCCTGCCCGCCAGCGGCGAGTGCCTTGCGGTAGAAGGCATTGGACGCCTCGGCGGTGGAAAATCCGGCGTACTGTCGGATGGTCCAGGGCTTGACCGCATACATGGTCGGCTGCGGCCCGCGCAGAAAGGGCTCGAAGCCGGGCAGCGTATTCGCGAAAGGCAGCCCTTCGAGATCCTGCGCAGTGTAGAGCGGCTTGACTTCCAGCCCCTCCGGCGTTTTCCAGACCAGATTATCTGAATCGCCCCCGGGCGAATGCTTGGCCGCGGCCTTGCGCCAAGCCTCGAGATCGGCCGGAGGGCAGGCGGGATAATCGGACTTCGACATGTGTTACCTCTCAATATATCGTTATCGTCACCCGTTGGTGACCGCGAACATTCGGCGCGGCGAACAGACCACTCGCAACCTTTGTTGCGAGTGGTCGTCGACGCCCCCGCGCAGCGCACCCCTCTCCCGGTCCGGCGGCTTAAGCCAGACCTCCCTCTTTATACGCCGCGCAAGGAAACTTGACTTGCTTCAGGAGTGCGATAATACTTTATCCATAATTATGAACGCAACCCGAGAATCGATAGTCGTCATCATTGCGACGGCACCCCAGTGAACCCATGACCTCATCCCGAATCGCCCCCCTCGCCTTGTATCAGGAGGTTGCCGAGAGACTGCGGCAGCGCATCTTCTCGCACGAGCTCAAGCCGGGCACCTGGGTCGATGAGCAGGCGCTGGCCGTACAGTACGGCATCTCGCGCACGCCGCTTCGCGAGGCACTCAAGGTACTCGCCGCTGAGGGCCTGGTGACCTTGAAACCCAGGCGCGGCTGCTACGTCACCGAGATCTCGGATCGCGATCTCGACGACATCTTCAGCATCATGAGCCTGCTCGAGGGCCAGTGCGCGCGCGCAGCGGCCGAACGGGCCACGAGTTCGGAACTCGCCGAACTGGAGCGGATCCATGCGCAGTTGGAGGAGGCGGCCCACAAGGGCGACATCGACCGTTTCTTCGAAGCCAACCAGGCCTTCCACCGCAGCCTACAAACCATCGCCGACAACCGCTGGCTGCTTCAGGTCATCGAAGACCTCCGCAAGGTCATCAAATTGTCCCGCCACCATTCGCTGTTCAGCGAGGGTCGGCTCGAACAATCACTGGCCGAGCACCGTGGCATCCTCACCGCACTGCTCGCCCGCGACGCTGACCTGACCGAACGACTGATGCGCGAGCATATCGGCAGCGGCCGCGCCGCACTGGCCAGAATCGCCCGGGCGCGCAGCAAGGTCGCCTGAAGGCCAATGAGCACGATCAGTTCTACCGGTGAAGTACTGGTCGCGATCCAGGACCAGATCGCGACGCTGACCTTGTCCAATCCGGGCAAGCTAAACGCGATCAATGCCCATATGTGGCAGGCACTGCGCCAGGCCATGCAGCAGATCGAAGCCGCGCCGGATGTTCGCTGCGTCATTCTGCGCGGACGCGACGACACCGCTTTCGCGGCCGGCGGAGACATCGAGGAGTTTCTGACCGTGCGTGCCAGCGTCGAGGACGCCCTGCACTATCACGAGACCCTGGTCGCCTCGGCGCTCGATGCGATTCGCGACTGCCCGATCCCGACCGTGGCCGCGATCCAGGGTCCATGCGTTGGTGGTGGCCTCGAAATCGCCGGCTGCTGCGACATACGCATCGCCGGCGAATCCGCCCGCTTCGGGGCGCCGATCAACCGCCTCGGCTTCTCCATGTATCCAGGCGAAATGGCCGGCCTGCTGGCCCTGGTCGGACCGGCGGTACTGCTCGAGATCCTGCTCGAAGGGCGGATCCTGACCGCACGAGAAGCGCTCACCAAGGGCTTGCTTACCCGTGTCGTCGACGACGAGAAAGTCATCGATGAAGCGCTGACCTGCGCGAACCGCATCGCCGCCGGCGCTCCACTGGTCGCCCGCTGGCACAAGCACTGGGTGAAGCGACTCAGGAACCCGACACCGCTTGGCGACGACGAGAAACGCGCCGCCTTCGCCTTTCTCGACACCCGCGACTACGAGGAAGGGATGCAGGCGTTCTTCGAGAAGCGCCCGCCGCGATTCGAAGGCCGTTGATCGGCGGCATCGTCACCCCGCCGGGCGTCGTGAGAGAATGGACGCCTGTGCAGGAAGGGTTGGCGAGAACCGTCTGACCGCGATACCGACCCCGCCGGCCGTGGCACATCGGTTCTCGATATTATTTCGTCACTGACCCGGCCCGTAAATATACTGCTTCCGCCCGCCCCCCGAGCTTGCCCACGGGCATTGCTGACAAAGGGCGACGACAAGCTCGGCGCGATCCGCATCAGGGCACCACCAAGTGCGCCAAGCGGGCGGTGCGATTCGATAATTGCCACGTTCCAGAACGATTCCCCAGGAGATGCGGATGAAAGCCATTCGACCCGCCTTGTCACGCAGACGCTTTCTGAGAGCCGGCCTGGGCGCCGGCCTGATCACCGCGGGTACGCTGAACTGGCCGCAGATCTCGGCTTTCGCCGACGACTTCCAGGACTTCATCCTCGGGCCGGCGGTGGACGACATCCCGGCCGACCGCTTGTCCGAGCATGTCTGGATGATTTACTCCAAGGACGGTTTCCCGACCCCTGAGAACCGCGGCATGATGGCCAACATCACCTTTGCGGTCACTGCCCAGGGTGTGGTGATCCTCGACCCGGGCGGCTCACTGCAGATCGGCGAAATGGCGCTGCGCCAGATACGGAAGATCACCGACCAACCGGTCATTGCGGTCTTCAATACCCACTACCACGGTGACCACTGGCTGGCGAATCATGCTTTCGTCAACGAATACGGTCCCGAGCTGCCGATCTACGCCCACCCGGTCTCCAAACGTGAGATCGAAGGTATCCAGGGCAATCTGTGGCGACGCCTGATGGAGCAATGGACCAACCAGGCCACCGCCGGAACCCGGATCTTCCCGCCCAACCGGGAAGTCGAGCACGGCGCCGAATTCGATTTTGGCGACGTGACGCTACGAATACACCACTACGGCGTCGCCCACACACCCGGCGACATCTGCATCGAAGTGGTCGAGGACCAGCTCACCCATGTCGGCGACGTCGCGATGGACAGGCGCATCGCCAACATGGACGACGGCTCCTACGTCGGCACCTTTCACTTCATGGATCAACTCGAAGTCCATACCGATACCCGCATCTGGGTCCCGGGGCACGGCCATGCCGGGCCGGACGTGCTCGACTGGAACCGGGAACTGTTCGCCGGCATCTACGAAAACTGCCTTCAGGCGGTCGAGGAGATGAAGAGCATGGAAGAAGCGCGTGAATTGGTCCTGGCCGACCCGCGTGTGGCGGGCAAGGCCGCGGACACGCTCGGTTTCGAGTCTAACATCGGCAAGTATGTCAGCCTTGCCTACCTGGAAGCGGAGCGCGAAGCCTTCTGACCTGCAGGAGGGCGTCCCCACTCACACAAAACGGCCGGCTGATCGGGACTCGGGACTCGGGTCGCAGGGCTGGGGGCTCAGCAGTTGCCTGGCTTCCTGCACGAACGGTAGTGGCGACGCCAATGCGCGCGCGCGCAGGCCCACCAGTCGCGATCGAGCGCAAGCGACAGCGACGGCAGCAAGGCGGTGAGATGCGTCTCTGCGACCGAGGGCTCGCCTCCCGGCAAGTAGATATCGCTCACTCCGAGCCGATACAGCCGTTCATGCAAGGGCGGATGGAAATCCCCTAGGCCATCGACCGGATTGTCTCCGACTTCGCTGATGGCCATGTCCGCCTTCATGTCCAGATCGAGCGACGAAGAAGCCCGCCGGAAACCGGCCGCCATACCCAGTCCCATTTCGCGATAGGGACGAATCGACGGCTTGGGCATTCTCTCGCACTGCCCCATTACCTTGGGCCAATAGTCATCGACCAGAAAGCGCTCCTTGATCGCCACCTCGACCAGCACCTCGGCGATCAGGCTTCGCCCCGCCACCGCAGCGGCCACCTGATCGGCTTCGATCTCCTCCAGCCGGGCAAGCCGCATCGCCCCATGCAGGCTGGGCGTGGACACTCTGTCCAGCCAGCGTCCAGGCAGGTCGGGCAGACTTTCGACCAGACGGTCCAGCACCCGGAACCACCACGCCCGCACATGACACCCCCAGGCGCCGAGACCCTGGCGTTGCCGGTTCAGATGTGCGAACTCGTGCGCCAGCACGCCAGCCAATTGCCGGTCCGATACCGAATGGGTCAAAGGCAGCCCCAGCAGGAGATAGGTCTGCATAGGCCCGAGCAAGCCCCAGCGCGGACGCTGAACCACCGCCGCGTTCATGCCATCGGTCATCAATACCGCGTCTATCCGATAGCCACCGAAATGCTTGCCGACCCGCTCGATCAGCGCGTGCAGCGAAGGAACGGCGTTTCGATGCAGCAAAACACCCTGCGGCAGAGCGGATGGCTGGTAAAGGCTGACCAGGCAGAACAGTCCGATGCAGAACGCGCAGACCGCAGCCCCAGCCGTCAGCAGAAGATCGAGCGACACGCCCTCCGCCAGAACGATACCAATGGCATTTTGCGACGCAGCAACCCCGATCCCGAGGCACAATGCAGCGAACAGTGCGACCAGACCCAAGCCCAGACAAGCCATCATGCCCAGCCCGAGGGCAAGCCGACTTCGAAGCGCTCCGACGGAACAACAAGACTGGCCACGCATTCGCATCCCCTTTCGACTGCTTGTGACCCGGACTATAACGCCTTCGAACCCCGAGTAGAATTGCGCAAAAGTTATACACTTGAAAAAATAGAACAACTTCTGATCCTAATCAAAGTATTTTGCTGCATTGCGCAATAATCCGGCTACAATGCCTGGATCGTGAGCCTGACCAATCGGCCACATTGTCCCCGACCCTGAACGGTCCTACCCCGCCCGCCTCGATTGGTGTCACTTCATTGACGTGACAGGCCGTCGCTGGAGCACACCCAAGCATGACCATCCAAAACGATTTCGCCAGTCTCGGACTGGCCGCCCCCTTGTTGCGTGCCGTGGCCGAATCCGGCTATACCACGCCCACACCGATTCAGGCACAGGCGATTCCGCTCGTGCTCGCGGGCGGCGACTTGCTCGCCGCCGCGCAAACCGGTACTGGCAAGACCGCCGGCTTCACCCTGCCGATTCTGCAGCGCCTGGCAAGCAATCCGCTGACCAAGGCGGGCAACGGCCGTCCTCGGTGCCTGATTCTCACCCCGACCCGCGAGCTCGCGGCACAGGTGGAAGAATCCGTCACCACGTACGGCAAGTATCTACCGCTCACATCGCTGGTCATGTTCGGTGGAGTCAACATCAACCCGCAGATCTCGGCCTTGCGCAAGCCGCTCGACATCCTGGTCGCGACCCCGGGACGCCTGCTGGATCATGTCGGACAAAAAACACTCGACCTGTCCGGCGTAGAGATCCTCGTACTGGACGAAGCCGATCGCATGTTGGACATGGGCTTCATCCGCGACATCCGCAAGGTGCTCGCGCTGCTGCCCAAGCAACGCCAGAATCTGCTGTTCTCCGCCACCTTCTCGGACGAGATCCGCTCCCTGGCCAACGGCTTGCTCACCAACCCGGGCTGTGTCGAAGTCGCCAAGCGCAACACCACTTCCGAGCTTGTCTCCCAATCGGTTTATATGGTCGGGCAGAAGCAGAAGCGCGAGCTTCTGGCGCATCTGGTCAGGCAGAACAACTGGGAGCAGGTACTGGTCTTCACCCGCACCAAGCACGGGGCCAACAAGCTGGCCGAGTATTTGGTCAAGCAAGGCATTGCCGCTGCAGCCATTCATGGCAACAAGAGCCAGGCGGCGCGTACCCGCGCCCTCTCCCAGTTCAAGGATGGGTCGCTGCCCATCCTGGTCGCGACCGACATCGCGGCGCGCGGACTGGACATCGAGCAATTGCCCCATGTGGTCAATTTCGAACTGCCCAATATCGCAGAAGACTATGTCCACCGCATCGGCCGCACCGGACGGGCCGGCAGCCCCGGCCATGCGATCTCGCTGGTCGATGGCGAGGAAACCAAGCATCTGGCCGGCATCGAGCGCCTGATCAAGCAGAAGATCGATCGCGCCACCCCGACCGGCTTCACGCCGAATCCGGCCGATGCGCTGGAGCAGGAACGGGATCAGCGCCCCCCCCTGGCCGCACGTGGTCATCGCGCGGGTTCCGGCAATGGCACCAAGGGCGGACGCAGCCAGCCCGGAACGAGCTCCAGCAAGCCGCGCAATAACGCGCCCCGGACCGAAAGCAGCCGGCCGGCTCAGGACAACCGCCGCCCGGCTGCCACCGCCAAGCCTTCCGTGACCAGCGGCAGCCGCCCGGCCTCATCCCCCCGCAATGCGCCCCGCGCCGCCCTGTTTTCGGCGAAATCGGGGACACGCAACCACTGACCTTCGAGGCGCCCGCCGAATGCGGGCCTGTCGGCATCAGAGGCCCGGTCTTGAAAGAGACCGGGCCTTTTTTCGTTGCCACGGGGCACGGCCCTTCGTGCCGGCAAAAGCGCGGATACGACCAGCCCGACAATTCCTTTCGCATATCCTATTGACATCTTCATGACGCTCGAAAGAAAATTGATTTGCCATATGGCAAACATTCCATAAGGGGAAAATGATCATGGGAAAATTCTTCCGTGCCGCACTGTTTGCGCTCTTGCTCTCACCGCTGGCAGCCATCGCGACCGGGCCGGTCGACATCAACACCGCCGACCCGGCAGCGTTGGAACAGGTGAAAGGCATCGGACCATCGAAAGCGAATGCCATCGTCAAGTACCGCACCGAGAACGGACCGTTCGGTTCGGTGGATGATCTTGTCCGGGTTCCAGGCATCGGCGAAAAATCACTCGCAGCCCTGCGCGATCAACTCACGGTGGGTCGGCCCGCGCAGTAAGGCGCTGCACGAGGCGCTCATCCGCCTTCACGAGCGGCAACAGGGACTCCTATTGCCGTTCGAAGCGATACCGTCGCCTGTGGCGCCAGCCTCGGCGCCACGGCAATCAAACGCGACCGCGAGAAGCCTCACCGTGTGGCTGCATGATGGCAAGCAAGTGCTCCAGATCGATAGAAGATTCGATCGCATCGGCCAGACGATCCAGGTCCACCTCCCTACGAGCCGGCAGATCGACCGTTTCGACGTCGCGTGCGCCAGCCCAATGAAGCACCGACCTGAACGTCTCGGGCCGATCGAGCAAACCGTGCAAGTAGGTGCCTACAACCTGACCATCTTCGGAGACGGCACCGTCCAGTCGTCCGTCATCGAGAATCGCGAACGGTCTCTCCAGCGCAGGTCCGCTACTGATACCCATATGAATCTCATACCCCGCCACCGGGGCGTCGCACCAAGCCAACCTCCCCGTCACTTGGGCCAACCGTTTTTCATTCGACATGGACGTCGTCAATTGCAACCACCCGAACCCGGCCCCCGCTCCAAGCCCGCCCTCGACGCCCAAGGGGTCGTCGATCGCCAGACCCAGCATCTGAAAACCGCCACAAATGCCGAGCACCTTGCCGCCATAGCGCAAGTGGCGCGAAAGGTAACGGTCCCAGCCCTGCGTCCTCAACCACGCCAGATCTGCAAGAACACTCTTGGAGCCCGGTAGAACAACGAGGTCGGCAGCAGGAATGGGGGCATCCGGCCCAACCCACTCGAAATCGACTTCCGGATGAAGGCGCAAGGGATCGAGATCGGTGTGATTCGAACAACGGGGCAAGGCGGGCGCGACGACTTTGATGCGCGGCACCGACTTCTCGATCGATGCCGTGGGAAAAGCGTCTTCGGCATCCAGGAACAAACCGTGCAGATAGGGCAGGACGCCGAGCACGGGAATACCGGTCCGTTCCTCCAGCCAACGCAAGCCGGGATCGAGCAAGGCCTGGTCACCACGAAACCGGTTGATCACGAAGCCCTTGATGCGGGCCTGCTCGGACGGCGACAGGAGTGCCAAGGTCCCCACCAGATGCGCAAACACCCCGCCCTTGTCGATGTCAGCGATCAGGATCACGGGTACGTCGGCCACCTCGGCGAAGCCCATGTTGGCGATATCGCGGTCGCGCAGATTGATCTCGGCTGGACTGCCCGCTCCCTCGACCAGCACGCTCTCGTAATCCCGTACCAGCCGATGCCACGATGCCATGACCGCCTGCATCGCAATCGGCTTGTACTCGTGATAGTCCCGCGCGGACAGTTGCGCATGGACCTTGCCATGAATGACCACCTGCGCACCAATGTCGGTGGAGGGCTTGAGGAGCACCGGGTTGAAGTCGGTATGCGGCGCTACCCCCGCGGCGAGCGCCTGCAAGGCCTGCGCCCGGCCGATCTCCCCGCCGTCGGCGGTCACCGCCGAGTTCAGCGCCATGTTCTGCGGCTTGAAAGGGGCGACGCGCAGGCCGCGACGGGCAAGCACCCGCGCCAACCCGGCCACCAAAGTGCTCTTGCCGGCATCCGAGGTCGTGCCCTGAACCATCAGACTGAGTGAAGCCGTCATCGCTTAGAATCTCCGCTGCGCGTTAGCAAACCCGTGTTGCCAACGCAATCCGAAAAGTCTCCGATTATCCCCGCCGGAAACGCATGCTGTCACTGTTCGTCAAGCTCACCCTGGCCATGGCGGCCGACCGCCTTTTCGGCGAAGCGCGCCGCTGGCATCCGCTGGTGGGTTTCGGAAAACTGGCCCACACGACCGAACGCTTGATCAGAATGCACCTCGGTCAGGGCCGGATAAGCGGGCTCCTCGCCTGGTCCGCCACAGTGATGCCGCTCGTGGCATTGGCCTGGTGGGTGCGCGACTCGGTACCCGGCGCACACTGGATCATCGATGTCGGCCTGCTGTATCTGGCACTGGGCGGAAGAAGTCTGGCCGAGCATGCCGAGGCGATCGCCATGCCGCTGGCTCGCGAAGACCTCCCTGCTGCCCGCGCCAGCCTCGCCCTGGTGGTCAGCCGCGACACCGAGTCACTTTCATCCGAGGCAATTGCCCGTGCCGGCGTCGAGACCGTGCTCGAAAACGGTCACGATGCGGTGTTTGGCGCCCTGTTCTGGTTCTGCCTGCTGGGCGGACCCGGGGCGCTACTGTTCCGGCTCGTCAACACCCTCGACGCCATGTGGGGTTATCGCAATCCGCGCTACCTGCACTTCGGCTGGTTCGCGGCTCGCTGCGACGACGCGCTGGGCTGGATCCCCGCCCGGCTGACCGCGCTGACCTATGCCTTGCTGGGCAAGACGCGCGGGGCCCTCACCTGCTGGCGGCTGCAGGCCGCCGCATGGAGCAGCCCGAACGCCGGCCCGGTGATGGCCGCCGGCGCCGGCGCGCTCGGCGTTCGGCTCGGTGGCACCGCCAGCTATCAAGGGCGAAGCGAAGTTCGCCCCTCGCTGGGCGCCGGTCAGATGCCGGATGCGAACACGATCAGGGAAGCGGTTCGCCTGGTTCGCAACGGCGCCTGGCTTTGGTTTGCCGTGATCGCGGCCGGAGCGCTCGTCCATGCGCTCTGAAGACCTCTTCATCCCGCGCCCCCCACATGGCGGCCGTCTGCACGCTGCCGCCCTTGCATACGGCATCGCGCCCGAGGACTGGCTCGACCTGTCCACCGGCATCAATCCCCAGCCCTACCCTGCTCCGCCGGTTCCCGCCGACATATGGCTGCGCCTGCCAGAAGAAAACGACGGGCTGGAAGCGGCTGCCGCCCGCTATTATGGCTGCGACAAAGAGCACGTGCTGCCGGTGGCCGGCTCCCAGGCCGCCATTCAGGCGCTGCCACAAGTGCTCACTGGCAAGCGCGTGGGCATCCTCGGCGCAACCTATGCGGAGCACGCATGGGCCTGGCACAAGCGTCACGCTCGAGTCCTGGACCATGACGACCTCGAACGGGCTGCGGACACCAGCGACATCGTTATCGTAGTGAACCCGGACAACCCGACCGGGCGTCTCATCGACCCCGCACGCATCGTAGCTGCACTCGCCAAGCTCGACTCGCGAGGTGGATGCCTGGTGGTCGACGAAGCCTTCATGGACACCACCCCGGAGGCGAGTCTGGCTGCCGACGCCGGCCGTCCCGGCCTCGTCGTGTTGCGCTCCCTGGGCAAGTTCTTCGGACTTGCCGGCGCTCGCGTCGGCTTTGTCTTGGCCCCGGCCACAGTCACGCGACGCCTGGCGCAGATTCTCGGCCCATGGACCATCGCCGGGCCGTCACGCCTCATCGCCCGCCACGCTCTGGCCGACAACGCCTGGCAGACACACACCCGGGTCGCCCTTGAACAGGCCAGCATGCGCCTGTCCGCCCTGCTGCAGGAACTTGGCCTCGGTACGCCGACCGGCTGCGCGCTGTTCCAGCAGGTCATGACACCCCAGGCCATCACCTGGTCCGAAGGTCTGGCCCGACAGGGTATCCTCGTGCGCTGCTTCGACAACCCCGACAGACTCCGCTTCGGCTTGCCTGCTTGTGAACACGATTGGCAACGGCTCGAAGCCGCACTCCGACGAATCAAGGAAGAACAATGAACTACGTCCGCGGTATCGAACACCTCTCCGGCTTCACGCTACGGCTGCTCGGCCTGTTGGCGAGCGCCACGCTCGCGCTGACTGCTCATGCCGCGCACTCGGTCAGCGTAACCGACGACGAAGGGCGCGAGATCACGCTGGCCGCCCCGGCGCAACGCATCGTCAGCCTCGCGCCGCATGTCACCGAGGTGCTGTTCGCGGCCGGTGCCGGCTCACGCATCGTCGGCGCGGTCGCCTACAGCGATTACCCCCCGGAGGCTACCGAGATTCCACGCGTCGGAGGTTACATGAGCATCGACCTCGAGGCGGTCGTCGCGCTGCGCCCGGACCTCGTGATCGCATGGTCGAGCGGCAACCGTGAAGCCCATCTCGACAAGTTCGCCGCCCTGGGCAGTCCCGTGTTCATGAATGAATCCCGCCGCCTCGACGATGTCGCCCACAGCCTGGAACGCTTCGGCAAGCTCGCGGGCACCGAAGAGGCGGCGAACGCCGCGGCGAACGCTTTCCGCGACCGCCACCAGCGACTGGCGGTGCGGTTTTCGTCACAGCCTCCGATCACGATGTTCTACCAGATCTGGAACGACCCGCTGATGACGATCAACGGCGAACACATGATCTCCGACGTAATCACCCTGTGTGGGGGCCAGAACGTTTTCGCCTCGCTGCCGCAGCTGGCACCGCAGATCGGCACCGAGGCGGTGCTGCGCGCAGCACCCGAGGTGATCCTAGCCAGCGGCATGGGCGAAGCCCGCCCGGAATGGCTAGACCGATGGCGCGACTGGCGCGGCCTGCCGGCCGCACAGTCAGGCAACCTCTACTTCGTGCCACCGGACCTCATCCAGCGCCCGACACCTCGTATTCTCGACGGCGCGGAAATCGTCTGCGAAGCCCTGGAGGACGCACGAAAGAAACGGCAGCGCGAATCCTAGAAATCGATACCCGCCTGCGCCTGAACCCCAGCCTTGAACGCATGACGCACATCGGCCAGTTCACTGATCGTGTCGGCGATCTCGAGTAACTCCGGTTTCGCGGCCCGACCGGTCACGATCACGCTCTGAAGCTCGGGCCGCGCGGCGATCGCCTCCAATACCCGCTCGGTGTTCAGATAACCGTACTTCAGCATGTAGGTCAGCTCGTCGAGCACCACCAGCGACCGCGACGCATCGCTCAGCATGCGTTCGGCATGGACCCACGCCATCTCGGCCGCGCGCTGATCCGCCTCCCAGTTCTGCGTTTCCCAGGTAAAGCCAGTGGCCATGGCGTGATAATCGACTGATTCGCCGAACGGTTCGAGCGCAGCCACTTCGCCGGTGCTACGCGTCCCCTTGATGAACTGCACCAGTCCCACGCGCTGCCCATGCCCCAATGCACGGAACAGGGTACCGAAGGCGGAAGTGGTCTTGCCCTTGCCGTTGCCGGTGATCACGATGACGATACCGCGCTGCTCGGTGGCGCGCCCGATCGCGGCATCCACTACGGCCTTCTTGCGCTGCATACGCGTTTGGTGGCGTTGCTTGACTGATTCGTCCATCGGGGTCAGGGCTCCTTGGATTCTGTGGCCACCGCGTCGGGCATATTCCCGGCAAACAATGCGGCGACCACCTGAGGGTTGGATGGAAAATAGAGATGCACATACGAAGCGACAAGCCGCCTCCGCCGGTAGACCGCCTCACCTTGGCGACCGTCGGCGCCACGCGCATGAAGCGCTGGCAGGACATCGGTCTCGGTCCGGGAGTGGTGAAAGGTGTGGCCGGATAGCGTGCCTTCGGGCAGATCGAGCCATTCGGTGCCCAAGGCCACGAAGCGCGGCTGCAGCAGCGCCCGACCCGGTAACACGCCGGCCAAGCCATGCGCCTGTCCCTGCTTGTCCACGATGGTGTCGAACAGACTCATCATGCCGCCGCACTCGGCGAGCACCGGGCGGCCTGCGTCGATGAAGGCGTGCAGATCCCGCCACAAGTCGTCTCGCGCAGCGAGTCGCGCGCCATGCAGCTCCGGATAGCCTCCCGGCAGCCACACGGCATCGGCCTCTGGCAGGGCGTCGCCTGCAAGCGGCGAAAAGAACAGCAACTGCGCGCCCAGATCGCGCAGAGTGTCGAGATTGGCCGGGTAGATGAAACCGTAGGCCGCGTCATGAGCGATCGCAATCCGCCGGCCTGCCAGCAGTCGGGGCACGAACGGTTTCTGAGCAGCGGCAAAGCGCACCGGCTCCGGCAGTTCGCCCAGGCCGGTTTGCTCGAGCACGTCGGCAAACCGGTCCAGCCGCGCGAGCAGGTTGGGAATTTCCGCTGCCTGCAGAATGCCGAGATGGCGTTCCGGCAGCGTCGCGTCCATGTCGCGCGTTAACGCACCATACCAGCGCATGCCGGACGGCATCGCGTCACGCAGCATCGCGGCGTGACCTGCGCCGCCCACCCGGTTGGCGAGCACCCCGGAGAACGGCAACCCGGGACGAAAGGAGGCTAGCCCGTGTGCACTGGCGCCAAAGGTCTGGGCCATGGCCGACGCGTCGACCACGGCCATCACCGGAATGCCGAACAACTCGGCGATGTCGGCGCTGGACGGCGTGCCATCGAACAAGCCCATGACCCCTTCGACGATGACGATATCGGCCTCGGCAGCCGCTTCGGTCAGCCGCCAGCGGGCATCCGTCTCGCCACACATCCCGAGATCCAGGTTGTAGACCGATGCGCCGCTCGCCACGGCATGAATCTGAGGGTCAAGAAAATCCGGACCACTCTTGAAGACCCGCACCTGTTTACCCTGGCGCGAAAAAAGTCGCGCGAGGGCGGCGACCACGGTCGTTTTGCCCTGACCGGACGCGGGCGCGGCCACCAGCAGCGCCGGGCAGCGGGACTCCGGCAACACCTGATTCATGTTTGATCCTTGTTCCCGGGATCGATCGCGGCACAGCCTGCATGTACCGGAGTCTGGGGAGATGTCTCCTGATCAGCTTCGAACCAGGCCAGGCGGGGGTACAAGCCGACCACGCCACCGACGATGGTCAGCGCCGGCGGCCGGATCCCGCTGCGCTCGACCGCCTCGGCCAGGGTCCCGAGCGTCGCCGCCTCGATGCGCTGACGCGCTGTGGTGCCGCGCTCGATCACCGCGGCCGGCATGTCGGCCGGTAAGCCATGAAAGACGAGTTGCGCGCAGATCTCGCGCAGACGGCTGATCCCCATGTAGATGACCAGCGTCTGGCCAGGGCGGGCGAGCGTCGGCCAGTCCAGCTCCAGCGCCCCATCCTTGAGGAAACCGGTGGTGAACAGCACCGACTGGGCGTGATCACGATGGGTCAAGGGAATCCCGGCATAGGCGGCAATGCCGCCCGCAGCCGTGACGCCGGGCACGACTTCGACCGGCACCCCCGCCTCGACCAGTTCTTCCATCTCCTCGCCGCCCCGTCCGAACACGAAGGGGTCGCCCCCCTTCAGGCGCACAACCCGCTTGCCGGCGCGCGCAAGGTCGATCAGCAGTCGATTGATCTGGTTCTGCGGCAGGGTGTGATCCGACGCTTTCTTGCCGACGTAGACGCGCTCGGCTCCGGCGGACGCCATGTCGAGGATGGCGGGGCTCACGAGGTTGTCGTAGACCAGCACATCGGCCCCCTCGACCATCCGGGCGCCGCGCAGGGTCAGCAACTCCGGATCGCCCGGACCGGCGCCCACGAGATAGACCGTCCCGGGCACCGGGCCCGGCCTGGGATTGGCAACTGTCATCGCATTTCTCCCGATCGGGCAACGCGCCCTGATACGCCGTCATTCCGGCAAGAAGACCATCCTGCCGTCACAGTCGAAACGACGCAATCCATGTCCGAAGGCATCACTGAGCAAATCCTCGCGCAGAATCGCGTCGCGCGGACCGGCCTTCACCCCGCCGCGCCCGTCGAGCAGGATCACATGATCCGCATAACGCGCGGCTAGATTGACATCATGCAACACCATCACCACGCCGCAACCCTCATCGGCGCGCCTGCGGAAGAGATCGAGCATCGCGATCTGGAAGTGCAGGTCGAGGTGATTACTGGGCTCATCCAGCAGGAACAGACGCGGCGCCTGGGTCAGCAAGGTGGCGATCGCGACCCGCTGCCGCTCGCCCCCGGAGAGGGTCAGCACATCGCGCGCCTCGAACCCCTCCAGCCCGACCTCACGCAGCGCCGCACGCGCCAGAGACTCATCGGCTTCGCCCTCCCAGCCCCACCGCCCGAGGTGCGGATGGCGGCCGACGAGCACGGTCTGCAGCACCGACGAGGAGAAATGATCACCCTGATGCTGGCATAACACCCCGCGACAGCGCGCGAGCGCCAGGCTGTCCCAATGTGCGAGCGCTCTGCCCTCGATGCGAATCTCGCCGACACTGGGCTGTCGCAATCCCGCAATGGTATTCAGCAAGGTGGTCTTGCCCGCACCATTCGGGCCCAGCAAAGCGAGGCATTCGCCCCCCGCCAGGCGCATGCCGAACTCGCAGCAAAGCCAGCGCTCGCCCACCTTCAAGGCCACGCGGTCGACTTCGAGCATAGTCGCACTCATCCCACCTTCCTCGTCCGCGACAGCAGGAACAGGAACACCGGCACCCCGATCAGCGCGGTCAGCACCCCGACCGGCAACTGCGTCGGCGCGATCACGGTACGTGCAGCAGTATCAGCGAGGGTCAGCAAGGTCCCGCCGGCGAGCATCGCCGCCGGCAGCAGCAAACGCTGGTCGTTGCCGATCACGAAACGCACCAGATGCGGCACCACCAGGCCAACGAATCCGACCGAACCGATCAAGGTGACCGCCACCGCGGTCAGCAAGGAGGCCACCACGTACAGCACATAACGCAAGCGCTGCACCCGCACCCCGAGCGACAGAGCGGTCGCCTCGCCGCGTGCGAGCACGTTGAGATCGCGGGCGAACGGGAGCACCACGATCAAGCCGGTGAGCAACGCCACCGCCGCCGGCCAGGGATTGCTCGCCCCGGAAGCATCCCCCATCAGCCAGAACAGCATCGAGCGCAACCGTGTATCCGGCGCGAGCGACAGCATCAGCGTGATCACCGCGCCGCATCCCGCCGCGACGATGACCCCGGTCAGCAACAGCCGCGTCTGGGTCCACGACCCGTCGCCATGGGCCAGCCCGAACACCAGCAACATCGCAGCCAACGCCCCGGCAAAGGCCGATGCATCCACCAACCACGGCGCCAGCCCGAACATCATCGCCGCCAGCGCCCCGACCGCCGCCCCGCCGGAGATCCCGAGCACATAGGGATCGGCCAGCGGGTTGCGCAGCAACACCTGCATCAGGGCACCCGCCATCGCCAGCAGCCCGCCACAGACGAAAACCGCCACCGCGCGTGGCAGGCGCAGGTGGCGGATGACGTCGCTTTCGATGCCGCTGAGGGTGCCGGAAAGCGCACCGATCACTGCGACGGGCGCGATGCGCATCTCGCCCGACACGAGCGCCACAAGCACCGACGCGACGCCAACCAGCACCAGGCCGGCCAAGACCAGCAGGGTACGGCCTGGGAGCGCGGACGCGGCGCGCGGCGATCTCACCTTGATGTTTCCGTCGCGCCGCCGGCCCGGTCAGCGCGGCGTGAAGCGGATACCCACAAATCCGTTGACGCCTGCCGTTGCATAGCCCCTCGACACTTCGTACTTCCGGTCAAAGACATTGTTCACCCGGAACTCCAGTCGCCAATCGGGTGCCACCCGATAATGCGCATACGCATTGACCACACCATACCCATGCAGTGTGACCGTATTGGCCGGATTCTCGTACCGCTTCCCTTCCCCATGCCAATCAGCGCCCCAGTTCCACGCTCCGACCGAGCGGTCGACCTGCACGAAAGCCGACTCCCTGGCGCGCCTCGGCAAGCGATTTCCGGTCGCGTCATCCTTTGCGTCCAACCAGTCGACCCCAGCACGCACAGCGAAGCCGGCAACCGTGGTCTCAAATGTGAGTTCGGCCCCCTGGATTCGTGCCCGATTCACATTCTCGGGCGGCCAACCGGCCACCAGATCTCGAACGCGGTTGTTGTAGTAGGCCAGCTCCACGCGAGTGGCACCGTCATCCCACCGCAGACCAATCTCGCGGCTAAGCGCATGTTCCGGTTTCAGATCCGGGTTTCCGCCGCCAAACCCGGTGTCGGGCCAGTACAGCTGATTGAATGTCGGCGCGTTGAATGCCGTCGCGACGCTGCCGCGTACGCTCCATTCGGGCGACAGCCTGTATCCATACCCGATCATCCCGGTCGTCTTGTTGCCGAATTGGGAATTCCTGTCGTGGCGGACGTTCAACTGCAGGTCGTGATCCCCCAATTGCGCCGACCAACCCAGCAACCATGCGTGAACGCGACGACGATCGACGACGTAAGCCGTATCACCGGACGCCTCTGACTTGACATACTCATAGGCCGCCATCAAGGAACCGACCGGCAGGGCGACGTCGTGCTGCCAGACGAACTGGTTCTGCCTTGAGCGAAGCCGGTTCGCTTCCGTCGCACTCGAGAGGTTGTGGAGACGATCCTGGCTCTGGCCAAGTCTGATCGTACTCGTCCAGTTCGCGCTCAACTCGTTGCGCATGTACGCGCCCAGCGTACTGACTTGTTTGTCGAGCCGCGAGTTGAACCGGGGTTCGCTGACAAGGCGGAAAGTATCGTACTCGTTGCGACCATCGGTATGAAACAGATTCACCCCCAGCTCGGTACGATCACTCATGTCTGCAGAAAGCGAAGCGGACAGATACCGATTGCGGAATCCATCGCGGTCGGGATCATAGGAGGTGCCGTCCACGGGCGCCCAAGGTGGAAACGCCGGGGAGAACCAGTGTGCGGGGTCGCGTTTCGCGTTGAAACCACGTGTCTGATCCTGACCCGCCGACAGGCTGTAACGCAGCCCCTCCTGCCCTCCGAACAAGGAGGCATTCGCGCTCCAGGTGTCATCACTTCCGTAGCCGACAAAGACTTCCGGGTGCAGCCCGGATTCGCCCCGGCGCGTGAACACCTGAATGACGCCGCCCAGCGCGTCGGAACCGTACAGCACACTGGCGGGGCCGCGGAGAATTTCGATCCGCTCGATCAGCGCAAGGGGAATCGCTTCCAGTGTGGGCTGCCCGCTCAGGACCGAGTTCACCCGCATGCCATCGATCAACAACAAGGTGTGCCGAGACTCCGCGCCCCTGAAGAAAATGCTCGCATTGGAGCCGGGGCCGCCGTTGGCGACAACTCTCAGTCCCGGAAACGTCTTCAACAGATCGGTCAGCGTGGATTGCCCCGATCGCTCGATCGCGCCACGATCGATCACCTCGACGCTCGCGATGACGTCATCGATCCGCTGCACCTGACGCGTCGCCGTGACAACGGTCGCCGCTAGCGTCGTGTGATCAGCGGCCAAGCCATTTTGGGCGAACGCCGAACAAGCGCATGTCACCGCAACCGCGGTGACGGTAAGACGATTTTTCATTGTGATTGCTCCCTTGCGCCACGACAGGCGTCCCCGCACGTCGTGGCTATGCAAAAACGATGCGCAGGAGGGGGGCAACCGGAGCATGTGCACGAACGCTCGTTGCTGCCTCCCCGCAGCACATCAGCCATTTCGCGTTCGGGCCGGTATCCGGGCTCGTGGGCTGTACCGGCAGGCGTACTCGACCTGTCGGACTTGAGCGCATCGCCTTCCCGGACTTGCGTCCAGTGGCGTCGTGATGCGTCTTGCGTCCACTTACCGTTGCGGGGGCAGCACAGGCATGGTGGTTCCGGTATGCTTGGAACGGCACGCACCTGTTTCCCGTTTAACCCTCGGACGTGAGTCGTCCATCGGGCACCTGAAACACGGTTCTTCCTCGCGGAAGAGGCGAGATGATAACCTGTTTTTCATGCCCTCTCACCTGATTCTTGGCGGCGCCCGCTCGGGCAAGAGTCGCCATGCGGAAGCGCTCGCACACGCGCGAAACCTCGAGGTCGTGGTCATCGCCACCGCCCAGGCACTCGACGCCGAAATGGCACAGCGCATCGCCCGCCACCAGGCAGACCGTCCCACCGGCTGGACGACGGTCGAAGCGCCCATTGCGCTCGCACACAGCCTGCACACGCATGACGCTCCCGAAACCTGTATCGTCGTCGACTGCATCACCCTCTGGCTCTCAAATCTCTTCGGCGCACTGGACGACCACAGTCTGCTGACGGACACCGTCGAGTCCGGGATCCTCGTGGAGGAGACCAACGCCCTGCTCGACCTCATCCCCAGCTTGAAATGCGACGTGATCTTCGTTGCGAACGAAATCGGCTTGGGACTGGTGCCCGAAACCCCTCTCGGGCGGGCATTCCGTGACGAAGCGGGCCGACTCAATCAGCGGTTGGCACAACGCTGCGATCGGGTTACGTTCATCGCGGCGGGTCTCCCTCTGCATTTGAAGTAACCCGGAAGGGCAGATATTTCACGCGCCCTTTCCAGTTCGGCGCATAGAATGGTCGACGACGCTGCATCCACGGCCCAAGATGACCGCCTATGACCGCTACGGACGTCTTTTCATTGCTTGTGCTCGGCGCGCTCGGCGGGCTGATCGCCCTGCATCTATCGCTTGCGATAGCCTTGCGTACCAGAACGCATGGTGAGTTTCCCTTTCTGATTCTTGGGCTGGCCCTGTGTCTGGTCTCCCTGAACCCCACCTTGTCCGCGGAATTGCGCGTTCTGGGCGAGCAGGCCACCTCCGGCCGGATGATCCCCATCGGTATGGCATTGGTCGGTCTGTTCGGCTCCTTGCTGACACGCAGCACGCTGCAACGCTCCAAGCGCGACGACATCCTCAACCGATTCATGACCGGCTCGGCCGCGCTTTTCGGTGCGGCGCTCGTCCTGCTGTGGCTGATTCCACCGCCGGTCGGCATCGCCATCGTATCGATCGCAGTACCGCTGTTCTGTGGCCTGGTCGTCGTGTGCGGCACCCAGGCCATGCGGGTCGGCATGCGAGGCGCCGGCCTCTATGTACTGGGTTGGGCAGTCTTGCTGCTCGGCGCGCTGTTTTACGCAGCCAAGGTGCAAGCCTGGCTCCCGATCTCGTTCGCCTCGATGGCGATGCTGCAAGTGGCCACGCTCATCGCGGTCTTGCTCATCGCCTGCGCGCTGATTCTCCGTTCGGTGGAATCCGACACCCCGGCCGCGCGCTCGATGCAGCGCACGCTGGCCGAGCAGACGCACCTGATCGAAGCCCTCCGCGAATCGGAGGAAACCATGGCGGCCCGTCTCGCCGAGCGCTCGGCCGCGCTCGAACAAGCTCATCTGCAGCTGAAGAAGAACCGCGAGGATGCGGAACACGCCACCAACCATGATGCGCTGACCGGACTGGTCAACCGCATGCTGCTCGAGGACCGGGCCGCCCACGGCATGCTGCGCGCGCGAAGACACAACACACGGCTCGCCCTGCTGCTGATCAATCTCGAACAGTTCAAGACCATCAACCAGCGTTACGGACACAGTTGTGGCGATCAACTGTTGAGCGAAGTCGGCAAACGTCTCCTGGCTGCGGTACGCGCCCAGGACACGGTCGCCCGCATCGGGGGTGACGAATTCGCGATCGTTCTCGAGGAAGTCTTCCAGCACGAGGATGCGGAGCGGGTCTCCGCGACGATCATGAAACAGTTCGAGCAAGCCTTTGTCATCGACAACCAGGCTATCATGCTCGGCGCTGCGATCGGCTGTGCGTTCTTCCCGGAAGACGGCAAGGACCCCGCCCATTTGCTCAAGTCCGCAGCCAAACAGATCCACAACGGACGTAGCGTCGGCAGCGGCACCGTTACCGACACCGCCACCAGTACAGCGCGATAAGCAGACCTTCTGTTGCAGGCCGGGCAACATCATGCCCCGACCAGGCTATCTGGCACGAGGCGAAACGCCGTCGGGCAGGATAATGACCACCAGGCGGTGAAAGTCACCATGCTATGATCCGGCGCCTGTTTCATGACGAACGCGCCGCGATGCAAACCCATATCACCCTGCCCGACACGACTTTGCGAAGCGCGCTGCAGCAGCAGATCGATCGCAAGACCAAACCGGTCGGCGCACTCGGCCGTCTTGAGGCGCTGGCCCTGCAGATCGGCCTGATCCAGCAGACGCTGACGCCGACTCTCAGCCAGCCACACCTGCTCGTCTTCGCCGGCGATCATGGCGCAGCGCGGGCCGGAGTGTCCGCCTTTCCGCAGGACGTGACCTGGCAGATGGTCGAGAACTTCCTCGCGGGCGGCGCGGCGATCAACGTGTTCTGCCGCCAGATGCAGCTCGGACTGCGCGTGGTCGACGCCGGCGTGATTCACGTGTTCGGCGCCCGCGAGGGCCTGGTCGATGCCAAGGTCGGGATGGGCACGGCCAACTACCTCAGCGCGCCGGCGATGACGGACGAGCAGGTCGAGACCGCCCTCGTCCGTGGTCGGGAGATAGCCCATGAGCTCGCGGAGGCAGGCAGCAATTTCGTCGGCTTCGGCGAAATGGGCATCGGCAATACCGCCTCGGCCTCCTTGCTCACCCACTGCCTGATTTCCGGGAAGGATTCCGGGAAGCGCTCCGCCGGGTCTGCCGGGTCTGCCGGGTCTGCCGGGTCTGCCGGGTCTGCCGGGTCTGCCGGGTCTGCCGGGTCTGCCGGGTCTGCTGGGTCTGCTGGGTCTGCTGGGTCTGCTGGGTCTGCCGGGTCTGCCGGGTCTGCCGGGTCTGCCGGGTCTGCCGGGTCTGCTGGTCAATGCTCTGACGACCTGGCCGCACTGGCCAAGGTCATCGGACGTGGCACCGGCCTGGATGACGACGGGCTGGCGCGCAAGCGTGCATTGCTTGGCCAGGCGCTCAGGCGTGGCGGTCGCCCCAACGACCCGCTCACCGCGCTGGCCGAATACGGCGGCTTCGAGATCGCGATGATGGCCGGCGCCATGCTGGGTGCGGCCGAGCGGCGCATGATCGTGCTGGTCGACGGCTTCATCGTCACCGCTGCCCTGCTGGTCGCGCACGCAATCAATCCTGCCGTGCTCGCCTACTGCGTCTTCGCGCACCGCTCGGAGGAGCCCGGGCACGGTATCCAGCTCGACCACCTCGGCGTCGAGCCCTTGATGTCGCTGGATCTGAGACTCGGAGAAGGCACTGGCGCCGCGCTGGCCTTCCCGCTGGTCCAGGCCGCGGTCAACTTCCTGAACGAGATGGCGAGCTTCGAGGCGGCCGGGGTCAGCGACGGATCGTCGCCTGAGGCCTGAGTGAAACGGCACGAGACACAGCAACAATGATGGCCAGATACCCCGCTTTAA
This sequence comes from Azoarcus sp., assembly GCA_030604735.1. Lineage (GTDB taxonomy): Bacteria > Pseudomonadota > Gammaproteobacteria > Burkholderiales > Rhodocyclaceae > Azoarcus_F. The sequence continues at coordinate 22,561 of JAUVVG010000041.1, forward strand.
AATGCGTGGCAAACAGAATTTCATCTATCGCACGCTCCCGGGCGCGCCCTGCCGGCAAGTACTCCAGGGCAATCACATGAACACTCCAGCGCCGATGACCAAACGCGATTCGCGCCTTGCGGCGCTCCCACAGGCCCACTCACACCGTGCGGTGCTCCCACAGGCCAGCTCATACCGTGCGGTGCTCCCACAGGCCCACTCATACCGTGCGGCGCTCCCACAGGCCCACTCATACCGTGCGGCGCTCCCACAGGCCAGCTCACACCGTGCGGTGCTCACCACAGCCCGACTCGCACCTTGCGGCGCTTCCACTGGCCGTTGCTGCAAGCTTCCAGGTAGGAGCGGCGCAAGCCGCGATACTGACGTTGGAGAGCTGTTATTCATTCATGCAAAGTCCCTGGCGGATACTCGCACACGAATCAACTCGGGTATTCAGGAAACATCCCGCCCCCTTCCTGTGCCGAGCGAGGTTTGGAAAGTTCGAGCATTCTTACGGCAGACCTGACGCCATGCGCTATCAGCTCGAACTCTTCTTCACCGCGCTGGGCTTTTTCACCCGCATCCCGGTGCCCGCCTGGGTGCCGTGGTCGCCCGAGCGGCTCAATCACGCGGCACGGTACTTCTCGCTGGTCGGATGGATCGTCGGCGCGGTCGGCGCGGCCGCTTTCTGGGCACTGTCCTGGGTGCTGCCGATCTCGCTCGCGGTGCTGCTGTCGGTCGCAATCACGATCCGGCTGACCGGCGCCTTCCACGAGGACGGCTGGGCCGACACCTGCGATGGCCTGGGCGGCGGTTGGGACAAGCTGCAGGTCCTGACCATCATGAAGGACTCGCGCATCGGCACCTATGGGTCGGCCGGACTGATACTGATGCTGTTGGCGAAGATCTTCGCCCTGGTCGAGATCGGTGCTGCAGGCCCGGCGGCGGTCGTGATCGCGCTGCTGGTCGCCCACCCGCTGTCACGTCTCACTTCGACCAGCCTGCTCCACACCCTCGACTACGTGCGCGAAGACGAGCTCGCCAAGGCCAAGCCCCTCGCCCGTCAGCTCACCCCGCGCGAACTCGCCCTCGCCGCCGCCTTCGGCTTGCTACCGCTCCTGCTGCTCCCGATCGGCACGACTGTGCTCGTACTCGCGCTGGTGACAGCCACCACGGTCTGGGTCGCCCGCCTGTTCAAACGCCGCCTCGGTGGCTACACCGGCGACTGCCTCGGCGCCACCCAGCAGCTGACAGAACTCGCCTGTTACATCGCGATCCTGATTCATGCCTGAGCTAGAATGAATCGGGCTGAGGAGGATCGCATGCAAAAGTACGAAAACGATGTCGTGGCCTGGGCCAACGAGCAAGCGCAACTATTGCGTGCCCGACGCTTCGACCTGCTCGATATCGAGCATATCGCCGGAGAGATCGAGGACGTGGGCAAGAGCGAACAACGTGAGCTGGCCAGCCGCATGGCGGTACTGATGGCGCACCTGCTCAATTGGCATCATCAGCCGGAGCGCAGGGGCGCGAGCTGGGAGAGGACGATCAAGGCCCAACGCAAGGAGATCCATTACGCGCTGGAAGAGTCTCCCAGTTTGCGCCCCAAACTCAACGAGGCGCGTTGGCTGGACATGGTCTGGTCGCGTGCACTCGCCCAGGCCGTCACCGAAACCGGGCTGAACGCCTTCCCAGAAACCTGCCCGTGGGCGGTAGATGACGAGATCCTCGCGGAGGATTGGTTCCCTGCCGAGCGTTAAGGTGAAAGCCGCGCAGCGACTCGGTCCGCTCCCCGCATACCCCTTCGTGCCCCCTGAATGAGACGGCACTGACACGAATGGAACTCCATCTGATCCGCCACCCCCGCCCGGATGTGCCGCCGGGGGTGTGCTACGGACAAACCGACGTACCGCTTGCCGAGTCGGCGGCCGAGGTCGCTGCGCGGCTCGCGCCGCTGCTGCCGACCGAGTTTCGCCTGCATGCGAGCCCGCTCTCCCGCGCACGTCTGCTGGCCGAGCAGTTCGGCGCGCCCTTGCTCGACGACCGCTTGATGGAAATGCATTTCGGCGAGTGGGAGATGCGGACCTACACCGAGCTCGGCGATGCGGTGAATCGCTGGGTCGAGGATCCGCTGGGGTTTCGCTCGCCCGGGGGCGAATCGGCGACCGAGCTTGCTGCCCGGGTGCGCGAGTGGCTGGACCATACCCTGGCCGACTCAGCGGGTGAATCGGCAACACCACTGGTCGTCGTCGCCCACGGCGGTCCGCTTCGTGTCATCGCCGGCCATCTACTGGGCCTGCCGCCGGAGCGCTGGCTGAGCCTGGCTTTCGAGTGCGGACAGGTGACCCGCATCGATGTCGAGGAGTGGGGGGCGGTGTTGAAGTGGTTCAATCGCTGATCGGGGGACCCACCCCGCGCCAATACCCCTCGTAGGAGCCGCGCAAGCGGCGAACCGCACTTGATCGCAGCCACTGAAGTCGATTTCGCGGCTCGCGCCGCTCCCACACCACACCCGGACCTCACTACCTCCCGTAGGAGCCGCGCGAGCGGCGAAAAGCGGTGGCCGGAATCAGCACTTGGCGCATTGACGTTCGCGGCTCGCGCCGCTCCCACTCCGCACCGGAGCTTCAGTAGCCCTGTGGGAGCGCCGCAAGGCGCGAATTGCGCTTGATCAACCGCCCACAAACCCCGACGAAAGTCCATGCAATCAACCTGAAAGCGTCGTTATCGATCGCTACGCGGCAGCCTGTTCGTGAAATAATCGAGCCCCTCGGGCCTTTCTGACTTTCTCGTCGATCCATGCTTCCCAACTTCCCTAATTTCACTGCAGGCCGCGTCATCGTCGTCGGCGACGTCATGCTCGACCGCTACTGGCACGGCTCGACCACCCGGATCTCGCCGGAGGCGCCGGTGCCCATCGTCAAGGTCGAGGGTGACGAGTTTCGTGCGGGTGGGGCGGGCAACGTCGCGCTCAACGCCGCCTCGCTCGGCTGTGGCGCCGCGCTGGTCGGGCTGGTCGGCAAGGACGAGGCGGCCACGCTGTTGCGCAATCGGCTCCAGGCCGGCGGCGTGGTTTGCCACCTGCTGGAGGCGCCCGCCCACCCCACCATCACCAAGCTGCGCATCATCAGCCGTCACCAGCAACTGATCCGGCTCGACTTCGAGGAGAGCTTCGCGGTGCTGGAATCGGCCGGCATCGAGCAGGCTTTCGAGTCCGCCTTGCCGGGTCACGGCGCGTTGGTGCTGTCCGATTATGGTAAAGGCACGCTGTCGCAGGTCGGCAGCCTGATCCGGGTCTCGCGGGAACATCGCGTGCCGGTGGTCGTCGACCCCAAGGGGACCGACTTCGGCCGCTACTGCGGCGCGACCGTGATCACGCCGAACATGACCGAGTTCGAGGCGGTCGTCGGCCACTGCGCCGACGAGCAGGCCATCGTCGCCAAGGGCGAGGCGCTGCGCGATGCGCTGGACCTGGAGGCGCTGCTGATCACCCGCAGCGAACGCGGCATGACGCTGCTGCAGCGCGGTTTTCCGACCCTGAACCTGCCGACCCGGGCGCGCGACGTGTTCGACGTCACCGGTGCCGGCGACACCGTAGTCGCGGTACTCGGCGCCGGACTGGCCTGTGGCCTGACCATGGCCGACGCCACCTCGATCGCGAACGTCGCGGCCGGCATCGTGGTCGGCAAGCTCGGCACCGCAACCGTCAGCCCGGAAGAACTCGCCCAGGCCATGCAAGCCGCCTGAGCGGCTGACCACCAGACTCGCACTGGCACCGAACACAGAGGACACATCATGATCATCGTCACCGGCGGCGCCGGCTTCATCGGCAGCAACATCGTGCAGGGGCTCAACGCCCGTGGCATCACCGACATCCTGGTCGTCGACGACCTGACCGACGGGCGCAAGTGCCTGAATCTGGCCGACGCCCACATTCGCGACTACGCCGACAAGGACGACTTCCTGCGCCGCATACAGGCGGGCGAGGACTTCGGCCCGGTCGAGGCGGTGTTCCACGAAGGCGCCTGCTCCAGCACCACCGAGTGGGACGGCAAGTTCGTGATGGACGTGAACTACGCCTACACCAAGGTGCTGCTCGCCTGGTGCGTGGCCCGCAAGATTCCGCTGATCTACGCCTCTTCCGCGTCGGTCTATGGCATGGGGCCGGTGTTCAGCGAGGCGCGCGAACACGAGCGCCCGCTCAACATGTACGCCTATTCCAAGTTCCTGTTCGACTGCCACTTGCGACCACAGCTCGGCACGCTGCCCACCCAGGTGGTCGGCCTGCGTTACTTCAATGTGTACGGCCCACGCGAGCAGCACAAGGGCAGCATGGCCAGCGTCGCCTATCACTTCAACACCCAACTGCACGAGAGCGGTCGGGTAAGACTGTTCGACGGCTCGGACGGCTACGGACCGGGTGAGCAGCGACGCGATTTCATCCATGTCGATGACGTCGTCGCGGTGAACCTGTGGTTCCTCGACAACCCGCAGGTGTCGGGCATCTTCAACCTCGGCACCGGCCGGGCGCAAAGCTTCAACGAGGTCGCCCGTGCCGCGATCGCTTGGCATGGCAAGGGCGACCTCGACTATATCCCGTTTCCGGACCAGCTCAAGGGCCGCTATCAGAGCTTTACCGAAGCCGACATGAGTGCGCTGCGCGCCGCAGGGTGCGAGCATGCTTTCATGCCGGTCGAGATTGGGGTGCCCAAGTACATGGCATGGTTGGCGCAACGCACGTAATTAAAGTTACACAAAACTTCATAATTGCGTACTCATTCAGTTAGAATACACCGATAAACGTACTCGCCCGGCCCTACTATGCGTCCTGAGCCCGTCGAAGGGCCGTACTGACAATGGGTTTCGACACGCTCAACCCGAACGGTGTCAGGGTAATCAAGGGCCGAGGTCATAAACGGACTCGGCATGGACGAGGTCAGTACTGTATTGGGCCGGGTCGTTACGCAGGAGCACGCAACCATGTCGCAGACCGTATCCGTCCGAGAACTCCGCGAACACCTCGCCGACTACCTGCATGCGGCCCAGAACGGCGAGACGATCACTGTGACCTCGCACAAGAAGCCGGTCGCGCGCCTGGTCTCACCGGAGGCACCGCCCGAGGGCATGCCGGATATTCCGGGGGTGCGCTGGGCGAAGAACAAGCAGAAACTGTCACGACCGGTATCCGAATGCCCGGTCAATACCGGGTCGCCCATTTCCGACTGGGTCATCGAGAACCGACGCTGACCGGTCATGCAGACACCGCCTTGCTATTTCGACACCTCTTCGCTGGTCAAGCTGTACTTGCGTGAAGCTTTCAGCGATCAAACGGCCGAACTGTTCCTGAGCGCGCATTTTGTCAGCACGCATGAAATCGGCTATGTGGAAACGCGCGCGGCGCTGGCCGCAGCCAAGCGTGGCGCGCGCCTCGATGACACCGAGTACGCGATCAGTGTCCGCAATTTCAGACAGGACTGGGCGAGCGGCATGAATCCGGTGATGACCGACGACACCCTGCTCGAACGCGCTGCCGAACTCGCCGAAGGCTTCGGCTTGCGCGGCTACGACGCGATGCATCTGGCCAGCGCCGACCGCTTGCGCTCAAAGCTGCCGGAGTTGGTTTTCGTCAGCTTCGACCGCGGCCTCAACCGCGCCGCGAAACTCCTTGGCCTGGCCTTGCCCGGGTTCGCTCCAAACGCTTGAATCCGCTACTCTAGACACTCGATGCCCCAACCGCCATGCCCTGCTAGCCGGCTCACTGGGTTTTCTAGTCCTGAGCTTCTATTAATCCGGCCCTTTAATTCACTGTTCCCGTTCGGGCTGAGCTTGTCGAAGCCCAGTGCCAGCAATGCCCTTCGACAAGCTCAGGGCGAACGGTCTGGGGGTAATTAAGGGCCGGGTTAATAGACGTTCCTTGGCCATGGTCCCCTTGTGAGCGCCCAGGGCGCTCATGAGGGCCATCATCCAGATCAATACCAGAACGCAGCACAATCCCTCTTCCCGCACATCATGTCGCCCACCCCACCCGACAACGCCACGCCAGACGACTTCGACGACGACCTCGTCCCGCACGAGGCGACCGCGAGACGCATCCTGATCGTCGGTCCGTCCTGGGTCGGCGACATGGTGATGGCGCAAAGCCTGTTCATGCAGTTGAAGACCAACGGACCGTGCGAGATCGACGTGCTTGCGCCGGAATGGTCGCTACCCATCCTCGCGCGCATGCCCGAGGTCTCGCGCGGCGTGGTGATGCCGCTCGGGCATGGCAAGCTCGAACTCGGCACCCGCTGGCGTCTCGGCAAGAGCCTGGGGACGGTCGGCTACGACCAGGCCATCGTGCTGCCCAACTCGCTGAAATCCGCGCTGATCCCGGCCTTTGCCGGCATCCCGCAGCGCACCGGTTTCCGCGGCGAGATGCGCTACTTCCTGATCAACGACATGCGCATGCTGAGCAAGCATCGGCTGCCGATGACGGTGCAGCGCTTCGTCGCGCTCGGCCGCGGCATCCAACAGGCGCTGCCCGAGCCCTTGCCCCGCCCCAAGCTGGTCGCCGACGCGGCCAACCAGCAGACCCTGCCGGGCAGGCTCGGTCTGTCGCTCGACCGGCCCGCCATCGCCTTCATGCCGGGGGCGGAATACGGCCCGGCCAAGCAATGGCCGTTGCCGCATTTCGCCGCCTTGGCCGAGCGGCTGGTCGATCGTGGTTTTCAGGTCTGGATTCTCGGCTCGAACAAGGACCGCGAGGCCGGCGACATCATCGCCGCCGACCAGGAGGAACACATCATCAACCTGTGCGGACGCACCGAGCTCGGCGACGCGGTGGATCTGCTCGCCATGAGCAGCGCCGCCGTCACCAACGACTCCGGCCTGATGCATGTCGCCGCCGCGCTCGATCTGCCGCTGGTGGCGATCTACGGCTCCTCGACCCCGCACCACACCCCGCCACTGTCGGACCGGGTCGCGATCCTCTACCTCGGCATCGAGTGCTCGCCCTGCTTCAAGCGCACCTGCCCGCTCGGTCACACCCGCTGCCTGACCGAGATCACGCCGGCGAGCGTAATGGAGGCGCTGAGCAGTCTCGATATCGTTCCCGCGCAAAGTCCGGGTGCGAACGTCCATGCCCTGCGCTTTGCCGAGCGCCCAGGAGCGTACCGGTGAACACCGCGCTGCACCCTAACACAGGCGCTATTGACCCGGCCCTTGAGTATACGTCCCGAATCTGCGCATATCAGGCCGTTTCAAGAGCGCTCGTAGTCAGCAGCAATAAGGGCCGGGTCAATAACTGTAACTGGCCCGCCATATCCCGGCGGCGACAGAACAACGCCGCCACCCGCTGCTCTTCAGCGCGCCCAGTCTCGCTGCGCACCACTTTGCCAACGGACCGAGTCCGTCGCCCGTCGCCATGCGCGTCCTGCTGATCAAGACCTCCTCGCTGGGCGATGTCATCCACACGCTGCCAGCCCTCACCGACGCGGCGCGGGCGATACCGGGCATCCGCTTCGACTGGGTGGTCGAGGAGAGCTTCGCCGAGATCCCGAGCTGGCATCCCGCTGTAGACCGGGTGATCCCGGTCGCCGTGCGGCGCTGGCGCAAGTCGCTTGCCCGGGCCTGGCTCAGCGGCGAATGGCGTCGATTCACCCGCAGCCTGGTCGAAAAACGCTACGACGCAACCATCGACGCCCAGGGCCTGCTCAAGAGCGCAATCCTGTCGCGCTATGCGACCGTACCGGTGCACGGCCTGGACAAGCACTCGGCCCGCGAACCGCTCGCCGCGCGCTTCTACACCGACCGCCACACGGTCGCCTGGGGCCGCCATGCCACGGAACGGGTCCGCGAGCTCTTCGCCAAAGCGCTCGGCTACCCGGTTCCGACCACGCCACTCGACTACGGGCTGGACAGGTCACGCCTGCCGGCGCATGCCGAGGCCCCCAGCGATCGGACCGTTCCAGCGGGCTCAACCATTAACCCGGCAGCTGATGCCCCTGCCACCGTTAGGGGTGAGCTTGTCGACACCATTCATCAGCGCGGCCCTTCGCCAGGCTCAGGACGAACGAGATTTGAGGGCCAAGTTAATGGCGCAACCGCTCAGGCAGTATCGGGCGATTATCTGGTCTTCCTGCACGGCACGACCTGGGCCACCAAACACTGGCCAGAGCGCTACTGGCGCCAGCTGGCCGAACGCGCCGACGCCGCCGGCTGGCCGGTGCGCCTGCCCTGGGGCAACGAGGCCGAGCGCCTCCGCGCCGAACGAATCGCCACCGGCCTCGCCACGATCACCGTCCTGCCTAAGCTGTCCCTTTCCGGCCTCGCCGCCGAACTGGCCCAGGCCCGCGCCTGCGTCGCGGTCGACACCGGTCTCGGCCACCTAGCAGCAGCTCTTGCCGTCCCGACGATCTCGCTCTATGGCCCAACCAACCCGGCACTCACCGGCGCCTGGGGCCCCGGCCAGACCCACCTCGCGTCCGATTTCCCGTGCGCGCCGTGCCTGAAAAAAACCTGCGGCTACCAACCCACGCAAGACGACCGATCCCGCTTCGATGTCGTCGCCGAAAGTCCCTTGTGCTTTACCCGTCTGAGTCCCGATGTCGTCTGGAAGAAACTCGAACCGGCGCTGTCGATGGAGGTCTTTGCGTCGTGAATCATCCAGGGGTCTTCAGGGTAGATGATCACGCACGATGTGCGGCTTGGTGCATGACCGCCGGTCGGTTCGCGGCTGGCGCCGCTCCTACACGGCACCCGGACCTCAGTACCCCCTGTAGGAGCCGCGCAAGCGGCGAAATACGGGGCATGGGAGCTTCTGTGCCAATGACCAAGGCCGGTTCGCGGCTGGCGCCGCTCCTACACGGCACCCGGACCTCAATACCCCCTGTGGGAGCCCGCGCAAGCGGCGAAATGCGGTCATGGGAGCTTCTGTGCCAATGACCAAGGTCGGTTCGCGGCTGGTGCCGCTCCTACACGGCACCCGGACCTCAATACCCCCTGTAGGAGCCGCGCAAGCGGCGAAATGCGGGGCATGGGAGCTTCTGTGCCAATGACCAAGGTCGGTTCGCGGCTGGTGCCGCTCCTACACGGCACCCGGACCTCAATACCCCCTGTAGGAGCCGCGCAAGCGGCGAAATGCGGGGCA
>JAUVVG010000061.1 GCA_030604735.1 Azoarcus sp.
CACCTGGAAGAAGACGCCGGCAAGAGCCTGCACGAAGACTTCCACGGCATGAGCGGCATCGATCTGAACCGCGCCGGCACGCCGCTGCTCGAGATCGTGTCCGAGCCGGAGATGAGCTCGTCGGCCGAGGCGGTGGCCTACGCCCGCGCGCTACATGCGCTGGTGCGCTGGATCGAGATCTGCGATGGCAACATGCAGGAAGGCTCGTTCCGTTGCGATGCCAACGTGTCGGTCCGCCGCCCGGGCGGCCCGCTCGGCACCCGGCGCGAGATCAAGAACCTGAACTCCTTCCGCTTCCTGCAGCAGGCGATCGATTATGAAGTCCAGTGGCAGATCGAGACGCTGGAAGACGGCGGCCGGATCCAGCAGGCCACCGTGCTGTTCGACCCGGACAGCGGCGAGACCCGCGTGATGCGGACCAAGGAAGACGCCCACGACTACCGCTATTTCCCGGACCCCGACCTGCTGCCACTGGTGATCGAGCCGGCCTGGATGGCCCGGGTGCGCGAAGCGATGCCGGAGCTGCCGCAGGCGATGAAGGCGCGCTTCATGGCCGAGTACGGCTTGTCGGCCTATGACGCCACCACGCTGACCGCTTCCCGCGAGGCTGGCGCCTATTTCCAGGAAACCGTGAATGTAGCCGGTGCGACCCTGGCCAAAACCTGCGCCAACTGGGTCATGGGTGACCTCACCGCACGCCTGAACAAGGCCGAGCGCGACATCGCCGGCTCGCCGGTCAGCCCGGCCCAACTGGCCGGTCTGGTGAAGCGTATCGCGGACAACACGATCTCCAACAACATCGCCAAAAAGGTGTTCGACGCGCTGTGGAATGGCGACGGAGGAACCGGAGCCGATGCGGCCGACCGGATCATCGAGGCACAAGGCCTCAAACAGGTCACCGACAGCGGCGCGATCGAGGCGATGATCGACGAGGTCCTCGCCGCCAACCCGAAGTCGGTGGATGAATTCCGGGCCGGCAAGGAAAAGGCCTTCAACGCCCTGGTCGGCCAGGTGATGAAGGCCAGCCGCGGCAAGGCCAACCCGGCTCAGGTGAACGACATCCTCAAGCGCAAGCTCGGCGCGTGAATGTCCGGCACCCTGTTCTAGAGCGGTGTGGCCACGCCGGGACCCGCTCGCACAATGGAGAAAAGCGATGACCCGCCCGATCAGGCCCGTCCTTTACGCATCATGTCTTGCGACCTTGTTCGCCAGCACGGGAGCCACGGCGCAAATACCGGCTGACATGCCACGGCCCGACCCCGGCCTGTGGCAGATGCAGACCACCATCGCCCAGATGGGCGGCATGAGCATGGGTTTTCGGATCTGCCTGGACGAATCGGTAGAGGACCTGCTCATCCAGCCGGACGAAGAAGCGAACTGCAGCGAGCAAAGCTATCGTCGCGATGGCGACCGGATCATCGTCAATGCGGTGTGTGACGCCGACGGCTCCGAGGCCCGCATCGAAGGCGCTTTCACGGGCGACTTCCGCCGCAACTACAGCGGTGACGTCGTGACCAACTTCTCACCTCCGCTGCAAGGCATGGCCCGGACCGACATGCGCATCGACGCCCAATGGACCCGTCCCTGCCAAGCCGGTGAGCGTCCCGGCGAACCGATCATGCAAGGGATGCCGAGCATCCCGGGTCTAGGCGAAATCGACCTCGACGCGCTGCGTCAGGGGCTGGAGCAACTCCAGCGTCGCTGAGGAGCGTCCTGCACCTGAACCTTTGCCCCCGACAGCCATCGTTCACACCACCACGCCTGGCGGCCGCTGCGATACCTCACGCCCCCTCGTCCTGGCCCACGTACCCTGGGTCGCAGTGAGCGACCATGGCCTTGCGAGGCGCGCGCACGGATCGACAGCGGTTTTGTTGAGCAACATCAACGATAAAAAGCGCAATTCTGTGTATTCTGATCTGCTTATAGACAGGGATCAGTCCCGGCCGCTGCCGGGCCGGAGGGTGCGATGTTCGATCTGGTCGAGATCATCGAGTGGCTGGGCGAGGACCGCACACTGGCGCTGGGCGGATTGCTCATCGGGGCGCTGTTCGGCTATTTCGCACAACGCTCGCGCTTCTGCCTGCGTGCGGCCAGCATCGAGGTCGCACGCGGCCAGCTCGGCCCCAAGCTCGCGGTGTGGCTGTTCGCCTTCTCGGCAGCGGTCATCGTCACCCAGCTACTCGTGCTTGCCGGGCAGTTCCAGACTGCGAATGTACGCCAGCTATCCAGCCAGGGCAGCCTGTCCGGCGCGCTGGTAGGCGGCCTTTTGTTCGGCGCCGGCATGGTGCTGGCGCGGGGCTGCTCCAGTCGGCTGCTGGTGCTGGCCGCCAATGGCAATCTGCGCGCCCTGCTGTCCGGCCTGATCTTCGCGGTGGCGGCACAGGCGTCGATGGGCGGGGTGCTGTCCCCGCTACGAGAGGAAATCGGCTCGTGGTGGGTCATCAGCGGCGGAGATTCCCGCGATCTGCTCGCGATCGTCGGCATCGGCAACGGCGGCGGCCTGATCTTCGGCATGGTCTGGCTGATTGCCGGGGCCTGGTTCGCGTTGCGCAACAAGGTCCCGCTGTGGGGCTGGATAGGCGGCATCGCGACCGGGGTGATGGTGGCGCTGGCCTGGTGGTACACCTTCCGCCTGTCCAGCCTGACCTTCGAGCCGACCCCGGTCAAGAGCCTGTCCTTCACCGGCCCTTCGGCCGACATGCTGATGCTGGTCCTGTCGCCGTTCGGACAGGCGCTCAACTTCGATACCGGCATGGTCCCGGGCGTGTTCATAGGCTCATTCATCGCGGCCTGGTGGGCCAAAGAGCTCAAGCTCGAGGGTTTCCAGGGCGGACATGCGATGCGGCGCTACATCGTCGGCGCGGTGCTGATGGGATTCGGCGGGATGCTGGCGGGCGGATGTGCGGTCGGTGCTGGCGTATCGGGCGCGTCGGTGTTCGCGCTCACCGCGTGGGTAACGCTGTGGAGCATGTGGGCCGGCGCGGCCATCACCGACTGGCTGATAGACCGACCTTCCGCCGCATCGGCCGAAGCGCAGGGCAAATCGACAGGAGGTGCAACGACGGGCGCCTCCGCGCCCATGGTTGCGAACCCCTGAACCCAGCCCCGCGCTTATAATTCGGAACAAGCTTGCTTGAACTGTCTCATCGCTGGGCGTACGGGCAAGCAGGAACGATGGCAGCGAAACCTTTTCGCATGCGGTCGGTGGCCTTGGGCGCGGCCTACCGCGATTTTCGGAATAATGCTGCAGGTGCGCAGCGAGGGAGCCCCATCCGATGTGCCAGTTGCTTGGCATGAACTGCAATGTGCCGACTGACATCTGTTTTTCGTTCACCGGCTTTCGTGCCCGGGGAGGCCTGACCGATCATCACCGGGACGGATGGGGTATCGCCTTCTTCGAAGGCCGGGGCGTCAGGGTCTTTCTCGATCCGCAGTCCAGTGTCGAATCGCCGGTGGCCGATCTGGTGCGCAACTACCCGATCCGCTCACTGAATGTCATCGCGCACATACGCAAGGCCACCCAGGGCGAAACCCGGCTCGACAACACCCACCCGTTTCAGCGCGAGTTGTGGGGCCAGTACTGGATCTTCGCCCACAACGGCAACCTGTTCGGTTACGACCCGGTTCTCCACGGTCGCTTTCTCCCGGTCGGCAGCACCGACTCGGAACGCGCGTTCTGCCACATCCTGCAAAGCCTCGCCAACCGTTTCCCCGAGCAAGCGCCGTCGGCGACACAACTACATAGCGCCCTGCGCGAACTGGCGATCGAGATCGGGCAATACGGCGAGTTCAATTTCCTGCTGTCGAACGGCGAGCGCCTGTACGCCCATTGCTCGTCGCGCCTGGCCTACATCATCCGTCAGGCCCCGTTTTCGACTGCCCACCTGTCCGACCAGGATGTCAGCGTCGACTTCGACCAGTTGACCACCCCCGAAGACCGCGTAGCGGTCATCGCGACCTTGCCGCTGACCGACAACGAAGTCTGGTCGATCATGCCACCTGGCACCCTGTTGAGCTTTTGTCACGGCTGCCCCGAGGAACTCGGGGACACCACCACGCTGGCATTTTCCGGCCAGTCACTGACCCGATGAAGCGATCGAACCTGTCCGATGCCTGTTTTTGACCAGGAAATTCGCCAGCCCCTTCGCACCCTGATCCCAAACGACTAAACTTGAAAGGTTCGCCGGGCGGCAGAGGTCGTGCCTCCCGGACCATCGCACGCCGATCCATCGAACAAGAACCGAGCACGGAGCCGTCATGGATTACCGCAATCCCGCTGAATGCCTGGAACTGCTGAAGCGGTTGAACCCGGTCAATGCCAACGAATCCCACCTCTCGTTGACGACGATGCTCGACGCCTTGCTCGAAGCACAACCACCGGCCAATCAGCATCTCGAGGTGCTGGAGAGCGCCCGCAGCCTGGCCGACCTGATTCAGGAGCAGATGGCCCGTCGTTATGCGGATCATCCCTTGCCCCCGGAAAGTGGCGAGAACGAGACCCTGTTGCGGGTCGTCTCACTCTGGCAACTGTTCGCACGCTCCTACGCCGAGATCACCCGGCGTGATGCCGCAGCTGGCACACTGGATGATCAGCGGGCCCTGCTGGCGCAACGACGTGTTTACTACGCAGGTTTTCCGCTGATCGAATACTACCGGGCACACCGGACGCCGCCACTGGGCGCCTGGGCGGATCTGCATGAAAGCTTCATGATGTCCGAAGCACAGGGCATCGCCGGAATTCGGGTGCCCGACCCGCTCAATGAAGTCTGGCATGCGCAAAGCCCCACCGAAGCCTTCGTCACCACCTTGCTGGTCGATCTGGCCAACCCGTTCGGTCGCAGCCCACGGGAGTTCAAATGGGTGTGTCGCTGGGCACAACGCTTTGCCCCCTATTGCAGCCTGATCGGCACCAGCGACACAGACCCTTCGGCCAAGCCGACCGCCTATGCGATCGATCTCGCCGGAGACGGTGGACTGAAGCCGATTTCGGTGTTGAACGAACACAGCAAGAGCTTGAGACGCTTCGACGGCAGCAAGCTGGCCGGACAGATTCAAGCGGTCTTCAAGCAGTTCAAGCAAGGCGTCCAACCTGCCGCACTTGGATTGGGGGAGGACTGCCCGATCGACGCGAGCAGCAAGCTTCTGGTGTCGCTCTACCGACCGTGGGGACTGGCGTCGGTCGGTCGGCGCTTCCCGAGGCGGGGTGGCCGTGGCCACTTCGAGTTGACCGGGGACTGGCTGGCGATCGGCTTCCACATCCAGGGAAAGCGCTTCGAGCAGCCCGGAGGCCCCAGCGTCACGCGCAGCCTGCGCAGCGACCTCAACCTGCTGACCTTCGGCGAGCGGGTTGAAGAAGTCAAAAGAGACTTTTTCCAGAGTCACGAGCAACGTCAGCGCGAGGCCGAGCGACTCGGCTTCGTTTGCGAGTCCTGGGAAATGCTGGACCAGTCTGTCGGGGGATTCCGGGTAGCCCGGCGTGCTCGCGGCGAGCGCATCGAACATCATCAACTGATCGGCCTTCGTCCACCGGATGGCGAATGCTTTCTGCTGGGTCAGGTCACCTGGCTGATGTATCGTACCGATGGAGTGCTCGAAGGCGGCATCAACATGCTGAACGGGATTCCCAAGGTCGTCGCGGTACGGCTGACCGGGGTTCAGCCGGGCCAGCGCGGAGCCTATCAGCAGGCGTTCTGGCTGCCGGACACACCATCACTGAAGAAACCCAGCTCGATCATCCTGCCAGCCGGCTGGTTCAAGCCACAGCGGGTGCTGGACGTCTACGATGGCCGAACCCGGCAATACCGGTTGATGGAACTGCTTCAGCGCGGCTCGAATTTCGATCAGGTCAGCTACGAGATCCTGCCGAAGACCGCATGAGCCGGCCAGCCGGAAAGACAACCCCGAAACGGCTGCCCTTGCCCGGTTCGCTTTCGATGCGCAACTCGGCCTGATGACGTGACACCACATGCTTGACGATGGCCAGACCGAGACCGGTACCGCCGGTCTCGCGCGAACGGCCCCGATCGACCCGGAAAAAGCGTTCGGTCAGACGGGCGATATGCTGCGGATCGATGCCGATCCCGTTGTCCTCGACCACGAACTCCCCCCCATCCCCGACGTGTCGCCAAATCAGTCGGATCCAACCGCCCGAGGGGGTATACCGCACCGCATTGCTGGCCAGATTGGCGAACGCCGAATGCAATTCCTTCTGGCTGCCGAGCAGGACATCGTCTTCGTGACGCTCGTCGATATCGAGTTCGATCCGATGACGTCCCGCCGACAACACTTCGGTTTCCCTGTGAACCGTACGCACCAGGTCCAGCACCTCGACCCATTCCTCGCTTGGTGAAGGCGCGCCGGTCTCCAGCGCCGACAATGCGAGCAAATCCTCTATCAATCGCTGCATCCGGGTCGACTGATCGAGCGCCATCTTGAGAAATCGGACGATATCCTCGCGGTCGAGGTCATCCAGCCCGTCCATGACGGTCTCGACGAAGCCGCCCACCACGGTCAGTGGGGTCCTGAGTTCATGCGAGACGTTCGCGATGAAGTCGCGGCGCATCGTCTCGAGCTTCTCGATCTGGGTGATGTCGCGCGAGACCAGCATGCGCTGGTCGCTTCCGAACGGCACCAGCTGTATCAGCAGCCGCGTACCGGGGCGTCTCGGGGAACTGATCACCAATGGTTCCTCCTGGCGATCTTCGTTCAGGTAGCGCAACAGATCGGGCTGCCTGACCAAACCGGCCAGCAGGCAGCCGTGGTCACGCACCTGACTCAGCCCGAAATGCTGCTCGGCCCGCTGGTTGATCCATTCGATCGTGTCCTGTCCGGACAGGTAGATCACACCGTCCGGCATGGCCTGACTGGCGGTGCGGAAACGTTCAAGCGACGCGATCAGCGAATCCTGGCGATCGCGGAAGCCACGCACCCGCTTGTCCAGCCCCGACATCACCGGCATCCACACCCCGGACCCACCGGGAATGGTGACCAGCTGACCGGCTTCGACCCAGCGGTCCAGCCGGTCGAGATGACGTACGTGGTGGATGATCAGACCGAGCAGCGCAATGGCGAACAGGCTAACGCCAGTCAGCGCGCCGAACGTCAGCCCGACCAAGATCGCCACAACCGCCGCCACCCCGATCTGACGTCCGGTCCCGACCCACACCGCGCGCTTCACGCTAATTGACGACAATTTGGCTCAACACCCTGTTGCGGTCGAAAGTGGCCCGATTATCCTGGAAACTGCCGTTGAGTGTGCCCGCGTGTGAGTCTGGCGCGCTGTCCGGCAAGGCGGCGAGCGGCCACCTGCTGCTCCCAGGATAATGCACGGACTGCCGACTCAGTTCGCGGCATCGACCTGGAGCGAGAAACGGTATCCACTGCCGCGCACGGTCTGGATCATCCGGTCATGCCCGGACGCCTCCAGGGCCGAACGCAGACGCCGGATATGGACATCGACGGTGCGCTCCTCGACGAAGACATGGTCCCCCCAGACCTGGTCCAGCAACTGGGTGCGGGAGTGGACCCGCTCGGGATGGGTCATCAGGAAATGCAGCAGGCGAAACTCGGTCGGCCCGAGCGCCAGGACCAGACCCTCGGCGCTGACACGATGCGTGGTCGGATCCAGCTTGAGGCCGCCCGACTCGACCGGATCCTCGGTCACCTGCGGCGAACGCCGACGCAAGACGGCCTTGATTCTGGCAACCAGCTCACGCGGGCTGAACGGCTTGGTGACATAGTCGTCGGCACCGGTCTCGAGCCCGGTCACCTTGTCCTGCTCCTCACCGCGCGCGGTCAGCATGATGATCGGGATGGCACGGGTACGGTCGTCGCCACGCAACTTGCGGGCAAACTCGACCCCTGACATGCCCGGCAACATCCAGTCGAGCAGAATCAAGTCCGGAAGGGCGTCCTTGACGACACGCTGGGCGGTTTCCGCATCCGATACCCGCAACACGTGATGGCCGGCACGGGTCAGATTGACTGCGATCAGCTCCTGGATCGCGGGCTCGTCTTCAACAAGCAGAATGTTCGCAGGCATTAAACCTCTCCATGTCAGAGACGAAAGTGTATTGCAGTTATTTGACTGTTTTATGACAGGTCATCCAAGCGGCAAGGTAATGAAAACTCCGGACCGACCCGAGGAAACCCGAACAGCTTGCGACGACGCTCGCCCACCCCCGATACGAACGCATCGAACTGCCGTTCCAAGCCATGCTGCTGCGATTGGCCGCTGGTCGCCGCAGCGGCGGCCCCGTACCAACGAGCGTGAATGATTCGGGTATGATTGCGGCTGACGTTTACCCGCGAGTGTCCCCGACATCATGGCAGGATTAGACCAGAACACGCCGCAACCGACCGGCATCACGCTGCACCGGAAGTCTCGGCTGCTGGAGATCAGTTTCGACGACGGCAACACCTTTTCACTACCGTTCGAGTACTTGCGTGTCTACTCGCCGTCGGCCGAGGTCCGCGGGCATGGACCGGGCCAGGAAGTATTGCAACTCGGAAAACGTGACATCCTGATCGCAGAGCTCGATCCCGTCGGCAATTACGCGATTCGTCCGGTGTTCTCGGACGGTCACGACAGCGGCCTCTACTCTTGGGACTACCTCTACATGCTCGGAAAGGAGCAGGAGACGCTGTGGCAGGACTACCTGCGCAAGCTCGAAGAACAAGGCGGTTCCCGCGATCCGGCCCTGGTGCCGCCCCCGGCGCCCAAGGGCGGGGGCTGCGGAAAGCACTGAGCATGAACGACAACGATACACACAAAAAGACCCACTTCGGCTTCCAGTCCGTTCCGGAGCACGAGAAACACAAGAAGGTCGCTGAGGTCTTCTCGTCGGTCGCCCAGCGCTACGACATCATGAACGACCTGATGTCCATGGGCCTGCACCGGCTCTGGAAGGCCTTCACGATCCAGCTCTCGGGTGTCGGCAAGGGCGATCGCGTACTCGACGTCGCCGGCGGTACCGCGGACCTCTCGCTCGCGTTCGCGAAGCGGGTCGGCGCCGAGGGCCAGGTGTGGCTGACCGACATCAACCACGCGATGCTGTCGCGAGGGCGCGACCGCATGGTCGACCACGGCTTCATTTCACCGGTCACGCAGTGCGATGCCGAGAAGCTGCCGTTTCCGGACAACTGGTTCGACTGCGTCACGGTTGCCTTCGGTTTACGCAACATGACCCACAAGGATCGGGCCATCGCCGAGATGATGCGGGTCCTCAGACCCGGGGGACGCTTGCTGATCCTGGAGTTTTCCAAGGTATGGAAACCCCTGTCGCCAGCCTATGACTTCTACTCTTTCAAGATTCTGCCCTGGCTTGGAGAGAAGGTCGCAAACGACGCGGACAGCTACCGCTACCTCGCCGAATCAATCCGCATGCATCCCTCCCAGGACGAACTCAAGGCGATGATGGAACAAGTCGGCCTGAAACGGGTCGATTACTTCAACATGACGGGCGGCGTGGTCTGCCTGCATCGCGGCTACAAGTTCTGAACCAAAGCATCATGGTCACGGTTTCCAGCCAGTGACGGATAACTCGAGGAGATTCAACAACAATGAAGCACCTTCTACTCAGCCTGGTCGTCGCCATCTTCACGCTCGGCGTGGTCATCCCGGACGCCGAAGCGCGCCGCCTCGGCGGCGGTGGCAGTTTCGGCATGCAGCGCCAAGCGACCCCGACCCAACCCCCGCGACAGCCCGCTGCTTCGCCGACCCGTCCTGCTCAACAGCCTGCCGCAGGCCAGGCGGGTAACCGCTCCTGGCTGGGACCAGTCGCCGGTCTCGCTGCCGGTCTGGGTCTGGCCGCCCTGTTCTCGCATCTGGGCCTGGGTGAAGAACTCGGCTCGCTGCTCCTTATCGCCTTGCTGATCTTCGGTGCAGTCATGGTGTTCCGCATGCTCTCGCGTCGCGCCCAGGCCGCACAAGGTGCAAACCGCATGCAGTTCGCCGCCGCCGGAAACAGCGGCGCAGCCGCTTCAGGCCCGACGGCGCACGCTTTTGATACGCAGTCGCAGCTTGCCAGCTCCAGCGAAGCACCGTCCGCGGCGGTCCATCGCGCTCACCCCGACTTCGACGCCGAAGGCTTCGCCCGTCAGGCCAAGCTCAATTTCATCCGCCTTCAAGCGGCCCACGACGAAGCCAACCTGGACGATATCCGGGAGTTCACGACCCCGGAGATGTTCGCCGAGATCCGGCTGCAGATCACTGAGCACCATACCCCCGGCCAGCGTACCGATGTCGTGGACCTCAATTCGGAAGTGATCGAGGTCGTCGAAGAGGACAGCCGCTACATCGTCAGCGTCCGTTTCAGCGGCCTGATCCGCGAACAGCAGGACGCCGCACCGGTTGAATTCGACGAAGTCTGGCACCTGACCAAGTCGAAAACAGACAACAGGGGTTGGGTCATCGCCGGCATCCAGCAGATCGCCTGACCCGCACACCGGATCCCGCCATTTATTCCCAATGAACCCGAGCGCCACTGGCCTGGCCAAGGTAGTCAATCACTTGCTCGCCAGGGCGCCTTGGGCGCGGGAGCGCCTGCTGCCTTACTCCGGGTCGGTGCTGCGGCTGCAACTCGACCCTTTGCGCTTCGACTTCGAAATCGATGCGAGCGGCCTGCTGTCGGCCCCAGCCGCAGCAGGAGATAGGGGCACGGTGACCGATGTCACCGTCAGCCTCCCGCTGGGTCAGCTTCCAGCCGCATTGATCGGCGGTAGCGCCACGTTGATGAACGCGGTCAGCGTACAAGGCAATGCCGAACTGGCCGATGCGATCGGCTTCGTTTTCCGGAATCTGGAGTGGGACGCCGAGGATGACCTGGCACGCGTGATAGGCGACATCCCTGCGCACCGGATCGCCGACACCGCACGCGCCCTGAAACGGAATCACGACAGGGCGATTGCGGCTTTCGGGGCCAATCTGTCCGAGTATTTCGCTGAGGAACAGGCAATCCTGGTGACCCAGGGGCTGACGCGAAGTTTCGAGGGGGAGATCCGCAGCTTACGCGACGATCTGGCACGTCTGGAGAAGCGTGTTCTGCGTCTCGGCAAGTCGGTGCCTCTCGCCGACCAGACGAGGGCGCCGTCTGCCTCCAATCGAAGCTGATTCAACGAGGCGAAAAAAAAGCACTCGCCGAAACGGGTGCTTTCTCCAGAGATACAACGAGAACTTTGCTCAGTGACCGCGCTTGCGCAGTCGCTGAATCGCAGAGATCTGCGCGATCGCTTCGGCGAGTTCCGCCTGTGCTTTTGCGTAATCGATCTGGGAGCTCTTGTTGGCCAGAGCCTCTTCAGCCAGTTTCTTGGCCTCCATTGCCTTCGCCTCGTCGAGATCCGACCCGCGAATCGCGGTGTCAGCCAGCACCGTCACCAAACCGGGTTGGACCTCAAGAATGCCACCTGCGACGAAGATCAACTCTTCTTCCGCTTGATTCTGCACCTTGACCCGCACCGCACCCGGCTTGATTCGTGTCATCAGCGGCATGTGACCGGGGAGAATACCCAACTCACCAGATTCTCCCGGCAAGGCCACGAACTCCGCCAGTCCGGAAAAAATCTCTTCTTCCGCGCTGACGACATCAACATGAACCGTCATTGCCATTGTGTTGTCCTTCAGTGGTCCGGGCGACACATCACGTGCGCCGCCCGGCTGCCGCAATTAAAGCTTCTTCGCCTTCTCGATGGCCTCGTCGATATTGCCGACCATGTAGAACGCCTGTTCCGGCAGATGATCCAGTTCGCCGTTAACAATCGCCTTGAAGCCAGCGATGGTGTCCTTCAGCGTAACGTACTTACCCGGGGAACCGGTGAACACTTCCGCCACGTGGAACGGCTGTGACAGGAAACGCTGGATCTTGCGCGCGCGGCCAACGGCCAGCTTGTCATCTGGCGACAATTCGTCCATACCCAGAATCGCGATGATGTCGCGTAGTTCCTTGTACTTTTGCAGCGTCTGCTGAACCGAACGCGCCACGTTGTAGTGCTCTTCACCGACGACCAGCGGATCGAGCTGGCGGCTGGTGGAATCGAGCGGATCGACCGCGGGGTAGATACCCAGCGCGGCGATGTCACGCGACAGCACGACGGTGGAGTCGAGGTGGAGGAAGGTCGTCGCCGGAGACGGGTCAGTCAAGTCATCCGCCGGCACATAAACGGCCTGGATGGACGTGATCGAGCCGACCTTGGTCGAGGTGATCCGCTCTTGCAGGCGACCCATTTCGTCGGCCAGCGTCGGCTGATAACCCACTGCAGACGGCATACGGCCGAGCAGCGCGGACACTTCGGTACCCGCCAGGGTGTAGCGATAGATGTTATCCACGAAGAACAGGATGTCGCGGCCGTCGTCACGGAAGCGTTCGGCCATGGTCAGGCCGGTCAGCGCGACACGCAAACGGTTACCCGGCGGCTCGTTCATCTGACCGAACACCATCGCGACCTTGTCCAGCACGTTGGAGTCCTTCATCTCGTGGTAGAAGTCATTACCCTCACGAGTACGCTCACCCACCCCGGCGAACACCGACAGACCCGAGTGCTGCTTGGCGATGTTGTTGATCAGTTCCATCATATTGACGGTCTTGCCAACACCCGCGCCCCCGAACAGACCGACCTTACCGCCTTTGGCGAACGGGCAGATCAGATCGATCACCTTGATCCCGGTTTCGAGCAACTCGACCGACGGTGACAACTCATCGAACTTCGGCGCCTTGGCGTGAATCGCACGCCGCTCTTCCGAGTCGATCGGACCGGCTTCGTCGATCGGACGACCCAGCACATCCATGATGCGGCCCAGCGTGCCATGACCGACCGGGACCGAAATCGGCGCACCGGTGTCGGACACTTTCATACCGCGCCGCAAACCATCGGTCGAACCCATCGCAATCGTACGGACCACGCCGTCACCGATCTGCTGCTGCACCTCGAAGGTCAGACCAGGCTCGGCAAACGGGCTGCTCGTATCTTCGAGCTTCAACGCGTAAAACACTTTAGGCATCGCGTCGCGCGGGAACTGAATATCCACCACCGCGCCGATACACTGAACGATCGTACCAGTACTCATCGTCGTTTCCTTAAATCAAAAATCGTTAGACCGCCGCGGCGCCGCCGACAATCTCGGACAGTTCCTTGGTAATCGCAGCTTGACGGGTCTTGTTATAGACCAGCTGCAACTCGCCGATCACGTTCTTCGCGTTGTCCGATGCGGCCTTCATCGCCACCATCCGCGCACTCTGTTCCGATGCCATGTTTTCGGCGACCGCTTGATACACCAGAGCCTCGACGTAACGAACCAGCATTTCATCGATCACGACCTGCGGATCCGGCTCGTACAGGTAGTCCCACGAGCTGTCGGGCGTACCGAGCTGCTCACCGGTCAGCGGCAGCAACTGCTCCAGCACCGGCTCCTGCTTCATCGTGTTGATGAAGCGGGTGAAGGCGATATAGACGGCGTCGATCTCGTCATTCTGAAAAGCATCCAGCATGACCTTGACTGGGCCGATCATCTTTTCGAGATGCGGCGTATCGCCGAGCTGCACGACCTGCGAGACAACCTTGGCACCCATGCGCTGCATGAAGCCCAGACCCTTGTTGCCGATGCAGCATGCCCGGATCTCTGACGCCCCACCCTGATCCCACTCGCGCATTGCGTTGAGTGCGACTCGCTGAATATTGGTGTTGAGACCGCCGCAAAGCCCCTTGTCGGTCGTGACGAGAATCAGTCCGACACGCTTCACTTCGGACTTGTGCACCAAAAACGGGTGCTTGTAGTCGGTCACATTCGCGCGGGACAGATTCGCGGCGAGTCGGCGGATCTTCTCGGCATAGGGACGGGCAGACCGCATCCTTTCCTGCGCCTTGCGCATCTTGGATGCGGCCACCATTTCCATGGCCTTGGTGATCTTGCGCGTGTTTTGCACGCTCTTGATCTTGGTTCGGATTTCCTTACCGCTTGCCATATTCCGTCTCCGTCAGCGGGCTCAGGACCAGCTCTTCTTGAACTCGGTGATGGCGCCGGCCAACTCTTTCTCGGCGTCTGCGTCGAGTTCGCGCTTGTCGAGGATCTTCGCGACCAACGACTCGTGCTTGCCCTTGACGTGCTGGATCAGTGCGTGCTCGAACGACAGCAGTCGGGACACTTCAATGTCATCGAAGTAGCCGTTATTCACCGCGTACAGCACAACCGCCATTTCTGCGATCGACATCGGCGAATACTGCGCCTGCTTCATCAGTTCGGTCACGCGGCGACCACGCTCGAGCTGCTTGCGGGTAGCGGCATCCAGATCGGAGGCGAACTGCGCGAACGCAGCGAGTTCTCGATACTGCGCGAGGTCGGTACGAATACCACCGGAGAGCTTCTTGATGACCTTGGTCTGGGCTGCACCACCGACACGCGACACCGAGATACCGGCGTTGATCGCAGGGCGGATACCGGCGTTGAACAGATCGGTCTCGAGGAAGATCTGACCGTCGGTAATCGAGATCACGTTGGTCGGAACGAAAGCGGACACGTCACCGGCCTGGGTTTCGATGACCGGCAATGCAGTCAGCGAACCGGTCTTGCCCTTGACTTCGCCGTTGGTGAATTTCTCGACATAGTCGGGATTGACACGCGCAGCGCGCTCGAGGAGACGGGAATGCAGGTAGAAGACATCACCCGGATAGGCCTCACGACCCGGCGGACGACGCAGCAACAGCGAAATCTGACGATACGCCCAGGCTTGCTTGGTCAAATCGTCATAGACGATCAATGCGTCCTGACCACGATCGCGGAAGTATTCACCCATCGTGCAACCGGCGTAAGCCGCCAGGTACTGCATCGCTGCAGACTCGGATGCAGAAGCGGCAACGACAATGGTGTACTCGAGTGCGCCATGCTCTTCGAGCTTGCGATACACGTTGTTGATGGTCGAGGCCTTCTGACCGATCGCAACGTAGACGCAGAACATGTTCTGGCCTTTCTGGTTGATGATCGCATCAACCGCGACAGCCGTTTTACCGGTCTGACGGTCGCCAATGATCAGCTCGCGCTGACCACGACCGATAGGCACCATCGCATCGACTGACTTCAAACCGGTTTGAACCGGCTCGGAGACCGACTGACGTGCGATCACGCCCGGCGCGACCTTTTCGATCTTGTCGGTCATCTTGGCGTTGATCGGACCCTTGCCGTCGATCGGCTGGCCCAGCGCGTCGACGACACGACCGAGCAGTTCCGGACCGACCGGGACTTCGAGAATCCGGCCGGTGGCCTTGACCGTCGCACCTTCGGTGATGTGCTCGTAATCACCGAGCACGACCACACCGACCGAGTCACGCTCGAGGTTCAGCGCGAGACCGAAGGTATCGCCGGGAAACTCCAGCATTTCGCCCTGCATGACGTCTGCGAGGCCATGGACGCGACAAATGCCGTCAGTAACCGACACCACCGTACCTTCGTTGCGGGACGCGGCGGCGAGCTGCAGGTTCTGGATCCGGCTCTTAATCAGATCACTGATTTCAGAGGGGTTGAGTTGCATGTATGTATGCTCCTAGTTCTTAAGCGCAGCGGCCATGTTCGCGAGCTTGCCGCGTACCGAGGCGTCGATCACTTCGTCGCCGACTGCAATCCTGACCCCGCCGATAAGCTCGGGATCCAGGCGTACCTGTATGTTCAGACTGGCCTTGAAGCGGGCTTCGAGGTCGGCCTTCAGGCTTGCCAGGGTTGCATCGTCGATCGGAAATGCGGAGGCGATGTCCGCCTCCTTGACGCCTTCGTGTTCGTTCTTGAGAGTGACGAACAGGTTGCGGATCTCGGGAAGCACCTTGAGACGTTCGTTCTCGACGAGGAGGCGAACGAAGTTCTGTTGATCCTGATTCAGGGTTTCCCCTGCGATCTCGACGATCAGGCCATGGACCTGATCTTCGGACAACTTGGGATCGCTGATGCAGTCCTTCATGGCCGGATCGCTGACGATCGCGGCCAGTTTCTCGAGTGCTTCCGACCAAGGCCCCAGCGCACCGGCCCCTTTAGCCAGCTCGAAGGCGGCATCGGCATAGGGGCGCGCGATGGTGACGTTCTCGGCCATGACTTATTGCAGTTCCTGTTTCAGGTTGGCTAGCAGATCGCCATGAACCTTGGCGTCGATCTCGCGGCGCAGAATCTGCTCCGCACCGACGACGGCCAGGTGAGCGACCTGATCCCGGAGATCTTCCTTGGCTCGCTGTGCAGCGGTGGCAGCCTCGCCCTCGGCCGCTTCACGGGCGTGGGCGATAATGCGGTTGGCTTCGGCACGGGCGTCTTCCAGAATCTTGGCAGCCTGCTTTTCGGCATTGCCGCGCACATCACCCGCAGATTCGCGAGCCTTGCGCAATTCCTCGACGACCTTCTTCTCGGCAAGTGCGAGATCGGCCTTGGCTTTGTCCGCAGCTGCCAGCCCGTCGGCGATCTTGCTCGCACGCTCATCGAGTGCCTTCATGATCGGCGGCCACACGAATTTCATCGTGAACCAGCCGAGAATGAAGAACACAACGATCTGGGCTATCAGGGTTGCGTTCAAATTCACTGTTCTAGGCCCTCGG
>JAUVVG010000008.1 GCA_030604735.1 Azoarcus sp.
CGCCGAAGTCGGCGACAATCCAAACGTCAGCTTGTCCGCCGTGGCAGCTTGACCCGCTCTCCTGCCAAACCGGAGACGATGACCTACCGCAGCGTCAGCTTCTTACACCACGCCCCGGGACACGATCCGGCAGCCAAGTAAAGCCCCTTGAACCGACCTGTTCGGCGAAGCGTGATTTTACGGCAGTGCATGACACAGCACAGCAAAAACGCTCCCACGACCCGGGCGACGCCAAGGAGATGATCGCCGGACATGCAGCGTCCCTAGACGAATCGACATAACCCGGCTCACGCCGACAACGGGATAAACCGGGTCATTGTCGATCGGATCACAGCTTATGCTTCATGCTGCTTTTCTGGACGTTTTTGACGGCGAGACGCCTATGGGTGAGACGCCCGGGACGTGTGCCCTCAAAGCGATCAGGTTGCTTTCGGCAACCTCATTGGCCGCCCTGATCATGTTTCCGAACGCCTCGGCGGACCCGTTCAACGCCGACCTGAAGTACTCGAGCAGATCACCCGATCCAGCAGGGCCGGACTCGGCGACGCCCTCCATCAGCGCATTCGCCGAACGGGTGAGATCTTTGATCCGTTCGACGTTGACGCGAGTCAGTTCGGACTGAGACTGAACGCAGATGTCGGTCATGTCGCGCATGTAATCGCTGGCGAGCGCGAGCATCTGCGCAGGGACCTTGAACTGTGCCCCGATCTGCTCCTCGAACTTGCCATGAAGTGGCACTTCGGACGAGGCTGCGCTGACAGAACGCACCAGACGCATGTTCAAGGCGAGCAACTGCTCGCAGGTGTTCAGAGCAGTATCGGCGATCAATCTGAAGGCATCACCATTTGCGCCGGCCAGAGCCGACAGCTTTTCTTTTACCGGGACGATGACAAACATGGCAGGATTTCCTTATCGTGGTTAGAAAACTGTGAGGACGCGCAGCACGCGAATCATCCAGGGTATTCCAGAGGACATCTCGTCCGACGCCCGACCGCTCCATGCACGGATGCGTCTGAAGACGAATCGACAGAAGGTTTCGTTCAACGGGTGAACTCAAATCCGGTCAAGCGTCTCTCAGCAGAAGATTTTGCTGTTCCGGCAGCAGCCCGTCTGTCAGCCGAACGCGCTGAATGGATAGGAAAACCAGTCGATCATCATAGGAAAATTCCCACAACTTCCATGTCCATGCTTACATTCATTACGCGCTTGCAAGGCCGCTGGAGCAGAGGGACTCCTTTCTTTCGGGTCGGCCTACTGCATACCGCTCGCGGATGACTAGAATAGTGCAGTAAGCTCGGAACAAGGCGGTTGCCGCTGTGAAAGTCGACCTCAGGATTCCGGCGTGGAGGCATGCGAAGCTGGCCGAGGGAGGTGCATCATGACCAGAAAGGCTACTCATCAGGATCCGCTCATTCCCCGGGTCGCCCCGGATGCAGAGCCCCCTGCGAATTTTCGGGGCCGTAGTCGCTACGTGCGGCTATTCGATCTCTCCCCGCTCGCCTATATCAGGCTCGATCAGGTGGGCAGAATCATGACATTCAACGCTCCGGCGGCAATGATGCTGGGAGCTGGGCGTCGTAGCTGCCTGCGCGGACATGCTTTTGCCGACTTTGTGACGCCCGATTCGATTGAAACCTGGCGCCATTACCTCGAATTTGATGTTTCAGGCCCGGACAAGCGTGGATGCGAACTGCAATTACGCAGAGCTGACGGCGATGTGCTGTGGGCACGCGTGACCGGAAAATACGCCACCGCGGGCGAAGCGGAGGTTCTGCAGTTCGCGCTGGAAGACATCACCGCACGCAAACTTGCGGAAGTCGCGTTGTTGCAGAAGGATCGCTATCAGCGGGCACTGATCGACAACTTTCCGTTCCTGGTGTGGTTGAAGGATACGGAAAGCCGACTTCTGGCGGTTAATGACACCTTTGCCAGAACATTCGGTGCCGAAAGTCCCGAGAGCCTGGTCGGCAAGACCGACTTCGATCTGTTGCCGGCTGAAACCGCTGCCTACTATCTTGCGACCGATCAGGAAGTTCTCGCATCACGCAAGCAGTTGACCCTGGAGGAAGAAATTCCACGTGAAGGTGAATCCCGATGGTATGAGGTCTTCAAGGCTCCGGTTCTGGACGATCGTGGCGGACTGCTCGGCACCGTGGGATTCTCGCGTGACATCACCACCCGCAAGAAAGCCGAGGCGACCTTGCGACACCTCAATGATTGGCTCGAGGACCAGGTAGCCGAGCGCACGGCCGAGGCCGAGGCGCGCGCGCTGGCCTTGGTCGAGTCCGAGCGGTTCTTTCGCGCGACCATCGACGCCCTGCCGTCCAATTTGTGCGTGCTCGACGACGAAGGTCGGATCGTCGCAGTCAACAAGGCCTGGAGGAATTTCGCCACTGCCAATGAAGGTGACCCCGACCGCCTGTGCGAAGGAGCGGACTATCTGGCGGTGTGCGACGCCGCGGCTGTCGCGGCGCATGAAACCGCGTCGGCGACGGCGACGGCGCTTGCCATCCGCGAAATTCTGGCGGGCAAGCGAACCGAATTCACACAGCAGTACGAATGCAGTGCCCCCACCAAGCTGCGCTGGTATTCCATGACCGTATCGCGGTTCGCCGATGAAGGACCCGCGCGCCTCGTCGTGGTCCATGATGACATCACCGAAAGCAAACTGCTGGCGACCGAGCAGCGCGAAACCGCCAGACGACTCAAGCGCCTGGCAGCACACCTGCAGTCGGTGCGCGAAGAACAGAGTGCCAAAATTGCCCGCGAGATCCACGATGAACTGGGCGGCACACTGACCATACTCAAACTCACTCTACACACCACGGTCGATGCGCTGCCTCCCAACAGCCCATTGTTTGCCAAACTTGAAGGCATGGTTGAACAGGTCAATTCCGCATTGCAGACGATCAAGCGTATCTCAACCGACCTGCGACCGGCCATGCTTGACTCCCTTGGATTGGCGGCCACGATCAGATGGTATGCAGATCGGTTTTCAAGTATGACCGGCATTGCCGTTGAAACGAAGATTCCCGAGGATGTCCGGCTGTCGACCGGCAGCAGCATCGGCGTGTTTCGCATCGTGCAGGAAAGCCTGACAAACGTTGCAAAACATTCGGGCGCGACCAGGGTGAAAATCACACTGATCAAACACAAGGACGACGTGATTCTCAGAATGCGTGACAACGGCATCGGCCTGCCGGAGGACCACCTTCACCGTCGCGACTCCTTCGGTGTCATCGGGATGCTGGAACGTGCTCAACACCTTGGAGGAAAGCTGACCCTGACGGGCGCCGGCCGGAATGGCACTCAGCTTACGCTGCGCATTCCGATGGATGGGGGAGATGCTCCGGATATTCAGGGGGACGACCCAACATGCATAGAATCCTGATCGTAGATGACCACGCAGTGGTGCGCAGCGGTCTGCGTCAGTTTCTCGAGACCGCAGGAGAGTTTGACGTAGCCGGCGAGGCGGCGAGAGGCACCGCGGCACTCGAGTTGGTGGCATCGGGTTCTTGGGATGTGGTATTGCTCGACATCACGCTGCCCGATCTGAACGGGCTCGAGGTGCTCAAACGAATCAAGGAAATGCGACCGCAGTTACCGGTTCTGATCTTCAGCATGCACGCCGAAGACGCTTTCGCGATGTCGGCGCTCAATTCCCGCGCATCGGGCTACCTGAACAAGGATAGCCCGCCGAGCCAGATACTGACGGCGATCCGGACCGTTGCCGAGGGCAACCGCTACGTGAGCCCCGCGCTGGCCGATCGCCTGCTCGCAGGCAGTTTGCCAAGCGGCGTGCACCTGCCGCACGAGGCACTGTCAAAGCGCGAAATGGCCGTGCTGCTGTTACTGAGCCAGGGCTTGTCACTGACCAAAATCGGTGAGCAGCTCCACCTGAGCGTCAAGACGATCAGCACTTATCGTGCGCGCATCCTGGAAAAACTCGATGTCCGCTCCAATGCCGAGATTACGCGGTACGTGATCCAGCACAAACTCGGCTGAGCAAGGGGAGCGACCGCGCTGGCCCGCATTTTCCCACTAAGCTCAGTCGTCTGGCCGGTGGCCTCGACCATCAACTGCTGCTGTAAACTGCGTCCTTGGACTGAAGCGCGCTGGCTTAGCTCTTGAGGTTCACTTGCCGCAGTTCGTCCTTGGCTGTCAAAACACGAACCTGATTGCCTCCAGCCTGCTTGGCCTGATACATCGCGGCGTCAGCCCGTTTCAGAATGTCGCTTGGACTCGCATCATTCCCGTTGAACAGAGTCACGCCAAGGCTTGCCGTGCATCGATGCTCGTTGGCTGTTTCTGCGCGGGTCATGTCGCTGACAGTCAGGCGATAGGGTTCGGACAGGACGGCACGTAGCTTTTCGGCAACGACCACCGCCTCTGCCATGGACTCCGTCTCGTCCGGTTCCAGCGTGTTGAGCATGACAACAAATTCGTCTCCTCCAAAACGTGCCACGGTATCGATTTCGCGCACACATTGCCTGAGCCGAGTGGCCGCCTCGTTCAACAACTGATCGCCGACGTCGTGGCCAAATGCGTCATTGAGTGGCTTGAAGTTGTCCAGATCGAGGAACATCAAGGCGCCATAACGCCCACTACGCGCGTTTGTCGCCATGGCCAGGTTAAGACGGTCACAAAACAGACGCCGATTGGGAAGCTCGGTCAAGGGATCGTGAAACGCCATGTGCCGTACCTGCTCCTGAAGCTGCCGGTGTTCGGTGATGTCTCGTGAAACGACCAGAACTCGGGTCACTCGTCCGTTTTTGTCCCTGATTACGCTGCCACGCGACTCCATGTCCCGAACGCTGCCATCGGGCATCAAAAAGCGATACTCGATCCGGTTTCCCTGCCCGGTTCGCACCGTTTCCATGAAAACGCGCCTGACCCGCTCGCGGTCATCCGGATGCACCTCGGCGAAGGAATCGGAGTTCGACATGCCATCGGTCGCGCCTAGAAACTTCCGGTAGGAGGGGCTGTTGTATATGCGCCGTCCTTGCAGGTCGAGCACCGCAATGAAGTCGGAAAGGTTCTCCGCGATCTGGTGAAAGAAGTCCTTCTGCTCGCGCAAGGCTTCTTCCATTTGCTTGTTTGCCGTGATGTCCACGAACGAGATTCGGTATGTGGGGCGACCATCGCCATCGGGTGTGCAGACCGATCGCAGGGACGCCCAGAACGGGGGCCCATCCCGTTTCGCCATGCGCAAATCGCAGGTATGCAGGACACCGGTTGCGACGAGCTCACCGCAATATTCGAGAAAGGTGCAGTAATCCGCTTGAGCAATGAAGTGGCTGATCGGTTGCCCGACGAGAGCCTGACGTGTGACACCAAGCAAGGTGGTAGCCACAAGGTTGGCCTGCAGAATCACCCCGCCCTCACCGAGAGTGCAATAACCGACGGGAGCCAGATCATAAAGCTCGAAATACAGAGCCCGCGAGGCTTCCAGCTCACCCTGGGCCCTGCGTAGCTCCTCGTTTTGCATGCGGAGTTCGACCTGATGTGCCTGCAACTCGTGGAGGAGCCTCGTCAGGTCCGGTGGACGCGTAACGTAAGGCTCAAGGTTTCGTTGCCCAAACCGAGCCCCGACCTTGCCACGTAAAACCTCGGCGTCTGAAACTTCGTTACCCATACTCATCGTGACCCTTGGTCAATGGGTGAGCACCTTAAGGAGGACATCGGGCCTTCCACAATTACGTCCACGACCCTCATGTTGAACTTGCCTGTCGAGATACGGCATTCGAGCCCATTTTCCCACTCCTCATACGCAAGCAATATCGGAAAACAGGTAACGCCTTGTAGGATTTCACCGCCTTCGATGCAGCGCGGTTGAATGGCAGATCTCGCCACCAAGGCTTGCGGACGTACGGACGGGATGAAAACGGAAATCGACAAACGTGCTGTCGACGCCTGATAGCATGGCCATCCCCTGCTATGCTGAAAGCCGTATCGGGTAGCATCGTCCAACATGAAAAAACGAACCGCCTCCCTCGTCGTTCCGCCTTGCCCCTGTGGCAGCGGCCTGGACCTCGCCGCATGTTGCGGCCGCTACCATGGCGGAGAGGCCGCAGCCGATGCCGAAGCGTTGATGCGATCGCGCTACGCGGCCTACGTACTCGGCAACGAGACCTACCTGCTCGCGACCTGGCACCCGTCTACCCGGCCGGTTGGCCTGGAGCTCGATCGCGATGGCAAGACGAAATGGCTGGGCCTGGACGTCCGGCGCCATTCAACCACCAGCGCCCACGAGGCGACGGTGGAGTTCGTCGCGCGTTACAAGGTCGGCGGCCGCGCCTCCCGCATGCATGAAACCAGCCGCTTCGTGCGCGAGGACGAGCGCTGGTATTACGTAGCGGGTGAGCTGCATGAACCCCTGACTCAGGAGTATTCGACATGAAGATTGCAGTAATGGGCGCCGGCGCGGTCGGCTGCTTTTTCGGCGGCATGCTGGCGCGCGCCGGCCACGAGGTGGTGTTGATCGGGCGTGCGCAGCATGTCGAAGCGGTGCGCCGCGACGGCTTGTTGATCGAAATGGCCAGCTTCACCGGGCGTGTGCCGATCGGCGCGAGCACAGAGGCGGACGCAGTGCGCGATGCACGCCTGGTACTGGTGTGCGTGAAGTCGACCGATACCGAACAGGCCGCGGCACAGATGGCACCGCATCTCGCCCCCGACGCCATCGTGCTGAGCATGCAGAACGGCGTAGACAATGCAGCGCGGCTTCAAGCCGCAATGGGTCGCGAGGTCGGGCCGGCGGTGGTCTATGTCGCAACCGGGATGGCCGGCCCCGGTCATGTCCGCCATCATGGCCGTGGCGAACTGGTGATTGCCCCGTCCGCAACAGCCGGCGAGGTGGTGACGCTCTTCGGCGGCGCCGGTGTGCCGGTCGAAATCTCGGACAATGTCCCTGGGGCGCTGTGGACCAAGCTCATCCTCAACTGCGCCTACAACGCCCTGTCGGCCATCACGCAACAACCCTACGGCTGGCTGGCGCGACAGGAAGGCGTCGAGTCGATGATGCGCGACGTGGTGGCGGAATGCCTCGCGGTGGCACAGAAGGACGGTGTGACCGTGCCGGGCGATGCATGGGCGGCGGTCGAGGCGATCGCGCGCACGATGCCCACCCAGATCTCGTCGACCGCGCAGGATCTTGCACGCGGCAAGGCGAGCGAGATCGATCACCTCAACGGCTACGTGGCGCGACGCGGCGCCGCGCTGGGCGTGGCCACACCGGTGAATCGCACGCTGCACACCCTGGTGAAACTGCTGGAAGCGCGCAACGCGTCCGATCGCGCGAGCGCCGACTGAACAATCCTTAGCAATACCCAAGACGATGCCGAAGCTGCTTTTTGTTGCCGCCGAACCAAAACCCGAGCGCTGGACCGATGCGATCCGGCAGGCCTGCCCCGAAGTCGAGGTCATCGTCTGGAAGGACGATGGCCAGGTGCATGACGCCGACTACGCAATCGTCTGGCGCCCGCCCCCTGCCCTGTTCGCGCGGGAGCACAAGCTCAAGGCGCTGTTCAATCTTGGCGCCGGCGTGGACGGCTTGCTCGGCTTGGACAAGCTGCCGGCCGAGCTCCCCATCATCCGCCTGGAGGACGCGGGCATGTCGGTGCAGATGGCCGAGTTCGTCATACACCAGGTCGTGGAACAGACCCGCGATATGGCGGTTTATCGCGCCCAGCAGCGACAAGGGCTCTGGCGGATCCAGCGACCGATCACGCGCACAGAATGGCCGATAGGGGTACTCGGCATGGGGAGGATAGGAGCGCGCGTGGCAAATGCACTGGCCGCGCTGGATTACGCGGTCTCAGCATGGGTTCGCACCCCGCGACCGGGCAACCCGCTCCCTGTTTTCGTCGGCAAAGCCGGCCTGCGGGACATGCTTGCGCGCACCCGTATCGTGGTCAACACGCTTCCGCTGACCGACGAGACCCGCGACATCATGGATTACGACTTCTTCTCGGCGCTGCTGCCCGGCGCGATCGTGATCAACGTTGGCCGTGGCGAGCATCTCGTAGACGACGATCTGCTGCGCGCGATCGCCGAGGGCAAGGTTCATAGCGCGACCCTCGACGTGTTCCGCGAAGAACCGCTTCCGCCACAGCACCCATTCTGGCAGTCGCCGAACATCACGATCACGCCGCACGTGTCGGCCCGCACGCTGCGTGAGGAGACCATCGCGCAAATCGTCACGAAAATGCGCGCCCTGGAAGCCGGCGAGCCAGTCACCGGCCTCGTCAACCCTTCCCGCGGTTACTGAAGTCCGCCGACTTCGCCACCGACTCGGCGAGCATCCCGATCAGGCACCTGGCCGCCGAGAGAGGAACGCGCCCCCCCGATGCGAGGTCGTATCCCGGAACTGCTTGATCGAGGAATCCAACGATGCCAGAACATTCACTACACCGACGTCAGATCATCCTGGGCGGTAGCGCGGCGCTGATCAGTTTGCCGCTCGGTGCGGCGCAGCGCGTGCTGACGCCGGCCCAGACCGCAGGGCCGTTTTATCCGGTGATCCCGCCGCTGCACCGCGACAACGACCTCACCCAGGTCGAAGGCCACACCGGACGCGCGGCGGGTCAGATCAGCGATCTGTCGGGCCGGGTGCTCGATCTGGATGGACGTCCGCTTTCCGGCCTGCGGATCGAGATCTGGCAGTGCGACGCCAACGGTCGTTATCGTCATCCGCGAGACCGTCAGAACGTGGCGGAAGATCCGAACTTCCAGGGATTCGGCCACACCATGACCGACGCCGACGGGCGCTACCGCTTCCGCACGATCCGACCCGTACCCTACCCCGGCCGCACGCCACACATCCATGCCGCGGTGTTCCAGGAAGGCCAGCGCCCTTTCATCACCCAGATCTACGTCGCCGGCGACCCCCTCAACGATCGAGACATGCTCTTCCAGCGGGTGCCCGAATCGCTCCGGCCCTTCCTGCTGGCCGATTTCAAGCCCATTGAGGACCCGGTCGCCGAACTCTCTGCGGAGTTCGATTTCGTCCTTTCACCCGCACTTGCGGCCTTGATGGCGTCGCCCACCGCATAATCGAGTCATGCCTGAAGTCGTCATGAACCAGCTGCGCGGCGCTAGCCGGACACGGTCATTAACGCGGCGCAGTCGAACAAATCACCCCAAACCAACGCATCGCCCCGGCTCATCATGCACAGCCGCAGTGCAAGTACACCCTGCTTCGACTACACATTTTTTTGATTCGCCTTGAAACCCGGCATCTGATCGCCCATTGGCCGTCTGGCGCGATCATTGCTTTGGCGCTGTCATCTACAGCCAGTGGAGTGATGCCGTGATTGTTTCTTTTCCCTGTTCCAACCCAGGAGGACGGCTAGCCGTCTTGGCCATGAGTCACCCGCCTGTCGAGCATCGAATGGAGCACACGCATGGGACGCGTTGAAGCACGCCTGGAGGCGATGGGCCTGGCGCTGCCGAAGCCCTGGACACCGCGCGGGCAGTTTCTGCCCTGGCGCCGCGAGGGCCGCACCGTCTATCTGTCGGGTCAGATCAACGAATGGGGTGGCGAGGTGACCTGCCATGGGCCGGTGGGCGAAGGGGGCGTGGATGTCGTCACCGCGCAGGCGGCCGCGCAGGTGTGTGCGCTGAACCTGCTGTATGCCTTACGCCTGGCTTGCGACGGTGACCTCGATCGGGTGGATTACGTGCTGCGCCTGGGCGGATTCGTAAACTGTGTGCCCGGCTTCGCGCAATCGCCAGCGGTGATCAACGGCGCCACCGCCTTGTTCATCGAACTCTTCGGCGACGCCGGCTGGCATGCACGCACCGCGATCGGTGTGGCAGGCCTGCCGGGCAACGCTGCGGTCGAGGTCGACGCGATCGTCGTCCTGCGCGAGGACGTCAGCGAGAGGTCTTGACTCGTTTTGCCGCCGGATGCTGGATCGGCGTTCAGGCCGGTTCCAGCGTCGGGTAGTCGAGATAGCCGCGCTCGTCACCCCCGTAGAAGGTCTTGTTATCCCAATCATTGAGCGGTGCATTGTCGCGCAAACGGCTCACCAGGTCCGGGTTCGCGATGAAGGCCTTGCCGAAGGCGACGATATCGGCACGCCCTTCGGCCACCGCGGCTGAGGCCAGCGCGGCGTCGTAGCCGTTGTTCACCATCCAGGCACCCTGCCCGCCCTCCTTGATATATGCAACGCGCAATCCAGGGTAATCGAAGGGGGTGTCGCCCTGCTGGTAGTCGCGCGGCCCGCCGGTGGCCCCTTCGATGATGTGGAGGTAGGCGAGCGGCCAGCGCGCCAGTTGTTTGACCACATGGGTGAATAGCGGCTGGGGATCGGGGTCGGATGCGTCGTTGGCCGGGGTGACCGGCGAGAGTCGGATGCCCACCCGGCCAGCACCGATCTCGGCGGTGACCGCTTCCATGACCTCCACCAGCAGACGGGCACGGTTCTCGATGCCGCCGCCGTATGCGTCGGTGCGATGGTTGCTGCCCGAACGCAAGAATTGGTCGATCAGGTAGCCGTTGGCCGCGTGCACTTCCACCCCATCGAAACCGGCCTCGATCGCCGCGCGGGCGGCGCGGCGGTAGTCCTCGACAGTGCCGGGCAGCTCGGCGATGTCGAGCGCGCGGGGCTCGGAGGTGGGCACAAAGCTGCCGGAGCCATCCGGGTTGACCAGAAAAGTCTTGGTGTTGGCCGTAATGGCCGAAGGTGCGACCGGTGCAGCGCCACCGGGCTGCAAAGCAGTGTGCGAGACCCGTCCGACGTGCCACAGCTGGGTCACGATGGTGCCGCCAGCGGCATGCACGGCGTCGGTGACCCGCCGCCAACCGGCGATCTGCTCAGGGGCATAGAGACCCGGCACATTCGAATAGCCCTGCCCCTGATGGCTGATCGCGGTCGCCTCGGTGATCAGCAGGCCGGCGCTGGCCCGCTGGGCATAGTAAGTCGCGGTCATCGGTGCCGGCACCGCGTGCGGAGCGCGGTTGCGGGTCAGCGGCGCCATGGCGATGCGGTTGGCGAGCTTCAGTTCGCCGGCGACTAGGGGGTCAAAAAGAGTAGGCATGGATTGGATATCCTGGAATGGAGGAGAAAAAAATGGGGAATCGAATGACTGCCCTTGACCCGCGCTCGCTGTTACTGCCGCTGGGAGAAAGGGAGTCACGATGTTTGCGACGGCGCACGATATTAGCGTTAGATCGCCATGATGGTGATGTCGTCGGCTTGCCAAGCCTCAGCGGCGAATACCTTGATGCTGGACCATAACGTTGACGATGACTTGTCGGTTAGTATGTAAGCCTGTAGCCATCAGGCTCCCTCTCGTTTTGCGCCTAAAGTGATCGTACTGAATCTCAGCTGTGACAATGACCACGTGTTCGAAGGCTGGTTCGCTTCGGCGAACGCCTTCGACGCCCAACATGCCGCCGGCCAGGTGGCTTGCCCGAATTGCGGATCGACCGAAGTCACCCGCCGGCCGAGCGCGCCCTATGTCAACACGCGCATCGGTGAGCGGGATTCACGGTCGACGACGCCGTTGAAAGTCCGCTCCGATGCGTCATCAGGCGCGCAGACACCCACCCCCGTGCTTTCGCCAGACCAGATCGCCACCACGTTGGCGTTGCTCAGACTCGCCGCCAAGCAGTCCGAGGACGTAGGCGAACGTTTTCCGGAAGAAGCCCGACGCATTCACTATGGCGAAAGCAACCCGCGCAGCATCAAGGG
Organism: Azoarcus sp.; assembly: GCA_030604735.1. Classification (GTDB taxonomy): domain Bacteria; phylum Pseudomonadota; class Gammaproteobacteria; order Burkholderiales; family Rhodocyclaceae; genus Azoarcus_F. The sequence continues at coordinate 11,700 of JAUVVG010000008.1, forward strand.
CAAGGCCTCGGCCGACGATTTGGGCGAGTTACTCGATGAAGGCATCCTGGTCTTGCCGGTTCCTCCGGAAGAGACCGAGTTGCATTGAGCCGCGACCGATCCGGCTGCGCGCGGGCCAGCTGAGAATGGACCGGCTGCTATTCCGCCTGGCGTCGCATGGAGGACAGGTAGCCCGATCGGCGCCCCGCCCCACCCTTCCGGCCCTGGCCGACTCGACGTCAAACGCCGCTCGGCTACGATGCATCACAGCGGACGTGGATGAAAGGTACCCACATTTCGTCCGCGCTCAAGCCGCCATGCACGCCGATCATTTCGTGCTCGGACTCGCCCGCGCGATGATCCCAGATCGTCCAGCCGTGCTCCATCAACAGCAGATGCGTCCCGATCCGCTCGCGCAAGCGCTCGTGCTCAGGCCCCGGACCAAGCAGGCCGGCGGCAAGCACATCGGCCGACGGCGCGAGGGCGGCCTTTCCCGCCAGTTCCGAACGCACTAACGCGGCGAAGTCCTGTTCCGCGCCCGGCCGAATCTCGCAGAACGCGGCACGGCGCTCGCCCCACATCGGTCGCACCATCATGTCGAGTGCCTCGGGGTATCGTTCCAGCCGGACGAAGCATTCGGGCGGAGAATCGATGAAGCCATGGTCAGCGCTGACCACTAGATCGCAGTTGCGTCCAGCAAGCCGTTCCAGCAAGGTCGCAAAGCACGCATCCACCGCCCGGAATTCGGCCAGCGCCTCGTCCGATCCGCAGCCGAAGGCATGGCTGAGCGCGTCGAATTCCGGGTAGTAGGCGTGCACATAGCCGCCGGATCGGCCCCTTCCAAGATAATCGACCGCCGACACCATCGCGTCGGCCAGGGACGCAAGGCCGGTATGGGGCATCAAACCGGCCCCCCGACCATGCCTGAGCGAGAACGGCGAGTGCGCGATATCGGCCGGCATCACCAACATCGACGGTCGCTGCCGATGCATGAACAGGGTCGGGTACGGGAACAAGCGTCGGGTCGCGCGCCACCCCGGCACATTCGAATGGTCGGCGCGCATCTTCATCGGCAGGGGTGCCAACACACCGCCGAAGCGGGTATCGTTGATGAACCAGCCGGTCAACCCATGCGCCGCCGGTGACAAACCGGTCAGCGTGGCCGTGACCGCGCTGGCGGTGGTCGAGGGAAACACCGAAGTCATCCTGCTGCGGCGACGGGCGAGCAGATGACTGCCCTCGCCATGGTGCTGCAGGAAACCGTCCCCCAGGCCGTCCACCAACAGAAACACCAGCACCCGATCGGATGCGTCATCGGGAGGGTGCCCGGGCTCCACGCTCCGATCGAGCACTGGATCGACACGACCAGCGGGGGACTCGGAAGGCACTGGCGCGAAGCCCCAGCGCTGGCCATCGAGGAAGTCGGCGACCGAACGGATGAATCCGAACAGCCCCCCCGCACCGTAGTCGGGCAACACCGCATCCCGGGGCAAGGGACAAGCGCGCGCTTCACTCACAGCTTCAGGCCCGCAAAAAATCGAAGGGGAAGATGCATCGCATCTTCCCCTTCGATCGTATTGGAGCGGGAAACGAGTCTCGAACTCGCGACCTCAACCTTGGCAAGGTTGCGCTCTACCAACTGAGCTATTCCCGCATGTATTCCTGGAGGCGCGACTCGGAATCGAACCGGGGTACACGGCTTTGCAGGCCATCGCACGACTCAATAAATCAACGCCTTAGAAGATAAATCACATTGATTCGCCACAGCGAACACAGCGGGGCGCATTGTAGGTCACACAGTCAGGTGCGTCAACTTGTTGTGCGGGCGTTCTCGTTGCTTTGCTAAGAGAGTCCGCGCGAGCGTGGGCCCAGCCTTGCAACAACCACCCCGCCGTGCAGCTCGAGATCGCGCAGTCTCTCGGGGCGCTCAGCGGCGCGTATGTCGACGAGGCAACGCGCACCTACCCTACCGCCATTGTCACGTGCTTATGTGACGATCAGCCCGACTTCCGGTGTTCGGCCTTGCCTCCTCATGACATTCCCAAGCCCTACGACAGCATACAGATCATATTGTCGACCGACACCGACCAAATACCCAACGGCAGGATTGGCCGAGTTCTTCGCATTCTCATGACGCAGCTCCACACATTGCGGTGGGTTTGACCTGGAAGATCTGACCGAAACCACCGACGCATTACGACAGTTTCGGATTCAAGCCTGTGGAAGCTAGCCCACCACGACGTCGCCGATAGAGTATGTTCGGTCGATTGCGTCTCCCACCAAGACGGAATGGGGCGTCGTGGAATGAGAACGTGAGCATCCGTCGAGTTTCGACAGGCGTGTCGCCCGCTTACCGTGTGACCTGTTGGCGGAGTACCCGGAACGCCAGCTCCGGATCGTGAACGCCAACGACAATTACGTCTTTCGAAAATATGACCCATGTGAAATCGGGCGTTAATCGGCGCTGATAACATGTCCCCATGAGCCGATACCACGATCTTGCCGATCAGACCGAAAAGTTGATCACTGAGGGCGTGTTACGGCCTGGGGATCGACTGCCCTCGGTGCGCAAAGCGTGCCGTATCCACGACGTCAGCCCGATCACGGTCACGCAAGCCTACTACCTGCTGGAAAGTCGGGGCCTGATCGAAGCGCGGCCCAAGTCTGGCTATTTCGTCCGCGCGCGAATCGGGCGCAATCTTCCCGAGCCGGCGATGACACGCCCGGTGGGCGGCTCGACCCGGTTGCAGGTCAGCGACTTCATCTTCCAGATCCTCGACAGCGTTCGAGATCTCTCGGCCGTGCCGCTTGGCTCGAGCTTTCCGAGCCCCTTTCTCTTTCCGCTCGACCGGCTTGGACGATTTCTGGCCGCTGCCGCGCGCCGCTTCGACCCGCTGGCTACGCTAAGCGATCTGCCACCGGGCAACGATGAACTGCGACGACAGCTGGCGTTGCGCTATCTCGCAGCCGGTGCCTCGGTCGCCCCCCAAGAGATCATCATCACCTCCGGCGCGATGGAAGGACTCAATCTGTGTCTTCAAGCCGTCACCCGGCCAGGTGACCTGATCGCGATCGAATCTCCCGCCTTCTACGCCGGTCTGCAGGCGAGCGAGCGGCTCGGCTTGAAGGTCATCGAGATCCCGACGCATCCGCGCGAGGGCGTCAGCTTGACGGAACTGGAGACGGCGTTGCGGAACCACCCGATCAAGGCGTGCCTCCTCATGCTCAATTTCGCGAACCCGACCGGCAGCCTGGTACCGGACGAGCGCCGACAGGCATTGGTCGAGTTGCTGGCCCGACGCGAGATCCCGCTCATCGAGGACGACGTCTATGCGGAGCTCTACTTCGGCAATCGAGCCCCGCTTTGCAGCAAGGCGGAAGACAGGCACGGCATGATCATGCACGTCTCCTCGTTCTCGAAGTGCCTTGCCCCCGGTTATCGGGTTGGGTGGATTGCGGCCGGTCGCTTCGCCGAGCGCATTCGGCGATTGAAGCTGTCGACCAGTCTCGCCACGACCGTTCCAGTGCAGATCGCCCTGGCCGAGTATCTGAAACAGGGCGGCTACGAGAGCCACCTTCGGCGACTGCGGCGAACACTCGCCGGGCAAGAAGCTGCCCTTACGTCGGCCATCGAGCAGCACTTCCCGCCCGGCACACGGCTCGCCCGCCCGCAAGGCGGCTATTTCCTCTGGTTGGAGCTACCCCGGCAGGTCGATACCCTGGTCCTGCATCAGCGGGCCCTGGCGCAGGGCATCAGCGTCGCCCCCGGCCCGATCTTCTCGGCCACGCGCGAGCTGTCCCACCACCTACGGCTCAACTTTGGCCACCCCGACACACCGCGTCAGCGCGATGCGATCGTGACACTGGGCCAGCTCATCGAAGAACAGCTATAAGTTCGCACCGCGAGCGCAAGCGGGCCGGCCATCTGTTCCTATAAGATATTCGCTTTTCTGAATCTGTTCATATCATGCCGTGCTGATTAACTTCGCTCCCATCCATCAGGGGGCGTTGGCCTCCTGGAATCATCGCCAGGAGGAAGTGGGAAATGGGCAGGCCAGTCAGCAAGGTTCGGGAAGCGACGCTCGAGTTGTACCGCAAGAAGGGTAAGATCCACGCCAAGCAGACGTCGGGCACGTTCAACACGCTGCGCTGGTCAATGGTCTGGCTCACCCAGATAATCTTCTACGGCACCTGCTGGTTGACCTGGGAAAGCGACGGCCTCACCCGCCAGGCGGTTTATTTCGATATCGCCCGCCGCAAGCTCCATCTGTTCGGTCTCGTCCTGTGGCCTCAGGACGCGCTGCTGTTCGCCTTCGTTCTGATCGTCGCGGCAACCGCCCTTTTCCTGGTTACGGCGGTCGCAGGCCGGTTGTTCTGCGGTTTCGCTTGTCCGCAGACGGTCTATACGATGATCTTCACCTGGATCGAGGCCAAGGTGGAAGGCGACCATCTCGCGCGCCTCAAGCTCGACCAAGCACCGCACTCGGCGCGAAAGCTGTTCATCAAGAGCACCAAGCATGGGCTCTGGTTCCTGGTCGCGGCCTGGACTTCGATCACCTTCGTCGGCTACTTCACGCCGATCCGCGAACTTTTACCGAACATCCTCAGCGTACAGGTCGGCCCATGGGAGGCGTTCTGGCTGATCTTCTACTGCACGTTCACCTTCGTGATGGCGGGCCTGGCCCGTGAGGCCGTATGCCAGCACATGTGCCCCTACTCGCGTTTCCAGGGCGTCATGTTCGACCCTAGCACCCTCAACGTGAGCTACGACCCTGCACGCGGCGAGCCTCGCGGTGCGCGTGGCAACGGGCGTGCAACCGGCGACTGCATCGACTGCGGAATCTGCGTACAGGTCTGCCCAACCGGTATCGATATCCGCGACGGTTTGCAGTACCAATGCATCAATTGCGGTCTGTGCATCGACGCCTGCAACGAGGTCATGACCCGTATCGGGGCCCCCACCGGCTTGATCCGCTTCGCCTCCGAGCGTGAGCTGGCCGGGCAGCGGCCGGCAAAAGGGCTGACCGGCAAGCCGCGCGTGCTGATCTACGCCAGCCTGGTGATCGTCTTCTCGCTGTTCGGTGTTTACGCGCTTTCGGATCGCTCCCTGCTGCTGGTCGAGGTCATGCGGGACCGCGGCGCGCTGCTGCGAGAGACCCCGCACGGAACCATCGAGAACGCCTATACAGTCAAGCTCATCAACCTCAAGGAGGCCCCCCGCGACTTCCGCTTGCAAGTCGCAGGAATGCCGGGTCTCGAGGTCGTCGGAGATCGGGATTTCTCGGTCGACCCGGGACAGATCCGCCCGGTATTCGTCACGGTTTCGGCACCGGGTGACGGCGCCTTGTCAGGAATCCAGCCGATCACCTTCCACGTCGTCGCCAATGACGACCCGACGACCCGCGTGGAGACGAAGAGCAGTTTCATCCTGCCCTGAAAGCAGAGCCCGCCTGCACCCTGCTGCCCCGCGTGTCGTCGGACCTGATCGACCGTACCTGGGCCCTCAGCCAACCACGAGGCGGCCATGAATAGAAGCGTATTCGAGTCGTCAGTGGACGGACGCTCAGGGCCGTCGGTGCGCCGGTGACAAGTCGGACAGCGCCCCGCGCGGAGTAGGCTCTACCGTCAGCAAGCGCAGAATCACCAATCACAAAACGTGAGTTCGGGAATTCAGCCCTCTGAGCTCTCCAACCTTAGATACCGTTGCGCACAAGCAGTGCGTGCAATTCCGAGATCAGCAATGATCGCGGGCCGTTAGACCGCTCGACGAGGCCAATCTGGCGATGCAGTTGCGGCGAGCCAAATGGGATGCGAACCAGTGGGGCGGAACAGTCGTCGATCGCGACCTGCGGGACAATTGATACGCCCAAACCGTTGGCGACGCAGGCGGTAATGGCGGCGATAGTATCGATTTCCGCGACCTCGTTCAGCGTGAGATTCATGCGTGCGAGTTCCAGGTCGATCATGTGCGCCAAGGGAACGTTCGATCGGAACCTGATGTAAGGAAAACGGGTGAGCAGAGCTTCTGCATCCAAAAGGGGAGACCCGGGAGGCGCGACAACAAAAAGCGGTTCTCGCAAGAAAGGGCGCCAGCGCAAGTCTGGCGGAAAGCTAACGTGCTCGGCCACCATCGCGGCGTCCAATCTACCTGCGACCACATCCTGAAGCAGCAACTCGGACATCGACACCCGCAACTTGATACGTAACTCGGGATGAACGGCATTCAGCTGGACTATGGCCCGTGGCAACAGCGACATCGCGCTGGAGCGTACCGAACCCAGCGACAAAGTGCCTGCAATTCGTTTTCCCGAGATTGCATCGATCGCATTCTCAGCCGTGCGGATCAACTCCTGCGCGGCCTCGATCATCTGCACGCCGGCCACCGTCAACCGAGCAGGTCGGCTGCTGCGATCGAACAGTTCCGCACCGACCTCCTGTTCCAGTGCCTGCACCTGCTGGCTGACCGCTGAAACAGTCAGATGTACTGCCTCAGCCGCACGGCTGAAACTACCGTACTCCGCGATGGCCAACAGAGACTTGAGTTGTCTAGTGTCCATTTATTAAGTTTTCCTGAAACTGAAGTTCATTTTTATCCGATTTTTTTCAGAATAACTGGTGCTAATCTTCGAAAAACACAGGAATCAATATCGATTCCGGATTTGGAGGAGACAGATGTCCAGTACCGTTCTGATCACCGGGCCGAACCTCGCGCCTGCCGCGGTCGAATTACTCGAAGCCGCAAACCTCATACCCGCTTATCTCCCCGCGTACAGCCAGGGGGACGACTTGGTGAATGCAGTAAGAAAGTTGCAACCAGTCGCAATCATCTCGCGCATGGGGCGCATCGACAACGCCGTGTTCGAGGCTGCACCCGATCTGCGCGTAATCTCGAAACACGGCGTCGGAGTAGACAACATCGATATTCCCCAAGCCAGTACGCGAGGGATTCCAGTGCTGGTAGCCACTGGTGCGAATGCTGTTTCGGTCGCCGAACACGCGATGGCCTTACTCTTTGCAGTAGCCAAAAGGGTCGTATCGTTGGACCGAGGGCTGCGCGACGGTCGGTGGGAGAAGCCTGGTTTCGCCGGATGCGAACTTTCGGGATCGAGTATCGGCCTGATTGGCTTTGGTGCAATCGCACGCCAAACCGCCATCTATTGCAAGGCGTTCGGATTGGAGGTCTTCGCATACGATCCCTACTGCCCTGTAGAGGCTTTTTCAGCCAATGAGGTGGCACCGCTCGAGAGTCTCGACGCCCTCGTTTCGCGGTGCGACATCATCAGCCTGCATTCCCCCCTCAATTCCCAGACTCGAAACATCATCAACGCAGAGCGGCTCGCTTTGATGAAACCCAACGCAATACTGATTAACACCGCACGCGGTGGGCTGATCGACGAAGCGGCGCTCGCCGCCGCCCTGGCGCAGGGTCGCATCGCTGGCGCCGGCCTGGACAGTTTTGCTCAGGAGCCGCCTGCCACGGACCACCCGTTCTGGTCCGAGCCGCGCCTGGTGATGACGCCGCACATCGGTGGCGTGACTGCTGCCGCTAACGCACGGGTAGGCATCCAGGCGGCCCAGGGCATCGTCGACATACTTGCTGGCCGAAAGGTGGATCCAGCCCGCATCGTCAACTTCTCGGCACTAAGTCAGCCAATTTTCACCCATACAGCATAATCAGGAGCATGGAAAAATGAGTATTGGATTTCGTATTCTGCGGCGTGAGCGCACCGTTTCAGCCGATCTGGTCGCGCGTTTCGCGAAGTTGCCAGTCGCCAACGTCAGTGACAGCATGTCTCGCATGAGTGCAGCTGGACCGCGCCTACAGAAGGTGCATCGGGAAGGCTCGTTGGCGGGTCCCGCAATCACGGTGAAATCGCGCCCCGGCGACAACCTGATGTTACACAAGGCGATCGACATGGCGGCGCCCGGCGATGTCATCGTCGTCGACGCGGGGGGCGATCTGACAAACTCGCTGATGGGTGAGTTGATGCTCGCCTACGCAATGAAGCGTGGCGTTGCAGGTTTCGTCCTCAATGGCGCAATCCGCGATGTCGATGCCTTCCTGAGCGCGAATCTGCCCGTCTTCGCTGCAGGCGTCACACACCGCGGTCCGTACAAGGATGGACCGGGCGAAATCAACGTCCCCATCGCAATTGATGGCATGGTGATCGAACCCGGTGATCTTATCCTCGGAGACAGTGACGGCGTCTTGGCAGTGCCCTTCCACGACGCCGAGGAGGTCTATGCGCGCACCGTCGCCAAGCAAAGCGCGGAGACCACACAGATGGCCGCAATCGCTGCCGGAACCAATGATCGGACTTGGGTCGACGCCGAGCTACGGCGGCTCGGGTGCGAGATCCCCGAAATTGCTTGAAGCTGGATGGCTCAAGGCTGTACGACAGTAAGTCAGGGAGGACAAACAACAGCACAACTCACCGCGTTACACGGCCGGCGCCAGTTCCGGTCATTCTGAAGCTAACCCCCGGGGAAACCTTATTGCCCCATACATCGACCGGAACGCAAGTCCACAGTACGGACGGCTGAATCATTGGCAATCCGGCATCAGGTTGTATCAAACAAGAATCAGAGGAGACTGAATCATGAAACTCAATATCCGTCGTATGACCGGCGCTGCCCTGCTAGTCACCAGTGCAGTCTTTGCAAACACCGGGTTGGCACAAGACTTTCCCGGCGGCAACATCACCTTTACCGTTCCGTATCCTCCGGGTGGAGGAACCGACATCATGGCGCGCCTTGTCGTCGAGAAGATCCGTGAACAGTCGGGTTGGACCTTCGTGGTTCAAAACCAGCCCGGTGCAGGCGGCAACATCGGACTCGCCCAAGTTTCGCGCAGCGCTCCGAACGGGCTGAACATCGGCATGGGCCAGACCTCCAATCTCGCTGTCAACCCCTCCCTCTATGCGGACATTCCCTACGATCCAGTGCAGGACTTCACCCCCTTGGCTGCGGTCGCGACCCAACCCATGGCCATCATCACCTTCCCTGGCTCACCCTTCACCAATCTTGGTGATCTTATCGAAGCTGCACGAGCCAAACCCGGAAGCGTCCTTTATGGCACGCCGGGTACGGGTACGGTATCGCATCTCTCGATGGAATTGCTGGCGACCCGAGCCGGGCTGAAGCTCGACCATGTCCCCTACACCGGGATCGCGCAGGCCATCTCCGACGTCATGGGCGGCGTGGTCGATATCTACATCGGTTCGCTACCCAGTGTATTGCCACATGTTCGCGCTGGCACCGTGCGGGCGTTGGCGGTGACATCCCCCGATCGGAGCTCGTTGTTGCCCGATGTTCCCACCGTCGCGAGCTTCGGTTTCGATGGGTTTGAAACCGCAGACTGGAAAGCCATCGTTGGCCCGGCAGGAATCCCGGCGGAGCGCGTCGAAACGCTCAACGCCGCTATCAACGCCGCCTTGGCCGACGACAGTCTGCGCGCCGTACTTGAAGCTGAGGGCAGCGTCATTCTAGGCGGCTCTGCCGAGGACCTGGCGAGCTTTCTGGCCGAACAGGTCAAGCTCTGGGCGGAGGTCGTCGAAGCATCTGGTGCTTCGGTGAACTGATCCAGCCGCCGGGGCCGCTTAAACTGCCGGCCTCGGCAAGACCGTTCAAGGAGAGCAGCATGGCACGGCGCAACCTCGCCGACATCATTGCAGGTACGATCTTCGTCGTCCTCGGTGTCGCAGTCGCCCATTACGCGGCAGAAAATTACCCGATCGGCACATTGCGGCGAATGGGACCGGGCATGTTTCCGATGTGGCTCGGGATCCTCATCGCATCACTCGGCGGCCTGTTGGCCCTGACGGCCTGGCTCCGATCCGAGGACGAATGGCACATGCCTGAACTCCCGTGGCGCACAGTAACTCTCGTCGTTGCAGGAGTGGTCGCATTCTCCCTTCTGGTCAAGTCTGCGGGCCTGATTCCAGCCGTCCTTGCCGTAGCGGGTATCTCCTCTTTCGCAGACAAGACCGTAGGTATCGTCAACGTCACACTGCTGAGCACAATCCTGTGCGCAATTGCCTTCGCGATATTCAACCTCGCACTGGGCATGGGCTTCAAACTTCTGGAGTGGCCCTTCTGATGTCATTTGCCGACAACCTCGTGCTGGGACTGCAGACCGCACTATCCTGGTACAACTTCTTTTGGTGCTTTGCCGGGGTTTTTCTCGGTACTCTGCTGGGGGTCATTCCCGGAATCGGTGTGCTAGCCGCTATTTCAATGCTGTTCCCGCTGACCTTTCAGTTGGATGCGACGGCAGCGCTGATCATGCTCGCCGGCATCTGGTACGGCACGACCTACGGTGGCAGCACCGCCGCGATCCTGCTCAACGTGCCGGGATCACCCGCGAACGCGATCACAAGCTTGGATGGCTATCCCATGACAAGGCAGGGCCGTGGTGGGGTCGCCTTGCTGATGACCACGGTCGCCTCCTTTTTCGGCGGGTCCGTCGGCATCATCCTGCTTATGGCCTTTGCTGGCACGATCAGCTCCTATGCCCTGCGTTTCTCTTCTGCCGAGTACTTCTCTCTGATGCTTCTGGGCCTTGTCGCCGCGTCCAACATCTCCGGGGGGTCCATCATCAAGGGACTGATCATGGTTTGCCTGGGCGTCATGTTCGGCATCGTCGGTAGCGACATCTACACCGGAACGCGCCGATTCGATTTCGGCATACTTGATCTCGCCGATGGCATCAACCTGATAGCACTTGCCATGGGCCTGTTCGGCGTCGCCGAGGTCATCGCGAGTGTCGGCAAAGTGCATGCTCAGAACGTGGATCCTGATTCGGTCAAGTTCTCGGCCATGAAGCCAACGCGCGATGACGTGCGACGCTCCTGGTTCCCGATGATCCGAGGTTCGGCCGTGGGCTCGTTCTTTGGAACGCTTCCAGGAACCGGCCCTTCGATCGCGGCTTTCATGGCCTACGCAATCGAGCGACGCTCTGCCAAAGAACCAGAACGGTTCGGCAAAGGTGCAATCGAGGGGATCATGGCACCCGAGTCAGCAAACAACGCCGCCGACCAGACCTCTTTCATTCCCACGCTTGCGCTCGGCATTCCCGGTAGCGCCACGATGGCACTAATGCTGGGGGCACTCATGATCCACGGCATCGCTCCCGGCCCCCAACTCATGACTGAACAACCATCCCTGTTCTGGGGCCTGGTGATGAGCTTCTGGATCGGCAACATTCTTCTCTTGATCCTCAACATTCCGCTGATCGGCCTTTGGGTCCGGCTGCTCATGGTGCCCTATCAATGGCTTTTCCCGGCGGTTCTGATGTTCATCTGCATTGGCACCTACAGCGTCAACAACAGTGCCTTTGACGTACTGCTGGTAGCCCTCTTCGGGTGCCTGGGTTATGGTCTGCGTGCCTTTGGGTACCCCGCAGCACCCATGCTGCTGGGATTCGTGCTCGGCCCGATGATGGAAGAGCATTTCCGTCGAGCCATGCTGCTAAGTCGAGGCGATCTCGCAACCTTCATCGACCGCCCGATCAGCGCTACAGTTCTTGCCTTCACGGCCATAATTTTGCTTTGGGGGCTGAAGTCGTTCATCCTGCCGAAAAAGAAAACGGCCACACCACCGCTAGCCTGAGAGTCAGGGGCACTAAACACAGCCCTCGGCTGGTAGCCCCTCACGACTGCTATCACTTGATAAAGCCGACTGCGCGCTTGATCAGCTCGATCAGGGGTCGCCTCTTCTCGTTGAAGACGGCCTTGTTCTGCCAGATCACGCGTTGTCGGCCGACAACGGCAGGAAGGCAGGTTCATTGCTGATTCCGATGGTGAAGAACCCGCTCATCCTGGCCTGTGTGGCCGGTGCCGCGATGAATCTCGCGGGGTTCGACCCGAAATGGGGCGCAGAACGACTGCTGACGCCGCTGGCCACTACCCGTCTGCCGCTGGGCCTTTTGAGCGTGGGCGCGGCATTGAAGCTGGAAGAGCTTCGCGGGCAGAGCGGCGCCCTGGTCGGCAACAGCCTGGGCCGATTGCTGTTGATGCCGGCACTCGCGTTCCTGATCGGGCAGATACTCGCGCTCCCTGCCATCGAAGCCGCGACTCTCGTAATCTTCTTTGCCCTGCCGACCGCGCCGACCGCCTAAGTGCTCGCGCGTCAGCTCGGCGGAGACAGTCACTTGAGGGCCGGTCTCATCACCCTGCAGGTCTTGCTGTCGGCGATCACGCTGCTGCTCGAAATAGCGGTCGTTGCGTAGCACTTCATGCGAGCACGCATACTCAAGACCGGAGAAGCTCATGCGCAGACCATTGCAGGATTCTTATGCCGAAGGGTTGAGCCATTGCCATGGATCCGACTGCACTCGTTCAGCCGAGTCGGCGTGCCGGGGGGCATCAGGGCGCTTGTTTCGCAAACTGGCCCTGCGGGCCACTCTAGACTGGCCGATCTCTAGCCAAAGCGATGCAGCACGTGAAGACGAAATCACGTACACGACAAAATAAGCCGTGTACGTGTGGTTGAACAGCTTTTACCTGTGGTTTGCCTCCCCCCGATTCACCTTGAAACGGAACTCAGGGAAAGAAAAAACCCGCCGAAGCGGGTTTGTCTCTTTGTTTTTATTGGAGGCGCGACTCGGAATCGAACCGGGGTACACGGCTTTGCAGGCCGCTGCATAACCACTCTGCCATCGCGCCAGAAAAACTCCGGCAGGCCAAATTCCGGCCAGCACCCGATTCGCCTCGACCGGGTCAGACGGTTGAAAATCAACCTTCTGGAAAAACTGGAGCGGGAAACGAGTCTCGAACTCGCGACCTCAACCTTGGCAAGGTTGCGCTCTACCAACTGAGCTATTCCCGCTGGAAAGACCGCCATTATAGTGGCCGAAAATCGGCTGTCAACCGCTTTCGGCGTTTCCGCCATTTGCCTTGCCAGGTACCTTTCGCTCACGCGCAGACAATCGCGGCAAGGCTTTTCTCAGGTAATAGATCATCGACCACAGGGTCAGTGCGGCCGCGACATAGATCAGGATCGTGCCGATCAACTGAACGTTCAGGAGCAGCAGCGGATCGTGATAGAGCAACATCGGGATCGCCGTCATCTGCGCGGCGGTCTTGAACTTGCCTATGGTCGCCACCGCGACACTGGACGACTCGCCGACTCTGGCCATCCACTCCCGCAACGCCGAAATCGTGATCTCGCGGCCGATCATAACCACCGCGACGATGGCATCGATTCGACCGAGTTGTACCAGCAGGATCAGTGCGGCCGCCACCATCAGCTTGTCAGCCACCGGGTCCAGGAAAGCCCCGAACTCCGACGTCTGCCCCAGCGTTCTGGCCAGATAACCGTCGAACCAGTCGGTCACGGCAGCGACGACGAAGATCACCGTGGCGACAAGGTTCTTAAGCGAAGGTCCGAGCATGCTGTCGGGCAGGTAAAACACGCCGACAAAAAGCGGAATCAGGGCGATGCGCGCCCAAGTGAGGGTATTCGGAACGTTGAGGGACATCAGTCAGGCCTTGCCGGCCACGGCGCGATTGGCATCAATGAAGAGCATTGTATATCTGTTCCGCCAGTTTTCGGCTGATGCCATCGACCCGGCATAAATCCTCGACCGTGGCGGCGCGCACCCCATCCAGCCCGCCGAAGGTCGCCAACAGACTCCGCCGGCGTACCCCGCCCACGCCGGGGATGTCTTCCAGCCGCGAGCCGACCCGGGTCTTGGCCCGCTTGGCGCGATGGCCAGTGATCGCGAACCGGTGCGCCTCGTCACGAATCTCCTGGATCAGATGGAGCGCGGCATCCTCGCTGGCCAGGTGCAAGGGCGCGCGGCCATCCGAAAAGATCAGGGACTCCAGGCCCGGTTTGCGCCCCTCGCCCTTGGCGACACCGATCATCATGACCGACTCCAGGCCGACCTCGGCGAGGATCGCCCGCGCGGCGCTGACCTGTCCCTTGCCGCCATCGATCAGGATCAAGTCCGGGCAGACACCGTCCCCGGCCGCGACCTTTCCGTAGCGACGCTCCAGTACCTGCCGCATCGCGGCGAAATCGTCGCCACCGGTGATACCGGTGATGTTGTAGCGCCGGTACTCGGCCTTCTTCATCGTACCGTTCTCGCACACGACGCAGGAGGCGACGGTCGCCTCGCCCATGGTGTGGCTGATGTCGAAACATTCGATACGATTCGGTGACTCGGGCAGATCGAGTGCCTCGCTCAAAGCCGCCAGTCTGGCTTCGATCCGGCCGGTATCGCGTTGGCGCGACTGGATCGCGAGCCTGGCGTTGCCAACCGCCATCTCCATCCAGGCCTTCTCGGCGGTGAAGCGCGGCCCGACCACCGGACAGGGTTTGTCGGTGATGTCGGCCATCACCGACCGCGCCGGTTCGGGTGGCAGGTTGATCAGCATCCGGGCCGGAACCGGGTGATCGCGGTAATGCTGCTCGATGAAGGCAAGCAGCCCATCGACCGCGCCGCAGCTGGCCGCCGCACTCGGAAACTGCGGGCGATCGCCGAGGTGGCGGCCGCCCCGAACCATCGCGATATTGACGCAGACCAGTCCGCCCTCCTCGACCGCGGCGATGATGTCTACATCCTCCTCCTTGCCGCTGTCGACGAACTGGCGGTGCAGTACTGCCTGCAACACCCGGACCTGGTCGCGGCAGGCGGCCGCTTCCTCGAACGCGAGCCGCTCGGCCGCAGCATGCATTCTGGTGGTGATGTCGTCGATGACCTCGTTGGCGCTGCCTTCGAGAAAACGCGCCGCGAGCTTCACGTCGGCGGCATAGGCATCCTGTTCGATGAAGCCGACACAGGGGGCGGTACAACGCTTGATCTGGTACAGCAGACAAGGCCGCGAGCGGTTCTGGAACACGGAGTTCTCGCAGGTGCGCAATCTGAAGGTCTTCTGCAGCAGGTGAATGCTCTCACGCACCGCGCCGGCATTCGGAAACGGTCCGAAGTAACGTGCGCCCTTGGCGAAGGCACCGCGGTGATAGGCCAGGCGCGCAAAGGCGTCGCCACTGAGGGCAATGTAGGGATAGGATTTGTCGTCGCGAAAAAGAATGTTGTAACGCGGCGCGAGACTCTTGATCAGGTTGTTCTCGACGATCAGCGCCTCGGCCTCCGAGCGGGTCGGTGTGACGTCGACCCGGACGATTTGCGCGACCATCATCGCGATCCGCGGACTCGGTTGGGTGCGCTGGAAATAGCTCGACACCCGGCGCTTGAGATTCTTGGCCTTGCCGACGTAAAGCACCCGGTCTTCCGCGCCGATCATGCGATAGACGCCGGGCTCTTCCGGCACGGTTTTCAGGAAGCTACGCGCGTCGAAGGCGACATCGTTCGCGGTCGGCCGATCCTGCATTTCCGGTTCACACGGCGCGTCCGAGGCGCCTTGCCCCTCGGGTACGCCCTCGGCATCCACCTTTCCCTCTACACCCGACGGGTCCGGCTCGCTCATCGGACTGGTTTCCTGAAATTCACGCGCACACCGGGAATCAGCCGACGTCGGTCAAGGCCCGCACCGTGTCGCGCGCTTCGCGATAGGCCGGGTCGAGTTCCAGCGCGTAGGGGTCGGCAAAGCGTCCGCCTGACCGGTTGGCCACCAGCGCGCCGATGCGGCGACGGCTCGCGTCGGTGACTTCCGGCGCCCAACGATCGAGGAGATCGGCGGCGAGGTCGGGGCGGTTGCAGACCAGCACCATGTCGCAGCCGGCGGCGTGGGCGGCACGCGAGCGGGCGACGATGTCGCCGACCACGGTCGCGCCTTCCATGGTCAGGTCGTCGCTGAAGATCACCCCATCGAAACCGAGTCGGCCGCGCAACACGTCCTGCAGCCAGAAGCGGGAAAACCCTGCCGGCTGCGGATCGATGTTTTCGAAGATCACATGCGCCGGCATCACCCCAGACAGCTGTCGCATCAGGCGATGGCGATACGGTGCGATGTCCTCCGACCAGACCGCTTCGAAAGTGCGGGAATCGACCGGGATCTGCACATGGGAGTCGGCCTCGATGAAGCCGTGCCCCGGAAAATGCTTGCCGACGCAACCCATCCCCGCCTCGGCCATGCCGGCGGCCAGCGCCGCGGCGAGCGAAGCGACCACTTGCGGATCGCGATGGAAGGCCCGGTCACCGATCACGCTGCTGACCCCGTAGTCGAGATCGAGCACCGGCGTGAAACTCAGGTCGACGCCGTGCGCGAGCAACTCGGCGGCCAGCACGAAACCGACCGTGCGCGCCGCATCGAGCGCAGCGACATGGTCCTTTTCCCACAATGAGCCGAGCCTACGCATCGCGGGCAAGGGCGTGAAACCGTCGCCGCGAAAGCGCTGCACCCGTCCGCCCTCGTGGTCGACCGTGATCACCAGGGCCGGATCGCGCAGCGCACGGATCGCTGAAGTCAGCGCCAGCAATTGTTCCGAATCGCGGAAGTTGCGCTTGAACAGGATCACGCCCCCGACCAGCGGATCGCACAGTCGCTCGCGCTCCTCACCCGACAACTCGATGCCGGCGACGTCCAGCATCACCGGCCCGCGCGGAAATCGGACCGGCGTTCGCACCGGCCTGTCCGCACCGGTCATTGCATCTTGATTCATCAACGGATCTCGCTTTCGATCACCGCGAAGGCGACCACATAATCATTCTCGTCCGACAGGCTGAGATGGGCGCGCAGCCCGTGTTGCAGCATGTATTCGGCGAGCGTGTCCGAATACCGGTAAAGGGGTTTCCCGAGCGCATCATGGTCGATCGCCATCGCATGCAGCGTCGCGGGCACGGCCACGCCTGTCCCAAGCGCCTTGCCGAAGGCTTCCTTGGCCGCAAACCGTTTGGCGAGAAAACGCGCTGGGTCGCGGTGCGCTTGGAACGCATCGCGCTCGGCCCCTTCTGCCAAGATGCGGTGGGCGAAGCGGGCCCCATGCCGCGCCAGCGAGGCGCTGACCCGGTCGATGCGGACGATGTCGGTGCCGATGCCGTGGATCATGCGGTCTGGACAGGACGGTCGCGTCAGGCGCTGGCCGCTGCTGCCTCGCGCATCAGGCGTTTCATCCCGGCCACCGCCTCGCGCATGCCGACGAAGACCGCACGGCTGACGATCGCATGCCCGATGTGGAGTTCGCGTATGCCCGGCAAGGCCGCGATCGGCTGGACGTTGTAGTAGTTGAGCGCATGGCCGGCATTGAAGCGCATGCCAAGGCCGCGAATGGCCTCGCCGGCCTCGCGGATCCTGGCCAGCTCCACCTGAACCGCGGCGGACTCCACATCCCGTCCGGCGGCATGAAAGGCATGGGCATAGGGCCCGGTATGCACCTCGCACACCTTCGCACCGACCCGCACCGCGGCCTCGATCTGGGCGACCTCAGCGTCGATGAACACGCTGGTGACAATACCGGCTCCGGCCAGTCGCGCCACGATCTCGCGGATGCGTGCCTCCTGCCCGACGATGTCCAGCCCACCTTCGGTGGTGACTTCCTGGCGCCCCTCTGGCACCAGCATCGCCATCTGCGGACGGGTGGCGCACGCGATCGCGACCATTTCGTCCGAGGCCGCCATCTCGAGGTTGAGCTTGACCTGGGTCAGCTCGCTCAAACGGCGCACGTCCTCGTCGCAGATATGGCGGCGATCCTCGCGCAGATGAACGGTGATGCCGTCCGCCCCGCCCAGATGCGACTCGACCGCGGCCCATACCGGGTCCGGCTCCCAGGTTCGCCGCGCCTGACGCAGGGTCGCGACATGGTCGATATTCACGCCGAGTTCGATCATAGTTCCTGCAACTCCTTGAGCACCCGGCGCGACTGCAAAGGCTGGCCGCCCAGGTAATGATTGATCAGCACGCGCAGCAACTGCTTGCTCTGCGCGGCGGTTTCGGGTCGTTCGAATTCTCCCTGCGCCATGTCGAGCAAGGTCCGACCGCTGAGCACCGGTGCCTCGGCATCACCCGCGGCGGCGGTCACCGGGGTCGGACCCTGCTCGATTATATAGACGTAGCTGCGCTCGGGCTCGATCGCCTCCCCCGAGGCGGCATCGTGCGCCAGACCGACGCCATAGCCGAGTTCCCGCAACAGGGCGAGTTCGAAGCGTCGCAATACCGGCGCCAGCGGCATCTGGCGCGCCAGGGCGAGCAGCGCCGCGCGGTAGTCGTCGAACAGGGCGGGATGGGGATCCTCGCGCGCGCACAGCTTCACCACCAACTCGTTCAGGTAATAGCCGCACAGCAGGGCGCGACCGGACAGCAAGGGCAGCCCGCCCTGCCACTCGGCCCGGACCAGGGTCTTGACCTCACCCCCGCCCGACCAGTCGATCAACAAGGGCTGGAACGCCATCAACACCCCACGCAAGGCCGACATCGGTCGGCGCGCACCCTTGGCCACCATCGCCAGCCGACCATGGTCGCGCGACAAGGCCTCGACGATCAGGCTGGTTTCCCGCCAGGGATAGGTATGCAGGACGAAACCCGGCTGCTGGTCTACCCGTTGCTTTTGTCTCATGGCGGACGCAGCGGCGTGCGCTCAGTCGTATCCGAGGCTCTTCAGCGCGCGCTCGTCGTCGGCCCAGCCGCTCTTGACCTTCACCCACACCTCGAGATAGACCTTGCCGTCGAAAAGCTTCTCCAGCTCGACCCTGGCCTCGGACGAAATCCGCTTCAATTGTTCGCCATTACGGCCGATCACGATGCCCTTGTGGCTGGCCCGATCGACGATCACCGCAGCGAAGATCCGCCTGAGATTGCCGACCGTTTCGAACTTCTCTATCTCGACCGTCATGCCGTAGGGCAACTCGTCCCCCAGCAGGCGGAACAACTTCTCGCGCAGAAACTCCGAAGCGAGGAATCGCTCGCTGCGATCGGTAATGTCGTCCGGACCGAATATCGGCTCGCCGACCGGCAATAGCGGCTTGGCGGCCTTGACCAACTGGTCGACGTTCTGTCCTTTCTCGGCACTCAGGGGCACGATCTCGGCAAACGGGAACACCCCGCTCATCTCTCCGATGAAGGGCAGCAGACGGCTCTTGTCATCCAGCCGGTCCACCTTGTTGATCACCAGCACCACCTTGGCGTCCGCCGGCAACACCTGCAGCACCTTGCGGTCGTCGTCACCGAAACGCCCGGCCTCGATCACGAAGAACACCAGGTCGACCTCGGCGAGCGCCTGGGTGACGCTGCGGTTCATGTTGCGGTTGAGCGCGTTGCGGTGCTTGGTCTGGAAACCCGGCGTATCGACGAACACGAACTGGGCATCCTCCTGTGACAGGATGCCGGTCACGCGATGGCGGGTGGTCTGGGCCTTGCGCGACACGATGCTGATCTTCTGTCCGATCATCCTGTTCAGCAGTGTCGACTTGCCGACGTTGGGACGACCGACGATGGCGACGAAACCGGTACGGAAAGGGGCGTCCTGTCCGGGCGTCGCCGGGGATTCAGAAATCATGTGTTCCTCAATTCATCCAGTGCGAGTCGTGCCGATTGCTGCTCGGCCGCCCGCCGGCTCGGTCCTCGTCCGACGGCGGTTACCGCTAGACTGTCGACAACGCAGCGCACCTCGAATTCCTGTGCATGCGCTTCGCCATGCACCTTGACTGTCTGATAACTGGGCAAGGGCAAGCGCCTGGCCTGGAGCAGTTCCTGCAACTCGGTCTTGGGGTCCTTCTGCGCCACGCCGGGATCGATCTCGGCAATCATGGTCGCATACAGCCGGTCGATCACCGCCTTGACGGCATCGAAACCTCCGTCCAGAAACACGGCTGCAAACACCGCCTCGAGCGCATCCGCCTGTATCGAGGGGCGTCGATGGCCCCCGCTCTTCAGTTCGCCCTCGCCCAGACGCAATTGATGACCCAAGTCCAGCGTGAGGGCCACACGATGCAGGCCCTCCTGCCGCACCAGCGAGGCACGCAGGCGAGACAGTTCGCCTTCCCGGAGTTCGCCGAAACGGTCGAACAGCGCGATCGCGATCACGCAGTTCAGGATGCTGTCACCGAGAAACTCGAGGCGCTCGTTGTTCGGCAAGCCGAAGCTGCGATGGGTCAGTGCCTGCTCCAGCAGTGCCGGCTGTTTGAAGTCATAGCCGAGACGCCGTTGCAGGCGATCCGGGTCAGCAACCACTAGCGCCCCGCAGACGATGCGCGAAAATCGAACAACAGACTGACGTTGCCTGCGATCGGCACCTTGCGCTCGTATTCGACGTCGACCACCACCTTGCCGCCCTGCTTGTAGATATCCAGGTCGGCGCCGCGCACGGTGGAGACGTCATCGATCTGGGCACGCCGATCGAAGCTGCGCCGAATCTCGGGCAGCGAGGCACCGTTATCGCCCTCCTCGGCCAAGAGCTTGACGATACGCTTGACCGCCAGGTACTCATTCACCGCCGGCACCGAGCGGAAACCCACCAGCAGCACGAATGCGAGCAAGCCGCCGACGATCAGCAGGCCGATCAGACTCAGCCCCTGCTGATCCTTCTTCATGCGAATCCAAGTGCTCAATGGAAACCTCCCACGCGTTTCATGTCGCTGAAATTGAACCAGATGAAAAAGGCGCGACCGACGATGTTCTCGTCCGGCACGAAACCCCACACCCGGCTGTCACTGCTGGCATCACGGTTGTCGCCCATCACGAAGTAATGACCTTCCGGTACGGTACAAGTCACGCCGGACGTAGTATAGGTGCAGTTTTCACGATAAGGAAAATTCAGCACCTGCGGGATGAAAGGGGGCACATCCCGCTCTATCAGGACCTTGTGCGACAGTTCGCCCAGCACTTCGGAATACTGCGGCGAGTAATAGAGCCGGTCCGGGTGCAGGTAGTCGTCTATCGGGGTCAGTTCGACGGCCTCGCCATTGATGCGCAACCGCTTGTTCAGATACTCGACCCGGTCGCCCGGCAGTCCGACCACGCGCTTGATGTAATCCAGCGACGGATCGGCCGGGTAGCGGAACACCATGACATCGCCACGTGAGGGGTCGTTGATGTCCAGTACCTTCTTGTTGATCACCGGCAGGCGGATACCGTAGGTCCATTTGTTGACCAGGATGAAATCGCCGACGACCAGGGTCGGGATCATAGAGCCGGAAGGGATCTTGAACGGCTCGACCACGAAGGAACGCAAACCGAACACGATCACGATGACCGGGAAGAAGCTGGCACCGTACTCGACCCACCATGGCGCAGGCGCACCGGGCGTCCGCTTCTTGCGGGCGTGGAAGCGATCGAACGACCACAGCACGCCGGTGATGACGAGCAACACGAAAAGGATCAACGCAAAATTCCCGACAACTCCGCTGGCGATTCGGGGTGGGGCATTGCTGGCCCGAACGCCCCTCGCCTTTCACCTGGCGACGGGACGATCCGGGATCACTTCTTTTCGTCGGTACGCAGCACGGCCAGGAAGGCTTCCTGCGGGATCTCGACGTTGCCGACCTGCTTCATCCGCTTCTTGCCCTCCTTCTGTTTCTCGAGCAGCTTGCGTTTGCGCGAGATATCGCCGCCATAGCACTTGGCGAGCACGTTCTTGCGCAAGGCCTTGATGGTTTCACGCGCGATGATGTGCGAGCCGATCGCCGCCTGCACCGCGACGTCGAACATCTGGCGCGGAATCAGCTCGCGCAGCTTGGACGCGAGCTCCCGCCCCCGGTATTGCGCGCTGGCACGATGAACGATCACCGACAAGGCGTCGACCTTCTCGCCGCCGACCATCAGGTCGAGCTTGACCAGATCGGCAGGACGGTATTCCTTGAACTCGTAGTCCAGCGAGGCGTAACCCCGGGAGACCGACTTGAGCCTGTCGAAGAAATCCATCACGACTTCGTTCATGGGCATGTCATAGACCAGCTGGACTTGCCGCCCGTGATAACGCATGTCCACCTGCGTGCCCCGTTTCTGGTTGCACAAGGTGATCACCGGACCGACATAGTCCTGCGGCAGGAAGATCGTCGCGGTGATGATAGGCTCGCGGATCTCGGCCACCTTGGACAGGTCCGGCAGCTTGGCCGGGTTCTCGATCCGGATCACCTCGCCGCTGTTCATCACGACCTCGTAGACTACAGTCGGCGCGGTCGTGATCAGGTCCATGTCGAACTGGCGCTCGAGACGCTCCTGCACGATGTCCATGTGCAGCATGCCGAGGAAACCGCAGCGGAAGCCGAAGCCGAGCGCCTGCGATACCTCGGGTTCGAACTGCAGCGAGGCGTCGTTCAACTTCAGCTTCTCGAGCGATTCGCGCAGTTGGTCGTACTCGCTGGACTCGACCGGGTAGAGACCGGCGAAGACCTGCGGCTTGATCTCGCGGAAGCCGGGCAAGGGTTCCGGCGCCGGCCGGTTCGCGATCGTCACGGTGTCGCCGACCTTGGCCGCCTGCAATTCCTTGATACCGGCGATGACGAAGCCCACCTCGCCCGCCGCGAGTTGTTCGCGCGCGACCGCCCTGGGCGTGAACACACCGACCTCGTCGCACGGGTATTGCGCCCCGTTGGACATCAGCAGGATACGGTCCTTGGGCCGCAGCACGCCGTCCACCACCCTCACCAGGATGACCACGCCGACATAGTTGTCGAACCAGGAGTCGATGATCAAGGCTTTCAGCGGACCGTCCGGATTGCCCCTGGGCGGCGGCACGCGCCTGACCACCATCTCGAGTACCTCGGTGATGCCGATACCGGTCTTGGCCGAGCACAGGATCGCATCGGATGCGTCGACCCCGATCACGTCCTCGATCTCGGAGCGGGCATTCTCGGGGTCCGCCGCCGGCAGGTCGATCTTGTTCAGGACCGGAATAACCTCGACGTTCTGCTCGATCGCGGTGTAACAGTTCGCGACCGTTTGCGCTTCCACCCCCTGCGAGGCATCGACCACCAGCAGTGCGCCTTCACAAGCCGACAGCGAGCGGCTGACTTCGTAGGAAAAGTCGACATGGCCAGGCGTGTCGATCAGGTTCAGGTTGTAGACCTGTCCATCCTGCGCCTTGTACTGCAGCGCCGCGGTCTGCGCCTTGATGGTGATGCCGCGCTCGCGCTCGATATCCATCGAATCGAGCACCTGCGCCTCCATCTCGCGATCGGAAAGGCCTCCGCAGGCGTGAATCAGGCGATCGGCAAGCGTGGACTTGCCATGATCGATGTGGGCGATGATCGAGAAGTTTCGGATATGCTGCATCTGACTGCAAAAAAAAAGGTGCCAAACGACACCCGGGGTGGAAGGTTGGTTGCTCTAAGAGGCGGATTTTAACGGAAAACGGCTGCAATAGGCACGCACCGCCGCCTCGTCCAGATGGTAATGGCACAATTCGGTCTCGCCCGCCAGTAGCACCGGCACGAGTTCGTCCCAGCGGGCTTCGAGCGCAGGATCCTGATCGACGTCCAGCACTTGGATCTCCCAGCCATACTCGGCCGCGATCGGCTCGAGTTGTGCCACCAGGTCGTGGCACAGATGACACCATTCCCGGCTCATCACGGTGAAGGTCCGATCCGTACTCATTCGCCGGCCTGCAAGCTGACGAAGGAGGTCTGCTCGCCACGTCCGATCAGCAATGTCACGGTCTGTCCCGGCGCGATGTCGGACACAATCGCATCGAACTGCGCCAGCGTGTTCAAACGTGTCTGGCGACCGGCTACGACGATCGCCACGATACGATCACCTTGCTGCAGGTCGGCCCGCGCCGCCACGCCTTCGGTACGCAGCACGACCAGACCATCGGCCGGCGCTTGCGGCTCACCCAGCACCAGGCCCAGCTTGTTCGCGGCCGGCGCAGGGACTGCCGCCCGGCGGGAATCCGAGGGCGGGGCGTCCTGCCATTCGCCCAGCGTGAGCTCGATCGGCTGGTTCCTGCCACCCCGCACCACGTCGATCACGACGCGCGCACCGGGCCGGCCGGCCGATACGATCAGCGGCAGTTCGGTCGAGGACGCTACCTTTTTGCCATCGAAAGCCACGATGACGTCACCGACCTCGATACCGGCCTGGGCCGCCGGTCCGTCGGGTTCGACCCCACTGACCAGTGCGCCATCGGCGTGATCGAGACCGAAACTCTCGGCCAACGACCTGGTGAGCTCCTGCACCGCGACCCCGATGCGCCCTCGCTGCACCTTGCCGGTACTGCGCAACTGGGCCTGGATGTCCATCGCCACATCGATCGGGATCGCGAAGGACAAGCCCATGAAACCGCCGGTCTGACTATAGATCTGCGAATTGACGCCAACCACTTCCCCTCTCAGGTTAAACAGAGGCCCACCCGAGTTACCCGGATTGATCGCGACATCGGTCTGGATGAAGGGCACGAAGTTCTCGTCCGGCAGCGTGCGCCCTTTCGCACTGACGATTCCGGCGGTGACGCTCTGATCGAATCCGAACGGTGAGCCGATGGCAAGCACCCACTCACCGACCTTCAGGCGATCCGGATCACCAATGGTCACTTTTGGCAAATCCTGAGCCTCGATCCGGATCACGGCGACGTCGCTACGCGGGTCGGTGCCTATCACACTCGCCGAAAACTCGCGCTTGTCCGCAAGCCGGACCACGATCTCGTCGGCGCCCTCGATCACGTGGGCATTGGTCAGAATGTAGCCGTCATCGCTGATGATGAAGCCGGAACCGAGCGAACGCCCCTCTGGACCAAGTCGCGGCGTTTCTGGAAGTCCCGGAATGAAGCGGCGAAAGAGGTCGTACATCGGATCGCCTTCTTCCAGCCCCGGGATGGCAGGCAGCACAGGCAGCCCCGAAGGTGCAGACTGGGTGGTGCTGATATTGACCACCGCACCCCGCTGCTGCTCGACCAGAACAGTGAAGTCCGGGAGCGAAGCCTGCGCGACTGACAGAGAAAACGCGATCCACAAAAAGCACGCCGGCACGATGAGCCGGAACTTGCACAAGGCAATCTTCATGGGGCGACCCTCGCCTGCATCGTACAGCCCTGCTCGTCCCTGACGATGTTCATCTTCAGGGTCCGGCGCCAGCGCCGGCTTCGATGCAACAAACGATTGACCAATACCGCCACAAACAGCCCCAGCGCGGCACCGCCCATTGCGTAAAAATCTGGATTACCGTCACCAGCGATCAGGTGACCCGCCCCCGCCCCGGCAATGAGCATGACGGCGCCGAGACCGTAACTGGCCAGGGCCCCGGCAAGCGCCACACCGTCTTCCATCCGGACGAGGACCCGGTCGCCCGGTCGGGCGTCTATCGTGTCGGGCAGGCTGAAGACCTCGGCAGGGGGTTTGAGCGCATAGGCGATCTTCACCGAACGACAACCGCCCGGTTCGTCACAGCGGCCACAGCCATCCTGGCGGTCGCTGACCTTGACCCACACCCGGCCAGCCTCGACGTTCAGCACGACCGCTTTTGCTTCGATCATTGGGCAGGCAGTTGCTCGATCCCGTCACCGACGCGACGCACCGCGTGCAGCGGAACTTCACCGAGAGCGGTGATGAGGTAGTCGCCGACGACCCGTTTGTAGATGTTGATCGGACCGGTCGACAAGTCTCCGAGCCCCCCCGCGCGATGAGTGGCATCCATCGGCTCGATGAAGACCGAGATCGCGGCCAGCCCGTCGGTAAAGACCATATGCACGATCTCGCCCAGATCCCGGCCTAGCGGGCGCTTGACGACCGACTTGAGCGTATAGCCCGGGACCGGCGCAGCCAGCGTCCAGCGAGCGTCGGCGGCGGCAACCTCGCTCCCCTGGGCATCGATCACGCGCCACTCGCCATCGCGCTCGTAACTCGGTTTGAGCAAGCTGGCATCGATCTCCCCGCCGATATTGACGTCGGTGAAGGTGAACTGCTCGATCACCTCGCCGGCCTGGTCGGTCATCCTCGCCTTGAGCAACAGACCCGAGTTCACCTCGGCCCACAGCATGTGGCCATGCCTGAGATCGTCACGCGGATCCAGAATGATCAACTGGGTGTCCATGCCTGCAACCCGGCTGACATCGCCCAACATGACCCGGTAACTCTCCGCGATACCGGCATAGGATGCCGGAAGGCGCGCGGGGAACGCACGCTGGCTGCCGGAGCGGTCGATGATGATGGTCTTCTGGTCCGGCAACACGCATTTCACTTCGCGGTTGCTGCGAATGACCTCGCGCGGACTGCCGTCGAGCACCTCCAGCCGCTCATGCTCGCCGTTGGCATCGACCATGTGCACGATGCGCGAGGTTTCGAAATTCCGGCCTGACTGGTAGATGAAGGTCCCGCTGTAATTAAGGCGCTGTCCGGCGGTCGAGATCTTGCCAAGCCATGACACCGGGTCGGCACTGGCCTCCGCAACGGTTTGAAAGGGCAGGGCAAGCGCCAGACCAGCCATTACCGCAGCGAAGAACCTCATCTGCGAATCTCTCCCGCAATGTCAGCCGACACGGTACGGACATACTGGAGTGCCCCCGGAATCGGGCCGCCGCCATTCATCGCCTGATGCACGAACACGTATTTGCGGTGCGGATCCGATTGATCCGCCACCACTGCAGAGGCGGTCTGGATACCGACCTGCTCGATGATCGGGGCGCGCGCGACCGTTGCCGCGATCGAAACGCCGTCATCGACCTTCGGGAACATCGACATCGCGACCCAGCCCACCGCGAGCACGCCCATCACCGAAGCCGCGATCGGCATCAGATTGGCCGGCCCGCGTGAAGACCCGGACTCGCTACGCTCCATCGCTGCCGGCGCGAGCAGGGTCGGTTCATCGCGAATCTGCTCCATGACGCTGGCCGCGAAATCAGGGCGACCCATGTTGTCGCCTCGCATCACGTCGCCGATCAGGCAGTAAGTGTTCCAACGCTCTCGCAAAGCGGGATCACGACGCAGTGAATCAACCACGACGGTTGCACTCGCATCATCGAGATCACTGTCTAGCAGTGCGGAAATTTCGTCTTTCATCTGTCACACCTACCAACGTTTGTCCGGGGCCGTGTCCAGCAACGGCCTCAGTCGTTCAGAAATGGCTTCCCGTGCCCGGAAAATCCGGGACCTCACCGTACCTATCGGGCAATCCATGATGTTCGCGATCTCTTCGTAGCTCAAACCTTCGAGTTCTCGGAGCATGATTGCCGTACGAAGTTCCTCAGGCAGGGACGCCATCGCATCATCGACCGTTTCTCCGATCTGGCGGGTCATCATCAGCCGCTCGGGCGTATTGATATCCCGCAACTGATCCCCTTCCTCGAAGGTCTCGGCCTCGGTCGAATCGAAGCCTGTCGAGGTGGGTGCCCTTCGCCCCTGAGATACCAGATAGTTCTTGGCCGTGTTGATTCCTATGCGATACAACCACGTATAGAAGGCACTGTCGCCGCGAAACGAACCCAACGCACGATAGGCCTTGATGAACGCTTCCTGAGCCACATCCTCCACCTCTGCCGGATCGCGAATCAGCCGCGACAAAAGCCTGTGCAGCTTGCGCTGGTATTTGTTTACCAGCAGGCCGAAGGCTTCCTTGTCGCCACGCTGTACGCGTTCAACAAGCAGTTGATCAGTCTCGCGATCGCTCATGAGCGGTTCGTTTCTCTCGGTTGGGCAAAAACCGTAGCAGTATAGCGACCCGCCATGAGGACAGCAAAGGCATTACCTTTAGGGAAAGACACAGCGCCCATCGAATAGTTCATACGTGACAGGGGTTTTAGCACGGTTCGACGTGCGTTGAAGCACTAACGGCGAACCCACGACATGCTATTCTGCCGACCACTTCACATGAAAGACTGCGACGTTGATCAAACATTACGACGTTCTCATCCTGGGTAGCGGTACGGCCGGTCAGTCGCTCGCACTCAGGCTGGCCGATCATATGCAGGTCGCGCTGGTCACCAAGCGCTCGATGGGCGACAGCGCCAGCGCCTGGGCGCAGGGCGGTATCGCCGCGGTACTCGATGCCACCGACAGCATAGAAGCCCATATCCAGGACACCTTCACCGCCGGTGGCGGCCTGTGCGACCCGGTCGCCACCCGCTACGTGGTCGAACACGGCAAGCAGGCCATCGAGTGGCTGATCGAACGCGGCGTGCCCTTCACCCGCGAAGACGAACCCGCGCTCGGCTATCACCTGACCCGGGAAGGCGGACACTCGCATCGACGCATCATTCATGCGGCCGATGCGACCGGTGCAGCGGTGCAGGCGACCCTGACCGAGCAGGTCTGCAGTCACCCCAGCATCGACATCTTCGAGAATCACATCGGTATCGACCTGATCGTTGGAGACAAGCTTGGTTTACCGGAGAACGCTTGCCTGGGTGCCTATGTGTTGGACATCGACCGCAATCAGGTACTGACCATAGGTGCGCGTAGCACGGTGCTGGCGACCGGGGGTGCCGGCAAGGTCTATCTCTATACGACAAACCCGGACGTCGCGACCGGTGACGGCATCGCCATGGCCTGGCGCGCCGGCTGCAGGGTCGGAAACATGGAATTCATCCAGTTCCATCCGACCTGCCTCTACCATCCTCAGGCGAAGTCCTTTCTGATCACCGAAGCGGTGCGCGGCGAAGGCGGCATACTGCGACTGCCCGACGGCACCCGCTTCATGCCCGATCACGACGCACGCGCCGAACTCGCGCCGCGCGACGTGGTGGCGCGCGCGATCGACTTCGAAATGAAGAAACGGGGTCTGGCCTGCGTCTATCTCGACATCAGCCACAAACCAGCCGACTGGTTGCGCAGACACTTCCCGAACATCCATGCCCGCTGCCTCGAACTCGGCATCGACATCACCCAGGAGCCGATTCCGGTCGTCCCGGCCGCGCACTACACCTGCGGCGGCATCGTCACCGATTTGTCGGCCCGGACCGACGTACCCGGCCTGTACTGTGTCGGCGAGGCCGCCTTCACCGGTCTTCACGGCGCCAACCGCCTCGCGAGCAATTCGCTGCTCGAGTGCCTGGTGTTCGGCGAGGCGGCGGCCCGCGACATCATGAGCCGGCCGCGGGGCAAAATGCACGCGCTGCCGCACTGGGATGAAAGCCGCGTGACCGATGCGGATGAAGAGGTCGTCATTGCGCACAACTGGGCCGAATTGCGTCAGTGCATGTGGGACTACGTAGGCATCGTCCGCACCAACAAGCGCCTGCAACGGGCGCAGCACCGGATCCGCCTGCTCGCCCGGGAAATCCACGAGTTCTATTCCCATTTCCGGGTCAGCAACGACTTGATCGAGTTGCGCAATCTCGTGGTCACAGCCGACCTGATCGTACGCTGTGCGCTGCGCCGTCAGGAAAGTCGGGGCCTGCATTTCTCCCGGGACTTCCCCGACACCCTGCCAAAGGGCAAGAACTCTATCCTGCGTCCAGTCAGGCCGCGCCGCGCTCGTCCCTGAACGCTGCGGCACTACGGTGCCGCAGCCAGACCCGCAGCCTTCGCCATTCGTCGGCGGAACACTGGTCGGGGAGCAACATCTCGGCGCCTTTCGCTGCGCGAGATCTGCCGCGCTCCTCCGCCAGTGCCTGCCAGTGCAGCCAGACCGCCCAGCCGAAATCGGTCGTCGAAGGCAGCGCCCGCACGACCACCGTTGCCGCCCCGGTCCGCTCCAGCGCCATCGATCCGTCATCCTCGAGACGAATCCGCGCGACCCTGGCCACATCGTTACGCCGCACCGTATGCAGACAGGACAGCCCCAGCGCGCCAGACACGAGCAGTTGCAACCACCACGACCCATCGAGATGCAGAAACGAAATCGCCGCGACCAGATGGATCGCGGCGATCAAGAGTTGGAGCCGGCGGGATGAACGGAACGACAAAATCATTACCGATCGACCGCCTTGGGCGCGACAGAAAACCTAGACGCGCCGGAAGGCGAGCGTACCGTTGGTTCCGCCGAAGCCGAAATTGTTCTTCAGTGCGACATCGATCTTCATCTCACGCGCGACATTGGCACAGTAATCCAGATCGCACTCCGGATCCTGCTCGAAGATGTTGATCGTCGGCGGCGAGACCTGGTTGTAGACCGCGAGGACACTGAAGACCGACTCGACACCCCCTGCCCCACCCAGCAAATGACCGGTCATCGACTTGGTCGAATTCACCACCATCCGGCGCGCCACATCTTCGCCGAACGCCAGCTTGATCGCGTCGGTTTCGTTCTTGTCGCCCAGCGGTGTGGAAGTGCCGTGTGCATTGAGGTATTGAACCGCGTCGGCATTCACGCCGGCATTCTTCAGCGCATTGATCATGCTGCGCCGCGGGCCATCGGTATCCGGCGCCGTCATGTGGAAGGCGTCGCCACTCATGCCGAAGCCGGCCAGCTCCGCATAGATGCGGGCACCGCGCTTCACCGCATGTTCGTACTCCTCGAGTACCAGCACCCCGGCGCCCTCGCCGAGCACGAAGCCGTCCCGGTCCTTGTCCCACGGACGGCTCGCTGTCTGTGGGTCGTCGTTGCGGGTTGACAAGGCCTTGGCCGAACCGAAGCCGCCGATTGCGAGCGGCGTGACCGAAGACTCTGCCCCACCGCACACCATCACGTCGGCATCGCCGTACTCAATGGTTCGCGCTCCCATTCCGATCGCATGAAGACCGGTGGTGCAGGCGGTGACCACCGCAAGGTTGGGCCCCTTGAGGCCGTACATGATCGAAAGGTTGCCGGAGATCATGTTGATGATGGTCCCCGGGATGAAGAACGGTGACACCTTGCGGTGACCTGCCCGGAGAAAATCGTTGTGCGTCGTCTCGATCATCGGCAGACCGCCGATCCCCGAGCCGATATTCACGCCGATCCGCTCTGCATTCGCCTCGGTCACCTCCAGGCCGGAATCCTTGATGGCCTGAACGCCTGCGGCAAGACCGTAATGGATGAATACATCCATGCGCCGGGCCTCTTTCGGAGAAAGATAGGCGCCGACATCGAAGTCCTTCACCTCGCCGGCGATCTGGACCGGGAAGGCGGAAGCATCGAAACGGGTAATGGGACCGATCCCGGAACGGCCATTGACAATGTTGTCCCATGCCTCCGGAATGGTGTTACCGACGGGGGAGATGATCCCCAGACCGGTAATGACGACTCTGCGACGGGTCAATGTTCGCTCCGGTTCGTTCGATTACTTCTTCAGGTGAGCGTTGACGTAGTCAATCGCCTGCTGAACGGTCGTGATCTTCTCGGCTTCCTCGTCGGGGATCTCGCACTCGAATTCCTCTTCGAGGGCCATGACCAGTTCAACCGTGTCCAGTGAATCAGCGCCCAGATCGTCGACGAACGAGGACTCGTTCTTGATCTCCGATTCGTTTACGCCAAGTTGCTCAGCAACGATCTTCTTGACGCGCTGTTCGATGTTCTCCATGGAGAGACTCCTTCCCTGATATATAGAGATGTATGAAAAAGACGGCGTATTCTACCAAAAACAACGCCTTCCGCTATTGCAACAGAGTTGGGGCGCCGTGTCCGTCTCGCGCGCCGTCGATATCGACGATTCGACGCGGCCAAACCCGGCTGATTCCACCCATCAATTCATGTACATGCCACCGTTCACGTGCAAGGTGGTGCCGGTGACATAGGCGGCGGCTGGCGAGGCCAGAAAGGCAACAGCAGCGGCGATTTCCTCGGGTTTGCCCAGTCTGCCCAGCGCGATCTGCCCGAGCAGGGCCTCCTTGGCCGCATCCGGCAGCGCGCGGGTCATGTCGGTATCGATGAAACCGGGCGCGACGCAGTTGACGGTGATGTTGCGGCTGCCCAGCTCCCGGGCCAGTGCCCGCGACATGCCAGCTACACCGGATTTGGCTGCGGCATAATTGGCCTGCCCCGGATTGCCGGCGCTGGCGACGACCGAGGTGATGTTGATGATCCGGCCGTTGCGGGCCTTCATCATTCCGCGCATGACCAGACGGGACATGCGGAAGACGGCCTTCAGATTGGTGTCGATCACCGCATCCCACTCGTCGTCCTTCATCCGCATCGCGAGATTGTCGCGCGTGATGCCGGCGTTGTTCACCAGAATGCCGACCGCACCGAAGTTCTTGTCGATCTCGCCGACCAGTGCTTCGCACGCGGCCACATCGGTCACGTTCAGCACGCGCCCCTCTCCTTTCACGCCCCCCTCGACCAGCGCCTTGCCGATCTCCTCGGCGCCCGAAGCGGAGGTCGCGGTACCGATCACGGTCGCGCCCAGCGCGCCGAGTTCGAGCGCGACCGCCCGGCCGATACCACGCGACGCGCCGGTTACCAAGGCGATCTGTCCTTCGAGTGAAAAGCTCATGTTCACCTCACTGCTGCTATGGATTGTTGCAGGCTCTCGGCGTCATGGATCGCGCCGCCCTGCAGATCTTTCGCAATACGCTTGTTCATGCCGGCCAATACCTTGCCCGGGCCACACTCGAACAAATGACTGACACCGTGCGACGCGATCGCCTGGACCGACTCGATCCAGCGCACCGGCGAATAGGCCTGGCGCACCAACGCGTCACGAATCCTGGCCGCATCGTCATAGCACGCGACGTCGACGTTGTTCAGCACGGGAATCTCCGGTATGGCGATATCGACTCCGGCGAGACGCTCGCCCAGACGCTCTGCGGCCGGACGCATCAACGCACAGTGGAACGGCGCACTCACCGGCAACAGCATCGCGCGCTTGGCCCCGCGTCCCTTGGCGACTTCGATCGCACGTTCTACCGCGGCCTTGCCCCCGGCAATGACGATCTGCCCGGGTGCGTTCAGGTTCGCCGCCTCGACCACCTCGCCCTGCGCCGCTTCGGCGCAAACCTCGCGTGCGGCATCCGCATCAAGACCCAGCAAGGCGGCCATCGCCCCCTCACCGGCCGGCACGGCTTCCTGCATCGCCTGGGCGCGAAAACGGACCAAGGGTACCGCATCGGCAAAACGCATCGCGCCGGCAGCCACCAGCGCGGCATACTCACCCAGGCTATGGCCGGCCACGATCGCCGGCTTGGGGCCGCCGGCATCGAGCCAGGCGCGATAGACCGCCACACCGGCGGTCAGCATCAGCGGCTGGGTGTTCACCGTCAGTGCGAGCCGCTCGGCCGGGCCTTCGCTGACCATCTGCCACAAGTCCTCGCCGAGCGCATCCGACGCCTCGGAAAAAGTGTCGCGAATGACGGCGCTGTCGCCGTAAGCGGCCATCATGCCGACCGACTGCGAGCCCTGCCCAGGAAAAACCAGTGAAAAAGACATGATCAAGTTTCCATCTACGTGATTCGATCAGTAATGGATGAGCGCTGCGCCCCAGGTAAAGCCGCCGCCCACGCCTTCAAGCAACAACTTCTGGCCACGCTGGATGCGACCGTCGCGGATACCCAGATCGAGCGCCAGCGGTACCGAGGCGGCCGAGGTGTTGCCATGTGCCGCCACGGTAGCGATCACCTTGTCGTCCGGCACCCCCAGGCGCTTGGCGGTCGCCTGCAAGATCCTGATGTTGGCCTGATGAGGAATCAACCAATCGACGTCCTGGACGCCGACACCGGCGTCGGCCAGCACCTCGTGAGCGACTTCGCCAAGCACCCGTACCGCGAACTTGAACACCGCCTGGCCATCCATGCGCAGAAAGGGGTCGCCGACCACCTGCCCGGCCGCGACCGAGCCGGGCACACACAGAATGGGATGATGACTGCCGTCGGCGTGCAGGGCGCTTCCCAGGATGCCGGGCAAATCGGACGCCTCCAGCACCACCGCTCCGGCTCCGTCGCCGAACAGCACGCAGGTTCCACGGTCGGACCAGTCGAGAATGCGTGAGAAGACCTCGGCACCGACGACCAGCGCCCGCTTATGGCTGCCCGAGCGGATGAACTTTTCCGCTACGGTCAGGGCATAGACGAAGCCACTGCAGACCGCCTGCAGATCGAAGGCGGCACAGCCATTGGTGATGCCCAGCTTGGATTGCAGCAGCGTCGCAGTGCTGGGAAAAATGTAATCCGGTGTCGAGGTCGCGACCACGATCAGATCGATGTCCTGCGGCTTGCAGCCGGCCGCCTCTAGCGCGTGCTGGCTCGCCACCCGGGCCAGATCGCTGGTGACCATGCCTTGCGGGGCCAGGTGACGGGCCCGGATACCGGTCCTGCCGACGATCCACTCGTCGGAGGTTTCGATCCCGCGTGCGACCAGATCGTCATTGCTGACCGGCTCGCCGGGCAAGTAACTGCCGGTGCCCGCGATTCGGGCGTAGATCATGTCGTCACTCCTTCCACCGCCGCCATCCGCTCGCTGATCCGCTCGACCAGGCGATTGGAAGCCGCCTCGGCTGCGCGGTAGATCGCCTGCTCGAACGAGAACGCGTCCGCCGAACCATGGCTCTTGACCACGACGCCGCGCAAACCCACCAGCGCCGCACCATTGTAACGGCGATGATCGACCCGCCCCTTGAACTGCTTCAACACCGGCATCGCGACCAGGCCCATCAGCTTGGTCAAGGGACTGCGACCGAATTCCTCGCGCAGGATGCTGGCCAGCATCTGGGCAAGCCCTTCTGAGGTCTTCAGCGCGACATTGCCGACAAAGCCATCACAGACCACGACGTCGGTCGTGCCCTTGAAGATGTCGTCGCCCTCGACATTGCCATGAAAGTTCAGACCGCTCTGCCTGAGCAGCTCTGCCGCCTGCTTGACGGTGTCGTTGCCCTTGATCGCCTCTTCGCCAATATTGAGCAAACCGATCCGCGGACGCTCGACATGCGCGACCGTCGCCGACAGCATCGCCCCCATCACCGCGAACTGCAGCAGGTGCTCAGCGGTGCAATCGACGTTGGCGCCCAGATCGAGGACATAGCTCTGCCCCTTCAAGGTGGGCATCGCGGATGCGATCGCGGGGCGGTCGATGCCGGGCAAGGTCTTCAGCACGAAGCGGGAAATGGCCATCAGCGCGCCGGTATTGCCGGCTGAAACCGCCGCCTGGGCACGCCCCTCCTTGACCAGGTCGATCGCGACCCGCATCGAGGAATCCTTCTTGTTGCGCATCGCGTTGGCCGGGGCTTCGTCCATGCCGACCACTTCGGTCGCCGGCTGGATGCTCACACGCTCGCCCAGACCGTCACCGGCCCGCCGAATCGCTTCAGCCAAAGCGTCTTCACGCCCGACCAGGATCACGCGCGAGCCAGGATGATGACGCAGAAAGGCCTGAGCAGCAGGTACCGTCACACCAGGACCGTGATCGCCACCCATGCAGTCGATTGCAACGGTGACATCCATCAGCTTCTCATCCGGGTAAAAATCGAGAACAAAAAAACGGCGCAGTCACGCATCGTGCTGCGCCGTTCTCGAAAACGGGGATTACTCGCCCTTGGTCTTGACGACCTTCTTGCCACGATAAAAGCCGTTGGGGCTGATGTGGTGACGCAGATGGACTTCGCCCGTGGTCGACTCGACTGCGAGCGGGGGATTGGTCAGAAAGTCGTGGGCGCGGTGCATGCCACGCTTGGACGGGGATTTCTTGTTTTGCTGAACGGCCATCAGATTACTCCTGGTACTGTTAAACGCCTTGCGCCCCGCTGTTCTTGCGAAGCTTCGCGAGCGCAGCAAAAGGCGATTCCTTTTCCACCCCGCCCTGCGGACGCGGTGCATCACAACTTTCATGTCTCGGAGCGAACGGCACGGCGAGCAAGACTTCATCCTCGACCAACGCGATCACATCGAAATCGGGCGTTGCCTCGATCGCATCGAACTCGTCGATCTCGAGCTCTTCCTCCGGAATCTCGGCTCCCGGACGGACCAGCTGGAACAGCGAAACCTGATCGAGCTCCCAGACCATCGGTCCGAGACACCGCTGACACTGGAGATTCATCGCACCGTTCAGAAAAAGCCTGAAGTACGGCTTGTCATCACGCCCGATTTCGCCGAGCAAGGTATATCCCACCTCGCCCTGCTCCCCGCTCAGCACATCGGCGAGACGCTTGTTGCCTTTCAAGGCAAGCTTGCCCGTCAGGCTTCGCCCTTCGGATGCAAACCGCAACGGATCGGAGACAATGCCAGCGCGCGACATAAGAGGCGGATGATATTATTTCCGCTTCTTTCTGTCAAAGGCCTCCCCGCCTGATCTTGTACTCCCCATGAAAAACAGCCCGAAGCTCGTCCTCGCCTCGACCTCGGCGTATCGACGCATGTTGCTCGAACGCTTCCAGTTGCCGTTCGAAACCGCACGCCCGGATGTGGATGAATCGCCCCTGCCGGATGAAACTCCGTCAGCGACCGCCGATCGGCTGGCTGCCCTCAAGGCCCGGGCCGTGGCGACAGACCACCCCGACGCCCTGATCATAGGCAGCGACCAGGTCGCCCACATCGGCACCGAAGTTTTCGGCAAACCCGGCACAGTGGAACGCGCCGTCGACCAGTTGCGCCGAATGAGCGGACAGACGGTGATCTTCCACACCGCGCTGGCGCTCCTCAACACCCGAACCGGCACCTTGCGCGCGGAAAGCGTGCCGACCCGGGTCAGTTTCCGCACCCTGAATGAGGCCGAGATCGTCCGCTATGTGGAGAAGGAGCGCCCGCTGGACTGCGCCGGCAGCGCCAAGTCGGAAGCGCTCGGCATCACCTTGCTCGACGCCCTGAGCGGTGACGACCCGACCGCCCTGGTCGGGCTGCCACTGATCGCGCTGGCACGCATGCTGCGCGCCGAAGGTATCGCCCTGCCATGACCCCGAACCGCGGATCATTGGTGCTGGTGCCGGTCAGCCTGGGCGAGACGCCGTGGCAGGCGTTTCTTCCCGAGCAAGCCCAGCGCCGCATCGCCGGGATTCATCACTTCGTGGTCGAAACCGAAAAGGCGGCCCGGCAACAGCTCAAGCGGCTCGAACACCCATTGCCGATCCGTGACCTGGACATCCGGGCATTGCCCGAAAAGGCCAGTCGCGACGAGTTGGGCGCGCTCCTCGCCCCGGTCGAGGACGGCCACGACATCGGACTCTTGTCCGACGCGGGCTGCCCGGCGGTCGCCGACCCGGGCGCGCGTCTGGTCGATCACGCCCAGCGTCTCGACATCCGGGTCGAGCCGCTGGTCGGCCCGTCCTCCATCCTGCTTGCCTTGATGGCCTCCGGCCTGAACGGGCAGAGCTTTGCTTTCTGCGGCTACCTCCCGGTCGCGGAAGATCAGCGCGACGCCCGGATCAAGCAGCTCGAACAGGAGTCCAGGAAACTCTCACGCACCCAGATCTTCATCGAAACACCTTACCGGAACGAGCGTCTGTTCGACGCTCTCACCCGCAACTGCCGGGAAACGAGCCGGCTGTGCCTGGCCCGTGACATCACCACACGCGGCGAATACATCCGCACCCGGACCATCGCCCAGTGGCGTAACAGCGAGCGGCCCGATCTGGACCGACGACCCACGATCTTTCTGATACTCGGCGAATGATCAGTTCGACGGATCGATGGGCTCGACCTGATACACGACGCCATCTCGCTCGACCACCGTCACCGGCCGCAGCGCCGCACCCTTGCAAGGCCCCATCGCGCAGCGTCCTGATTCGGGCAGGTAGTGAGCACCATGCACCGAGCAGATCAGGTAGTGCCCGGTCAGGTCGAAGAACTTCCCCGGCAGCCAGTCCAGTTCCACCGGCACATGGGCACAGCGGTTCAGGTAAGCCCTGACCTTCCCCGCGTAGCGCACCACGAAGGCCGGCGCGGGCCCGGCGGCGGTGGACACTTCGAAGCGCACCCCCTCTCCGCCGTCGATCAGCGCATCGGACGCGCAGATCAGCCGTTCTGCCGCAGCCATCGCGCAAGCTCGGAGGGCGAATCGACGATCTCCAGCGCAGACACCGACGCCAGTGCGTCGCGCGGGTGGGCGCCGAAGGACACGCCCAGTCCAGCGACACCGGCATTCCTCGCCATATCGAGGTCGTGCGTGGTGTCGCCGACCATCAAGGTGCGCGCGCGGCTGACGCCGAGTTCGTCCATGATTTCTTCCAGCATGGCCGGATGCGGCTTTGAGAAGCACTCGTCGGCACAGCGCGTACTGTGAAAGTAACGCCCCAGGCCGGTATGGGCGAGCGCGCGATTCAGGCCGACCCGGCTCTTGCCGGTGGCCACGCCCAGCATCCGCCCCTGCCCGGACAGCCATTCGATCATTTCGAAAGCCTCGGGAAAGAGGTCGAGCTCGTGATCCTTGGAAAGATAGTGGTGCCGATAGCGCTCGACCATCTGCCCGTAGCGCTCCCTGGGCAGCTCTGGCACCGCATGCGCCAACGCATCCTGCAACCCGAGTCCGATCACGTGACGGGCACGCTCGACCGGTGGCAGCGGCAGCTCGAGGTCGGCACAGGCCGCCATGATCGCATTGACGATCGCGCCAGCCGAATCCATCAGCGTCCCATCCCAATCGAACACGATCAGATCGAAGCGCTCAGCCATTGGGAACCCCCAGCGCCTGGATAAAGGACTGCAACTCTTCCGGCAGCGCGGTCTCGAGTGCTATCCGCTGCCCCGAAACCGGATGCGCGAAAGCCAGCCGCGCCGCATGCAGGAACATTCTTTTCAAGCCTTTTGCTTCGAGCGCCTTGTTGAGCGCGAAATCGCCGTACTTGTCGTCACCGCACAGCGGAAAACCCAGATGGGCCAGATGGACCCGGATCTGATGGGTACGGCCAGTCTTGAGTTCCACGTCGAGCAGGCTGTAATCGGCCCAGTGATTCAGCAGACGCACGATACTGTGCGACGGCTTGCCCTCCTCGCTGACCCTGACCCGGCGCTCGCCCTCCGGAGTCAGGTACTTGTAAAGCGGAAACTTGATGTGCTGCAAGGGGTTGTGCCATCGCCCGGCCACCAGCGTCAGATAATGCTTCTCGATCCGTCCCTCGCGCATCATGTCGTGCAAGTCCTTGAGCACGGCGCGCTTCTTCGCGATGATCAGCAACCCGGAGGTTTCGCGGTCGATCCGGTGCGCCAGCTCCAGCATCCGCGCATCGGGGCGCTGGCTGCGCAATTGCTCGATGACGCCGAAACTCACGCCGCTACCACCATGCACCGCCTTGCCGGCCGGCTTGTCGACCACCAGCAAGGCCTCATCCTCATACACCACCGGCAGCGGTTTGCCGGCCGGGGCCGGCCCGCTGCGCTCGGGCTGAGCGATCCGTAGCGGCGGGATGCGGACTTCGTCGCCTTCGTTCAGCCGATAAGTCGGCCCGATCCGCCCGCCATTGACCCTGACCTCGCCACTGCGAAGAATCCGGTACACATGGCTCTTCGGCACCCCCTTGCATATCCTGAGCAGGTAGTTGTCGATACGCTGGCCCGCAGCCGATTCGTCGATGCGCTCACGCCTGACCGCGGGCGCCGACGCCCCCGCCGCGTATCCCCCGGCGATGCTCATGCGCCCCGTCCGGCCCAAAAACAAGCCGATCGGCCGGCCATCGACTGCGCAAACTTTCGGATAATCGCTTTGCTTTGTTGCTTGCTCATGAAATATACTCTGCGCTGGTTGTACCGGTTGCGGCCGGATCCGCCTTATGCCTGATGGTCAGGAAGCGGATTCGGCAATGAGCCCACAAGCGAGCTCCCGGACTTCCCAATCGTGTCTTCGCTTCCTTTGACAAGGGAGCGATGGTAACGCAATCGAGAAACTTCGATCCAACGGATCGGATTGTTACGCAATACGCACATGCAGGATAAAGTGGTCCGGCCCGGATCGGCGGCAGGCAGAGGCGGTCGTCATTTCGCCGGAATGCAGCACCAGCCCGGGCGGGACCACCCGAAACGACCAGCCGACCCATCACAGCCTTTCCCATCGGATGAAAGTAGCTACAACTTACCGCTCCTGAACCCGTAAAGCGCGATGGTGCGCGCCGTTCGTCCTGCCCGTGTGGTTCATGCGGGAGAACGAAACTAATGAAGCGCATGCTTTTCAATGCGACGCAGGCCGAGGAACTCCGCGTCGCGATCGTCGATGGTCAGAAGCTGATTGACCTCGACATCGAATCGGCATCGAAAGAAGAACGCAAGAGCAACATCTACAAGGCAGTCATCACCCGCATCGAGCCCAGTCTCGAAGCCGCTTTCGTCGATTACGGGTCGGAACGCCACGGCTTTCTCCCGTTCAAGGAAATCGCCAAGACCAACTTCTCCGGTAATTCCGAGGGTGGCAAGGCCCGTATCCAGGACGTCCTCAAGGTCGGACAGGAACTCATCGTCCAGGTCGAGAAGGACGAGCGCGGCAACAAGGGGGCCGCACTCACCACCTATATCTCGCTGGCCGGGCGCTACCTCGTCCTGATGCCCAACAATCCGCGTGGAGGTGGTGTCTCGCGCCGGGTCGAGGGCGACGAACGCGCCGAGCTGCGCGAGATCATGGATCAGCTCGAAGTCCCCGCCGGCATGAGCCTGATCGCGCGTACTGCCGCGATCGGACGCTCTGCAGAAGAGCTCCAGTGGGACCTCAACTATCTGCTGCAACTGTGGCAGGCGATCGAAGGCGCTGCGCAAAGCCAGGGCGGCGCCTTCCTGATCTACCAGGAAGGCAGTCTCGTGATCCGTGCGATCCGTGACTACTTCCAGCCCGAGATCGGCGAAATCCTGATCGACACCGACGACATCTTCGAGCAGGCCCGCCAGTTCATGGCGCATGTGATGCCGGGCAACGTCGCCAAGGTCAAGCGCTACAACGACGATGTCCCGTTGTTCTCGCGCTTCCAGATCGAACACCAGATCGAATCGGCCTACTCCCGCCAGGTGAACCTACCCAGCGGCGGCGCGGTCGTGATCGACCACACCGAAGCGCTGGTTTCGGTCGACGTCAACTCGGGACGTGCCACCAAGGGCGCGGACATCGAGGAAACCGCCTTTCGCACCAACCTGGAAGCGGCCGAAGAGATCGCCCGCCAGTTGCGCCTGCGCGACCTCGGGGGTCTGATCGTGATCGACTTCATCGACATGGAGTCGCAGAAGAACCAGCGCGAAGTCGAGAATCGCCTGCGCGAAGCGCTGCATTTCGACCGGGCCCGGGTCCAGACCTCCAAGATCAGCCGGTTCGGGCTGCTCGAACTGTCGCGCCAGCGCCTACGCCCGGCCCTGGCCGAGACCAGCTACATCCCCTGCCCTCGCTGCAACGGCACCGGCCACATCCGCAGCACCGAATCGTCCGCCCTGCACATCATCCGCATCCTCGAAGAAGAAGCGATGAAGGAGAACACGGGTGCGGTACACCTGCAGGTTCCGGTCGATGTCGGCACCTTCCTGCTCAACGAAAAGCGTGCCGACATCGCCCGTATCGAACTGCGCCACAAGATCCAGCTCATCATCGTGCCCAACCGGCATCTCGAGACGCCGCAACACGAGATCATCCGCCTGCGTCACGACCAGCTGAACCAGGAAGACATCGCACTGGCCAGCTACCAGATGGTCGGCGCCCCGGCCACCGAGGACAACCGCCTGCCGAGCGCCGAAGCCAATGCCAAGCCGGCCCGTGCCGAAGCCCTGGTCAAGGGCATCGCCCCGGGCCAGCCCGCACCCAACGTGGCTCCCGCGGCCGTAGCCCCCGTGGCCGCAGCGGCCACGACGGAAGCCATCGCAAAACCCGGATTCCTGTCGCGCCTGTTCGGTTGGCTGCGCAAGGAAACCCCCACCACCGAGCAGGCCGCAGCCCCGGTCGAGACAGAGACGCCCAAGCGTGAAGGCAAGCCGCGCAGCGAGCGCGGCGACAGCCGACGCAACGGCAACCATCGCAATCGTCGCGACGGACAACGCGGCGAGCGGAGCGCGGCCGAGACGGAGCAGGCACAGCGGGAGCAGCCCCAACGCGGCAACCGCCAGAGCAAGCGCACCGATCAACAAGCCGAGCGCGAAACCCCACTGCAGCAGGAACGCGAGGCATCCACTGGCGGTCGTAGCCGCCGCGGTCGCGGTCAGCGCGGCTCGCAGAAAAGCGAGGACATGGCGCCCGAACTCGAAGCCGTCGCCGCTGCCACCGTCATGATCGCCAGCGGGCAGGATGTCGCCGAGAAGGCGGCAGCCAGCGCCCCGGAGAAAGCCCCCGAAACCACGGAAGTCGCGGCAATC
The DNA here is from genome assembly GCA_030604735.1 of Azoarcus sp. Taxonomy (GTDB): domain Bacteria; phylum Pseudomonadota; class Gammaproteobacteria; order Burkholderiales; family Rhodocyclaceae; genus Azoarcus_F. Next base: position 53,536 of record JAUVVG010000008.1, read on the forward strand.
GAGGCACCGGTCGCGGGCGACGATGCCACCGCGGCAGAGCGCGAAGGCAGCACACGTCGCAGACGTCGCGGTCGTGGACGTCGCGGCAGTCGTGGTGACGAGCAGCAACGGGAAGGCATGGATCAGAACGGTGACGAACGCAACGAAGACGGCAGCGCCGACGACGCCAGCGAGTCGTCTGCGCTTGTAGGCGAACCCCGTTCCGCCATCGAAGCCGATACGACTGTCGAAGCAGCCGAAAAGACCACCGATCAGCCGCCTGTCCAGGCCCGGACCGATGCGGCCGAGCTGCCGGTCAAGGCCGGTGCAGTCGAGTCGGCCGAATCGGTGATGGTCGACGCACCCCTGCCGATCAAGACCCAATTGACCCAGCCGGTCGCAGCCGAGCACGACGCAGAGGCCGTCGAGGTCGGGAGCGCGACCAGCGAAGTGCAAGTTGAAGCCCAGCCTGAGGCCGGTGAGCGAGAGCAGACGCGTCCGGCCGTCGCTCTGGACACCGAAGAAGTCCCTTCGGAGGCAGTTGCAACCGTCAAGGAAAGCGCTCCGGAACCAGCCGGAGCCGTCGCAGCCGAGTCCGACACCCATCGCACCCAGGACGATGCGGACGACCTGCAACCCGCGCCGGCACAGCGACCAGCGGTGCAGGAAGTGCTGGAGTTCGCCCCGGCCGAGACTGTGCCAGTCGCGACCGAGGCTCGGGTCGAATCTCAGGTCGAAGCTGCACAACAAGTCCGCGTGGAGTCGAACGAAGGCGCCGACGAGGCAGCAAGGGAAACTGTCGCAGCGGTGGCAACCGGCCCGACCGAAACGGCCGGCACCGAAGCATCGGCAGCACCCGAAACGCCGAAAGAGGTCAGCGCGATTGAGCCCGTCCGGTCGGACACACAGGCGAGCGCCACCCGACCGACCCCCGCGCCCAGCGCGCCGATCGAAACCGGCTCCGCGCTGGCGGAGAGCGGCCTGGTGATGATCGAAACCGATCGGAGCAAGGTCAAGCAGGAAACCGGCGAGGCCACGGTCAAGCTCGGCCGTCAGCCGCGCCCGGTCCCGGTGGCGACCGCGAGCGAACCCTTGCAACAGGTCGAGACCCGCAAGTGATGCGACTGAACTGATCGACGCAGCTCGAGCGATCAGCATCAGCTAACGGAGGCACCCGGGTTCGGGGCGCCTCTTTTTTTTATGTGCCTCTAGCGCCGAAGGTTTCGATCAGTCCGGCCACCGCATCCTCGCAGTAGTCCAATACCGCGTCGAAGCCCGCCTCACCGCCGTAGTATGGATCCGGAACTTCATCGAGGTCGAAACGCCGCGCGTACTGCATGAACAGTCCGAGCTTGGGCCTATACACCTCGGGACTGAGCCGGTGCATGATGTCCAGATGGCCGCGATCCATCGCCAGCAACAGATCGAAACGCTGGAAATCGGCGATCTCGAGCTTCCTCGCCCGCAACGGGCGCAGATCATATCCCCGCTTCGCGGCGGTCTTGACGCTGCGGGGGTCGGGCGCCTCGCCGACGTGATAGCCATGGGTTCCGGCAGAATCGACCTCGAACCGGTCGGCCAGGCCAGCCTGCGCGATCAGGTGCAAGGCGACGCCTTCCGCACTCGGCGAGCGGCAGATGTTGCCCGTGCAGACAAACAGGATCTTCTTCTTTTCATCCAAGGTTCTCCCCTCCATTCCCCCTCCCCTTCAAAGTCAGGCCTCCGGAGGCGTCCCGTGCTGGTCGGCGCCGAACACCCGCTGGCGCAAACGGAACAATTCGTCTCGGGCCGCCGCCGCCTTCTCGAACTCGAGATTACGGGCATGCTCCTGCATTTCCTTCTCGAGTTTCTTGATCATCTTCGCCACCGCCTTCTCATCCAGGCTCACGTAATCGGCACGCGACTCCTCGGCCACCGAGGCCTGCTTGACGTCGTCCCGGTCACCATAGACCCCGTCGATGATGTCCTTGATCCGCTTGCTCACGGTCCTGGGCACGATGCCGTGCTCGAGATTGAAGGCGATCTGCTTGTTGCGGCGACGCTCGGTCTCGTCGATCGCGGCCTTCATCGATCGGGTCATGTTATCCGCGTAAAGGATGGCGGTTCCGTGGATATGGCGTGCAGCCCGGCCAATGGTCTGAATCAGCGACCGCTCCGAGCGCAAAAAACCCTCCTTGTCGGCATCGAGAATCGCCACCAGCGACACCTCGGGTATGTCCAGGCCTTCGCGCAACAGGTTGATGCCGACCAGCACATCGAACTCGCCCAGGCGCAGATCGCGGATGATCTCCACCCGCTCGACCGTGTCGATATCGGAATGCAGGTAGCGCACCCGCAAACCGCTCTCACCCAGATAATCGGTCAGGTCCTCGGCCATCCGCTTCGTCAGCGTGGTGACCAGCACCCGCTCTCCGGCCGCAATGCGCCGCTTGGCCTCGGCCAGCAGGTCGTCCACCTGGGTCATCGCCGGCCGCACTTCGATGGCCGGATCGATCAGACCGGTCGGGCGCACCACCTGCTCCACGATCTGCGCCTGATGCGCCTGCTCGTAAGCCGACGGCGTCGCCGACACGAACACGGTCTGCGGCATCAAGCGTTCGAACTCGTCGAACTTCAGCGGCCGGTTGTCTAGCGCCGACGGCAAGCGGAAACCGTAGTTGACCAGGTTCTCCTTGCGCGAGCGGTCGCCCTTGAACATGCCGCCGACCTGCGGAATCGACACATGCGACTCGTCGACGAAGAGCAAGGCATCCGGAGGAAGATAGTCGATCAAGGTCGGCGGCGGCTCGCCCGGCCCGCGCCCCGAGAGGTGGCGGGAGTAATTCTCGATGCCCTTGCAAAAACCCATCTCGTTGAGCATCTCCAGGTCGAAACGGGTCCGCTGCTCGATCCGCTGCGCCTCGACCAGCTTGTTCTCGCGCTGGAACAACGAGATCCGATCGCGCAGCTCGTCCTTGATCGCTTCGATTGCCTTCAGCACGGTTTCGCGGGGCGTCACGTAATGACTGGACGGATACACGGTGAAGCGTGCCAGTTTGTGCTTGAGATGCCCGGTCAGCGGGTCGAACAGGGTCAGGTGCTCGATCTCGTCGTCGAACATCTCGATGCGCACCGCCAGTTCGGCGTTCTCGGACGGAAACACATCGATCACGTCGCCCCGCACCCGGAACGTGCCGCGCCGGAAGTCGATGTCGGCTCGGGTGTACTGCATCGCGACCAGGCGCCGGATCAGGTCGCGATGCGCGATCCGCTCGCCCTCTCGCAGGTGCAGGATCATCGCGTGATAATCGACCGGGTCACCGATACCGTAGATGCACGACACGGTCGCGACGATCACGACATCGCGCCGCTCCATCAGGCTCTTGGTCGCCGACAGCCGCATCTGCTCGATATGCTCGTTGATGCTCGAATCCTTCTCGATGAACAGGTCGCGCGAGGGCACATAGGCCTCGGGTTGGTAGTAATCGTAGTAGGAGACGAAGTACTCGACCGCGTTCTCGGGCAGGAACTCCCTGAACTCGGCGTACAGCTGCGCCGCCAGGGTCTTGTTCGGCGCCAACACCAGCGCCGGACGGCCGCAGCGCGCGATCACGTTGGCCATGGTGTAGGTCTTGCCCGAGCCGGTCACGCCGAGCAGGGTCTGGAACATCAGGCCGTCGCCGATGCCCTCGGTCAGTTTCTCGATCGCGGCCGGCTGGTCGCCCGCCGGTTCGAAAGGTTGATGCAGCTTGAACGGGCTGTCCGGAAAACGGATCATGCTTGCGCTGCCTCCAGGGCTTGTCATGCTAGAATTTCCAGTTGTTTCGGGTCGGCCCTGCCCATCAGCCACGCCGCGATGAGCCGGTCCGGATCCGAATTATTTCTCAAATCGCAGTTGTTTCCCATATCGCAGCGCCAGGCGCGGCAGGATGGACCGGGCACCCGGAGCGTGGTTCCCGATGGTCCTGCCACCGTCAGCGTCTCACACTGGAGTTGAAATGTCCGCCTCGATCTTCGCCAACGTCGAAATGGCCCCACGTGATCCTATCCTGGGTCTGACCGAAGCCTTCAATGCCGACAGCCGTGCCGACAAGGTGAATCTCGGCGTCGGCGTCTATTACGACGACAAGGGCAAGGTACCACTGCTCGCAGCGGTCAAGACGGCGGAAAAAGCCCGCGTGGAGGCCTGCCCGCCCCGCAGCTACCAGCCGATCGAAGGTCCGGCCGCCTACACCAGCGCGGTGCAGAATCTGCTTTTCGGCAGCGACTCCGAACTGGTCTCGTCCGGCAAGGTCGTCACCTCGCAGGCGCTCGGCGGCACCGGCGCACTCAAGAACGGCGCCGACTTCCTCAAGAAGCTGCTGCCCGAAGCGAGCGTCTACATCTCCGATCCGAGTTGGGAGAACCACCGCGCACTGTTCGAGAACGCCGGTTTCAAGGTCGACACCTACCCGTACTACGACGCCACCACCCGCGGCGTCAACTTCCCGGCCATGAAGGCGGCGCTCGAAGCCCTGCCTGCCGGCACCATCGTCGTGCTGCACGCCTGCTGCCACAACCCGACCGGCGCCGACCTCAACGAAGCCCAGTGGGGTGACGTAGTCGAGGCCTGCCGTGCCCGCGACCTGGTGCCCTTCCTCGATATTGCCTACCAGGGCTTCGCCGACGGCATCGAGCCGGACGCCGCCGCTGTGCGGATGTTTGCCGCCAGCGGCCTGCAGTTCTTCGTTTCCAGCTCGTTTTCCAAGTCGTTCTCGCTCTACGGAGAACGGGTCGGCGCGCTCTCCATCGTCACCGAAAGCAAGGAAGAGTCGGCACGCGTGCTGTCCCAGCTCAAGCGGGTCATCCGCACCAACTACTCCAACCCGCCCAGCCATGGCGGCGCGGTCGTCGCGGCGGTGCTGAACTCAGCCGAGCTGCGCCAGATGTGGGAAGATGAACTGGGCCAGATGCGTAACCGCATTCGCGACATGCGGGTCGCGCTGGTCGAGAAGCTCAAGGCCGCCGGCGTCGAACAGGACTTCTCCTTCATCACCGCCCAGCGCGGCATGTTCTCCTACACCGGCCTGAGTGTCGCGCAAGTCGATCGCCTGCGCGAGGACTACGGCATCTACGCCATCTCGACCGGCCGCATCTGCATCGCCGCGCTCAACACCGGCAACATCGACCGCGTCGCCGCCGCAGTCGCCGCGGTGGTCAAGGCCTGAGCCAGTCACGAGAGGCCCGATCCGTTCGCACTGACCGGTTCGTTTAGACCTTGACGCCCTGCCGCGCATTGCCTAAAATGCGCGGCTCAATTCCTCGATAGCTCAGTTGGTAGAGCAACGGACTGTTAATCCGCAGGTCGCTGGTTCGAGCCCAGCTCGAGGAGCCAAATTCAGGCGAGTCATCTATCTTCAAACGAAAAATGACTCGACCCACCCGGTAATTCCCCGATAGCTCAGTTGGTAGAGCACCGGACTGTTAATCCGTTTGTCGCTGGTTCGAGCCCAGCTCGGGGAGCCACACAGCAAGCATGAATGCCATCCGCAGGGGTGGCATTTTTGCGTTCACGGCGCTGAGAAACCGGGCTCAGGCGGGTTTTTGTGGGGCGAGGGTGATGATACTGCCCGATGGCCGGTTGGCCGAACTGGGGTGCTGTTGGGAGACTGGGGCGTTCTTCGAGAGCGATAACGGGAGGTTCCACCTCAACCGTTAGATTCGCTCCATATTTGCATGCGAGCTTACGAAGGCGATGGTGCGATCGGAGGCTGTCGGCCTCCTATGCACTTGGTTCATCTGAGAAGTCTTCCCTAAAACGTTCGATCTGGTGCATGCGCTCGTGAAGAATGGTCACGATACCGATGTCGCCGTTAGACAAACGCCGCCAGTACACGAAGTGCCGCTCGTAGCGAAAGTAGAAGCCTTCAACGCCGAACTCGGCCGGCACCGGTCTGGACGCCACTCCATGCGTGTCGATCCGTTCAAACGCATCGAACAGCCCGGTAATGTAGTGCTTGGCTTGCGCTTCACCCCAGCGTTCGCGCGTGTAGCGGTAAATCTCATCCAGACGCCAGGACGCCGGCTCCTGAATCCGTACAGCGGGCATAGTTCAAGCTTGCTCAGCGTTGCGGGCGAACACATCCGCTGCGGTCAAAGGCCGATAGGCCGACTCCGGGGCGGCAAAGGCTTGAGCCAGTTCCGCCTTTAGCCGATCGAATGCTTGTTCCTCCTTGCGCTCCATGTCGCGCCGAATCAGGTCACGCACGTACTCACTGACGTTTTCGTAAGCACCGTCTTGCTGCACATTGGTAGCTACAAACTCAGCGAGCGTTGGGTTCAATCGAACGGTCATGGTGGTGGTTTGTGACATGGCGATCTCCGGAATTGACTTGCCGTATTCACCTTAATCAATATTGAAGACAATCACAAGCGACTGTTGTTGCATAGCCCTGCTGACGCGCCCAGACGAGTATGTCGAGGTCCGGGTGACCCTTCCCGGTGGGGGTTCGTCGCAGGAGTACCCCCATACCGGGCCTACCTTCGTAAATAAGCCCGCGCGGGCAGGGCTCTTACCGATTGTCGTCTCAGGGCGTGCGTGATCCACGGGAACCTGGACGGTGATTCGACGGCAAGCTGGTCGGACACGGAGTGGCGCTCCTCGCCGGACCGGAGACATTGAGCGAGCCAAAGAGCCCGCGCCACACCGTGACCCGAACCGGCCGGGTGATGCAACAAGGGAATACCACCCGCCTACCGCCCCGACCTGAGACACTGACTCCGGCGCCGATGTCGCGCCAAACCCGTCAAACGACCGGAGGAGACTGTCATGTCCAAGAGAATCCTGATGCTTTGCGGCGACTACTGCGAAGACTACGAAACCATGGTGCCGTTCCAGGCGCTGCTTGCGGTCGGTCACAGCGTGGATGCGGTCTGTCCCGACAAGAAGGCCGGCGAGACCATTGCGACCGCGATCCACGATTTCGAGGGTGATCAGACCTATAGCGAAAAGCGTGGACACAACTTCAGCCTTAACGCGACGTTCGCCGACGTCGATCCGGAGCGCTACGACGCACTCGTCATCCCCGGCGGACGCGGCCCGGAATACCTGCGCATGAACAGCCGGGTGGTGGAAATCGTGCGCCACTTCTTCCGCGAGAACAAACCGGTCGCAGCGATCTGCCACGGTGCGCAACTTCTCGCCGGGGCCCGCGTTCTCGAAGGCCGCACATGCTCGGCCTATCCGGCCTGCCGTGCCGAGGTCGAACTCGCAGGCGGTACCTATGCCGAGATCCCGATCGACGGCGCGGTCACCGACGGAAACCTGGTCAGCGCGCCCGCCTGGCCGGCGCATCCGGCCTGGATTGCACAGTTCCTGACGCTGCTGGGAACGCGCATCACCCACTGAGCGCGAGCCCGACCGCCCTGAAGCGGCCTTGCGGCGAACGGACATTTTGTGCGCCGACACGCCCGTGGGCGACTAAACTTCAGATCCAGGGGCCGAAATACGGCTCCCGGAGGAGGAGAACATGTGTCAGATTTTCATCAGCGCCGACCCCGAGCTGTACGCCGCGCGCACGCGGTCGATCCGGCTTCACGGCGTCGCCACCAGCATACGGCTCGAGAACCTGTTCTGGGACGTTCTCAAGGAGATCGGAGACCGCGACGGTCTGAGCGTGCCGCAGTTGGTCGGCAAGCTCCACGACGAGTTGAACGATGCCGGGGCGTTTTCGGACAATGCCAATTTCACGTCGTTTCTGAGGGTCTCGTGCGCCCGCTTCATGCAACTGCAATTGTCGGGGCGAATTCCTGCTGACAAGTCGGTCCCGATTCGCAGCCTGGATGCGGACTGGGTTCTGCATGGGCAACGCAGGCCCGAAAACGCCCCAATCGGTACGCGGTGCCTGACCTGAACGCACGCCGTCAGCATCCGGTGCTCTTCTTTGCAGCCCGCAATGCATTCCTGTTGTTTCGCGTTCTTCCGCTCAGCCGATGCCCGCGTGAGACCCGGAGCACTCGGCCTGTCCGACATTGATGTGCAGCGGATGGTGGATGAACTTCGTTAAACGGGTTGTCTTTGACACCAGTACGCTCGTCAGTGCAGCGCTTCGACCTACGGCTGCCAGCGCAGATCCAGCGTAAAGGGAAACTTCGGATTCAGTGGTTCGGCCTCGACTTCCATCGGCCCCGGCGTATGACCGTGCGACCAGAAACGCGCAAAGCGCCGCGCCTCGGCCTCGTTGGCGTTGACCGGGAAGGTGTCGTAGCTGCGTCCGCCCGGGTGCGATACATGGTAGATACACCCGCCGATCGACTTGCCGGTCCAGCTGTCGACGATGTCGAAAGTCAGCGGCGCGTGCACGCCTATGGTCGGGTGCAGTCCGGACGGCGGACTCCAGGCACGGTAGCGCACGCCGGCGACGTACTCGCCATGCGTACCGGTCGGATGCAGCGGCACCGCGCGGCCATTGCAGGCGATGATGTGACGGCCGTCGGTGAGGCCGCGAACGCGGACCTGCAAGCGCTCGACCGAGGAGTCGACATAGCGCGCCGTACCGCCCGCGCTCATCTCCTCGCCCAGCACGTTCCAGGGTTCGATGGCCTGACGCAGCTCGAGTTCGACCCCTTCGTACACCACCGTCCCGTAGCGCGGGAAGCGGAACTCGATGAAGGGCTCGAACCAGCTTTCGTCGAAGGCGTAACCGGCCTGCTGCAGGTCGCGCGCGACATCACGGATGTCCTGTGCGACGAAGTGCGGCAGCATCCAGCGGTCGTGCAACTGGGTGCCCCAATGCACCAGCTTGCCGCGCCAGGGCGCTCGCCAGAAACGCGCCACCAGGGCGCGTAACAACACCATCTGACACAGATTCATCTGCGCATGCGGCGGCATCTCGAAAGCACGGAACTCGACCAGGCCGAGCCGACCGGTGGGACCATCGGGCGAGTACAGCTTGTCGATCGAGAACTCTGCGCGGTGCGTATTGCCGGTCAGATCCACGAGCAGGTTGCGCAGCAGTCGATCGACCAGCCAGGGACGCTTGCTCTCCTCGGCCTCGGGCAAGACCTTGTCCATCTGCTGGAAAGCGATGGCCAGTTCGTACAGGTTGTCGTCGCGCGCCTCGTCCGCGCGCGGGGCCTGGCTGGTCGGGCCGATAAAGGTGCCTGAGAACAGATACGACAGCGCCGGGTGGTTCTGCCAGTAGGTGATCAGGCTCTTGAGCACATCGGGCCGGCGCAGCCACAGGCTGTCGGCGGGGGTCGCACCGCCTAGCGTGACATGGTTACCGCCGCCGGTGCCGGTGTGGCGACCATCGAGCATGAACTTCTCGGTGCCCAGCCGGGACAAACGCGCCTCTTCGTACAACACATGGGTGTTGGTCACCAGCTCGCGCCAGCTTGACGCCGGATGCACATTCACCTCGATCACACCCGGATCGGGCGTCACCGCCAGCAGACGCACACGCGGATCGCGCGGCGGGGTGTAGCCCTCGAGCTGGAGCGGCATCTTCAGCGCGGCGGCGGTTTCCTCCACCGCCGCGACCAGCGCGAGATAGTCCTCCAGCCTCACCACCGGCGGCAGGAATACGTTGAGTCGACCCTGGCGTACTTCCACGCAAAGCGCGGTGTGTATCACCTCGCGCGCCTCGGGATCATCGGCCGGCGGCGCCTCGGACTGACCCCGCTTCGAAACCGGATCACCGAGCTCGCCGCGCGGCTCCAGCGGATCGACCGGGAAATCCGGCTCCTTGTCTTCCGGCAGCACCCACGGCAGCGAGTCGAGCGGTAGCCGGAGTCCGGCAGGCGAATCCCCCGACACCAGGTACAACTGCTCGCGCCGCAACGGCCAACGGCTGGAGCGCCAGGTAGTCGGGCCGGGTTTGGGCGCTGATTTCTTGCGTGACCCGACCGGTCCCTCGACCGGCTTGAGCGGCAGCACGAAGGCCACCGGCTCGGTCAGCCCCCGCTGGAGCTGGCGTGCCAGACGCCGACGATCATCGGAGTCCTTCACACTGGCTTTCAGCGGATCGAGATTGATCGGAAGGCGCTGTTCTTCGTGCAGCGAGGCCCACACATCCTCGTAGGCGGTGATGACGTAATCGGGATGCACGCCGATGCGCTCGGCCAGTGCGGTGCAAAAACGCTTCGCCGCATCGATATCGAAACCGTACTCGACGTCGTCGCGGGCAATCAGGGCCGCATCGCGCCAGATCGGCGTGCCATCGACCCGCCAGTAGATGCCCAGCGCCCAGCGCGGCAGCGGCTCGCCCGGATACCACTTGCCCTGCCCGATGTGCAGCATGCCGCCCGGCGCAAAACGGGCCATCAGTCGCGAAGTGATCTGGCCGGCCAGTTCGCGTTTCTTCGGCGACAGCGCGGTGTAGTTCCACTCCGGCCCGTCCATGTCGTCGATGGAGACGAAAGTCGGTTCCCCACCGTGGGTCAGGCGTACGTCGCTCGCGACAAGTTCCTTGTCGACCTGCTCACCCAGGGCGTCGATGGCCTTCCACTGGGCTTCGGTGAACGGCTTGGTCACACGCGGGTCTTCATGGATGCGTGTCAAGGTCATCTCGAAGCCGAACTCGCTCGTGGCCTGCCCGACGAAGGAGCCAATCACCGGCGCGGCACTTTGCGGCATCGCGGTACACGCCAACGGAATATGGCCCTCGCCGGCCAGCAAGCCGGAGGTCGGGTCGAGCCCGATCCACCCGGCGCCCGGCACATAGACTTCGGTCCAGGCGTGCAGGTCGGTGAAGTCCTTGTCCGTGCCACTGGGTCCGTCCAGCGCCTCGACGTCGGCCTTGAGCTGGATCAGATAGCCCGACACGAAACGTGCCGCCAAGCCCATGTGGCGCAGGATCTGTACCAGCAGCCAGGCGGTGTCGCGGCACGACCCACGCGCCTTCTCGAGGGTTTCTTCCGGGGTCTGTACGCCTGGCTCCATGCGCACCAGATAGGCGATGTCGCGTTGCAGACGCTGATTGAGATTGACCAGGAAGTCCTGCGTGTGCAGACCGGCGGTCAACTCTTCGCGCTTCATTTTCGCTATCCACTCGGCCAGCCTCGGGCCAGCCGGATTCGGCTGCAGATAGGGCGCAAGTTCATAACGAAGCTGCTCGGCGTAATCGAACGGAAAGTTCGTCGCGTAATCCTCGACGAAGAAATCGAAGGGGTTGATCACCGTCATGTCGGCGACCAGATCCACCGTGACGATGAGTTCCTTCACCGGCTCCGGAAACACGAAACGGCCGATGTAGTTGCCGTACGGGTCCTGCTGCCAGTTGATGAAATGCTTCTCGGGTTCGACCGACAGCGAATACGACAGGATGGGCGTACGCGCGTGCGGCGTGGGCCTCAGGCGGACTTCGTGCGGCGAGAGGACCACCGGATGGTCATAGCAATAACTGGTACGGTGGTGCAGGGCGACTCGGATGGCCATATGTCAGCAGTCCTTGAACCGAAAACCCGGTATGGAGAGGGTATTCGGTCAGCAGTGAATGGATGCAAGACCATGACGGATTCACGGCCGGCAGCTAGGGCGGGTACGCTTGTGAGTATCCGGCCACCCACTGATGCCGTCAACGCGAAATGTTGCGGCGCAGAATCCCCCCTCAATTGAGGCCGGATCGAGCCCCGCCCCCACCGTCACCCCTCGTAACGTCGTCTCCGCCTGGCGTGCTTGTCGTCACCGCTGGAAAACGCGCTCTGCGCTGCGGCCATCTGATCGAGCGCCGCGGCAACCTTGAAGTTGATCGTGCCGCGCGGCATCACGCCCTTGTTGTCCGGCACCCCGGCGGACAAGCCTGTCAGGATGGACATGGCCTCGTCTACCGTTTCAACGGTGTAGATGCGGAACAAACCCTTGCGCGCGGCTTCGACCACGTCGTCACGCAACATCAGGTGGCGGACGCTGGCCGCGGGAATCACGACGCCATGCTCGCCATTGAGGCCGCGCATCGCGCACAGGTCGAAAAAGCCTTCGATCTTCTCGTTTACCCCACCGACCACCTGGGCTTCGCCAAACTGATTCACTGACCCGGTGATCGCGAGCGACTGCTTGATCGGCACGTCGGCCAGCGCCGACAGCAGCGCGCACAACTCGGCCATGGAGGCCGAATCGCCCTCGACCTGGGCGTAGGACTGCTCGAACACCAGGCTGGCCGACAGCGACAGCGGTTGGTGGCGGGCATAGCGTGCGGCCAGGAACGCGGTCAGAATCATCACGCCCTTGGAGTGGATCGCCCCGCCCAGCTCGGTTTCGCGCTCGATATCGACCACGTCGCCATCGCCCAGCCGGGCGGTGGCGGTGATCCTGACCGGATGCCCGAAATGCTCCCCGGCCAGTTCGACCACGACCAGGCCGTTGATCTGGCCGGCGCGTGCGCCATCGGTCGAAATCAGCGTAGTGCCCTCGACGATGGATTCGATCACCCGCTCGGCATAGCGACCAAAGCGCCGAGCCCGCGCCGCCACCGCCCAATCGACATGTTCGCGCCCGACCAGCTCGCGCGAGCCGGCGCGGGCATGAAAGTCGGCCTCGCGCATCAAATCAGCCAGCTTGCGGGTGTAGAGCGACAGCTTGCCCGAGTCTTCGGCCAGGCGTGCGCCCTGCTCGATCAACCTGGCCACCGCCTTGCGGTCGAAGGGCAGCAGGCCCGCATTGCGGCCCAGCATCGCGAGCAGATGCGCGTAGTAGCGGATGTTGCCCGGCGTACGCGACATCTCGTCATCGAAATCCGCCGCCACCTTGAACAACTCGGCAAAGTCGGAATCGTGCTCGTTCAACACATAGAACACACTGCGGTCACCCACCAGGATGACCTTCAGGTCGCACGAGACCGCCTCGGGCTCCAGGGTCACGGTCGAATTCCAGCTCTGCGCCTCGGCCGGCGGCTCGATCCGGATCTCGCGATTGCGCAAGACCCGTTTCAGCCCGTCCCAGGCATAGGGCTGGGCGAACAGTCGCTCGGCATCGACGACCAGGTAGCCACCCCGGGCGCGATGCATCGCGCCGGCCCGAATCAGGTTGAAATGGGTGACCTGGTTGCCCATGTGAACCACGTGCTCGATCCGCCCGATCAGGCTGCCGAAGCCGGGATTGTCTTCATACACCACCGGCGCGCCGACCGTCTCGGCGTTGTCCACCAGCAACTTCACCTGATAGCGATGAAAGCGCTTGCTCGCTTCCTCCTCGCGACCATCGTCCTCGTCACCCTCGCCGCTCCCCCAATTTCCGCCGCTATCGAGCAAATCCTTTTGCACCGCATCGAGGAATTCGATCACCTGTTCCAGGTCCGCGTAACGTTCGCGCAGGTCCCGCATCAAGTGCGCGACGGTCGGAGCCAGCGCTTCCCTTTCGGCCCGGCACGAGGATTCGTACAAGGCCTTGCGCCAGCCCGGAATTTCCTCGAGCAGGTCGGCCAAGCGGTCGCTCCACTCGCCCACTCTTTGCTCGATGTCGGCGCGCTCCTCGTCCGGCAGCGCATCGAAAGCCTCGGGTGACATCGGCTCGCCATCGCGTGTGGGCGCGAACACGAAGCCTTCAGGCGTGCTCAGCAAGGAGATGGCATCTTCGGCACACTCCTTACTCAGAGCCTTCAAGGCCTCGTCTTCGCGCGCCTTGTGGGCCTCCTGCAGCGAATCGATCCGGCTGACATGGGTTTCGCTGTCGAGTGCGGCGTCGATGGCCGGGCCGAGATCGCGCACGAAGGTCTGCATGTCGTTTCGGAACTGGCTGCCCCGCCCGGCCGGCAAGGTCAGCAACTTGGGCCGCTGCTGATCCTCGAAATTGTGTACATAGCAAAGATCCGGCGGCACCTCGCCTTTTTCGGCCAGCTCCTTGAGCAGGCGGAACACGATCGCATGCCGACCGGTGCCGGACTCGCCGAGCACGAACACGTTGTAGCCGGGGTGTTTCATCGCCAGACCAAACCGCAAGGCCTCGTCGGCGCGCGCCTGTTCCAGCCCTTCGGGCAAGTCGGCCAGGCTGGCGGTGGTGTCGAAATCGAACATGTCCGGATCGCACCGGGTGCGTAGCTTCTCGGCCGGCAGTTCGTTCATTTGTGACATTCGTTGTTATTCTCCATGGTGAAGGTCGCGTCCGGCCGATGAGGCGATGCACCGGTTTTCGCCGCCATTCTTGCGCCGCCGGCCTGCGCCCGGATAATCCTACTCCACAGGCTTCATGATTGCCCGCGAATTGTCTTGCTCCCTGATGGTCGCCGGCCCACGCTTCATGCCGATACCGACGACTGGCGGAACAAAAGCCGCGCGATTTTCGAAACCGTTTGCGAAACCGTTCGCGCCTACCCATGGTCAAGGTCAGACAGGCCCACGATAAACGATAATCACAACAAGCCACCCGGCAGCGAGACATGAAAATCATTCCCATTCATCAGCAGGCCACCGACACCGGGCTGCTCGATGCGGCGCGATCCCTGGCCGCCCTTCCCAACGGTCCGATCGCGGACCAGCGTGGGCGCGAGGTCCGCGACCTGCGCATCTCGGTCACCGACCGCTGCAACTTCCGCTGCGTCTATTGCATGCCGCGCTCGGTGTTCGACAAGGATTATCCCTTTCTGCCGCGCAACGAATTGCTGAGCTTCGAGGAGATCACCCGGGTCGCCCGGGTGTTCGCGGCACGCGGCGTGCGCAAGATCCGCATCACCGGCGGAGAGCCCTTGCTGCGCAAGCATGTCGAGAACCTGATCGAACAACTGGCCGACATTCCGGACATCGAACTGACCCTGACCACCAACGGCGTGCTGTTGCCCAAGATGGCCAAAGCGCTGAAACAGGCCGGGCTGGACCGGGTCACGGTCAGCCTGGACGCGATCGACGATGCGACCTTCCGCGCAATGAACGACGCCGACTACCCGGTCTCGTCGGTGCTGAAAGGCATAGACGCCGCGGCCGAGGCCGGACTGGGGCCGATCAAGGTCAACATGGTGGTCAAGGGCGGCGTCAACGACGGGGGCGTGGTCGACATGGCCCGCCACTTCCGGGGTAGCGGACACATCGTCCGCTTCATCGAGTTCATGGACGTCGGCAGCTCCAATGGCTGGAAGATGGACGAGGTCGTGCCCTCGCGCGACATCGTCGACCGGATCGACAAGGTGTTTCCCCTGGAACAGGTCGATCCCAACTATGTCGGCGAAGTCGCCGAGCGCTGGCGCTATCGCGACGGCTCCGGCGAGATCGGGGTGATCTCGTCGGTCACCCAGGCCTTTTGCTCAACCTGCACCCGCATCCGTCTCTCCACCGAAGGCAAGCTCTATACCTGTCTGTTCGCCCAAGGCGGCCACGACCTGCGCGCCTTGCTGCGAGCCGGCGCGTCCGACCAGGACATCGACCGCGCCATCGGCGCGGTGTGGACCCGGCGCGACGACCGCTACTCGGAGATCCGCACCGCCAACACCGCCGGCCAGCGCAAGATCGAGATGTCCTACATCGGCGGCTGAGACTGGCTCAAGACCGGTTCTCGATCTCGTCCACCCGGGCAGACTCGATCTTGTGGAAATGAGCGGTGATCTTGCGCGAGCTGACCTGTACGTCCTGAACATCCTTGTTGGCCTGCTCGATGTGGCGTGCCAGCGCCGCCATCCGTTCGTCGAAGCGGTTGAAATCCTTGGCGAGCTTGCCTAGCGCGTCCTTGATGACGTGGATCTGCTTACGGGTCTCGACATCCTTGAGCACCGCACGCGCCGTATTCAAGACGGCCATCAGCGTGGTCGGCGAGACGATCCAGACCCGCCGTGTCTGGGCATGGGCGACCAGCTCCGGATGATAGGCATGGATCTCGGCGAACACCGCTTCGGCCGGCAAGAACATCACCGCACCATCCGAGGTCTCGCCGTCGATGATGTACTTGGTCGCGATCGCCTCGATATGTCGCCTGACGTCGCTACGGAATGCACTGGTCGCGCCCCGCCGATCTGCCTCGGCGCTGGCGTTGTCCAGCATGCGGTGATAGTTCTCCAACGGAAACTTGGCATCGACCGCGACCAATCCGGTCGGCTCCGGCAGGGTCAGCAGGCAATCCACCCGGGTGTTGTTCGACAGGACCGCCTGAAACGCGAATGCATCCGGCGGCAAGGCATTGCGCACCAATGCCTCCAGCTGCACTTCGCCGAAAGCCCCGCGGGCGCGCTTGTCGCCCAGCAGCTCCTGCAGGCTGACCACATTGGTGGTCAGCCCGTCGATCTTCTTCTGCGCCTCGTCTATCGTCGCCAGCCGCGCCATCACGCTGGCGAAGGTCTCGTTGGTCTTGCGAAAGCCCTCGTCCAGGCGCTGATTGACATGACCGGTGATCGCGTCGAGCCGCTCGTCCAGCGTGCGTGACAGGCTCTCCACCCCGCTGCCGAGTTGATCGGCTGCCATCTTGAGGCCATTCTGCAACAGGTTGCGGTCGGCCCGCGCATGCTCCGACAAGCGGGTCAGCACCTGCTCCAGCACCTCGCCCCGCAGGCGCTCAAGCCCGGTATGGACCTCGCCGGCAAGTACGGTGAAGCGCTGGCCGATGTCCTCGCGCTGCGCCGCCAGCCGGGACTGAAGATCGACATGCAGCGCCTGCCGCGCTTCGCGCTCGGCATGGGCGACCCGTTCGAGGGTCACCCGCATCCGTTCCAGCCCCTGCTCGGCCTGCAACGCGATGCGGTCGGTCTGCCGGTCCAGGGCGTGCACCAGATCGGAGCCGAAGCGACCGGCCTGGTCATCGACTGCCGCCGCAGCGGCCCTCGCCAGTTCATGCTCGAGCCGCCGCGCGAGACGACCGAACCTCGCCATCGACAGGCCGAACAGGAACAGCGACAACACCCCCAGCGCACCCGCCGCCCACCACACTTCGTTACCCGCCAGCGGCAACGCCGACAACCATTCCATTCAGCCTCCGTTGCCCGTGGGTCGCCCTCGCGTCCCAGGCCACAATCGATACTGTATGAAATTATACTTCAGCAGCTCTACCTCGGCATCATCCTGACCTGATCGTCGTCGGCCAGCGGGCGCGGCGCGCCGAGGTGGTAGCCCTGGGCGTAGTCGAGTCCGATGTCGACCAGGCGCTGCAGGATCGCTTCGTTCTCGACGAACTCGGCGATGGTCTTCAACCCCATCACATGACCGATCGCATTGATCGCCTGGACCATCGCGAGATCGATCGGGTCGCGCTCCACATCCTTGATGAAGCTGCCGTCGATTTTCAGGAAGTCGACCGGCAGATTCTTGAGGTAGGCGAACGAGGACAGGCCGCTGCCGAAATCGTCGAGCGCGAACGAGCAACCGAGTTGCTTCACTTCAAGGATGAAGTTGACCACCTTCGAGAGGTTCGCCACCGCGGCGGTCTCGGTGATCTCGAAGCAGATCGCCCCGGCCGGCAGGCGCAGATTCTCCAGCGTAATCCGCAATGTCTGACGGAAACGCTCGTCGGACAGCGAGGCGCCGGAGAGATTGATGCAATACACCCCTTCCAGCGCACCCTGCTTGCGGTAGCGGTCACCCAGCCAGGCCAGCGTATTGTTGACCACCCACTGATCGATACGCGGCATCAGGTTGTAGCGTTCGGCCGCGGGCAGGAAGCTGCCGGGGCTGATCATCTTGCCGTTCTCTTCCAGCCGCACCAGGATCTCGAAGTGCATCGGGTTCACTTCCGGCGCATGCAAGGGCACGATGGGCTGCACATAAAGACGCAAGCGGTCCTGATCGAGCGCGGCCTGCAGCCGGCCGACCCACTGCATCTGGCCGTGCTGCTCCATCAGGGCGTCGTCGTCCGGCTGATACACATGCACCCGGTTGCGCCCATCCTCCTTGGCCGCATAGCAGGCGGCATCGGCCGAAGACAGCACCATGCCGAGGTCGGCATCGTCGCTGGCGATCTCGACCAGGCCGATCGACACCCCGATCGAAAAGGTCTTGCCCTCCCAGGCGAAGCGATAATCCTGGATAGCCTCGCGGATCCGCTCGGCCAGCCCGAGCGCCTGATCGAGCGGGCAGCCTTGCAGGATCAGGCCGAACTCGTCACCGCCGAGGCGGGCGAGCAAGTCGGCCGTGCGCAACTGCTCGCGCAGCAGATTGGCCACCTGGCGCAGCAATTCGTCGCCGGCGATATGGCCGCAGGTGTCGTTGACCACCTTGAACTGGTCGAGATCCAGATAACAGAGGATGTCGGTGCGATCGTCGTCGCGTGGCCTCAAGAGCAACTCGGCCAGGCGGCGCTCGAATTCGCGCCGGTTGGGCACGCCGGTCAGCGCATCATGGCTGGCCTGGTGTGACAGCTCGCGGGCCAGGTTGAGCGTGACCGTGACGTCATGGAACACCAGCACCGCCCCGATCAGAAAGCCTTCCCGCGAGCGGATCGGCGCGGCCGAGTCGAGCACCGGCACCCGCTCGCCGTCTCGGCGAAGCAAATAGGCATGCTCCATGCGCGGCATGACCTGCCCCTTGGTCAGTACCCCGCGCACCGGATTGGGCAGGTTCTCGCCGGACTTGTCGTCGATCACGCGATAGACGATGCTGACCGCCTGTCCGCGCGCCTCGTGCACCCGCCAGCCGGTCAAACGTTCCGCCACCGGATTCATGTATTGGATCAGGCCCGACTCGTCGGTCGTGATCACGCCGTCGCCGATCGAAGCCAGCGTGACCTGGGCCAGGTCGCGTTCCTTGTGCAACTGCGCCTCGACCTGCTTGCGCTCGGTGATATCACGCACCATACCGGTCAACAGCGGATCCGCACCGTGGCGGGTGTCGCTCACCGACACTTCCAGCACCCGCCGCGCATGGCGGGACATGCCGAGCTTGACCTCGATCTTCTCGCCCGGCGTGAACAGGCGCTCGGGCTGAAACGAGGGTGGCAGGCCTTCGACCTCGAGCAGGCGCATCACCGGCTGCCCCACCATCCCGGCACCGGCCACCCCGAACAGTTTCTCGGCGCCGGGGTTGAGGCTGGTCAACACCCCGTCGTGGGTGAAGGTGATGATGCCGTCGCGCACATCACGGATGATGGCGCGGGTCTGATCGGTCGCCTCCTCCAGCGCGACGATCACCCGGTTGTAGGCCGAAGCGATCTGCCCGACCTCGGTAAAGGGCTCGACCGGCACGCGTCCGGTCAGGTTGCCGGTCTTGCCATGGGTTTCCATGGTTTCGAGCAGCATGATCAGTTCGGTGCGGGCGCCGTGCTCGGACACGTTCAGCCCGACCCGCTCGTCTTCCTCGCTGACCCGCAGGCGGGTGAATCGTGACAGACCGGTCAACGCCAGCCAGGCGATGACGAAGGCCCAAAGCCCGCAAACGACGACGCCGAGCGCCTGCACCCCGAGCTGCTCGAAGCGGCCCAGCCCGGTGCCGATCAGCGCCGGATCGCCGAACAAGGCCACCGCCAGGGTGCCCCATACTCCCGCTGCCAGATGCGCCGGAATCGCCCCGACCGCGTCGTCTATCCGCCGTTTCAGCAACCACTCGTTGCAGAACACCATCACCACACTGCCGATCGCCCCGATCACGATCGCCTCGTCACCGGAGACGACATGGGCGCAGGCGGTAATCGACACCAGGCCGGCAATCGCACCGTTCAACGCATACAACACTTCGCAGTAGCCGTGCACACGCCAGCCGAGGAAGATCCCCGTGAGGATGCCGCCCGCGGCAGCCAGGGCGGTGTTGACCATGATGCCGGGCACGCTCGCGTTCAGCGCCAGCGTGCTGCCCCCGTTGAAGCCGAACCAGCCGAAGAACAGCAGCAGCACCCCGAGCATCGCCACCGGCAGATTGCCGGCCGGAATCACCTGTGGCGCCTCGCCCGGCACGAAGCGCCCGGTTCTCGGGCCGATCACCAGCACCGCGGCCAGTGCCACCCAGCCCCCCAGGCTATGCACCACGGTCGAGCCGGCGAAATCGACGAAGCCCATCGCATTGAGCCAGCCCTGTCCCATGCCGTCGATCGCACCTCCCCAGGTCCAGTGGCCAAACACCGGGTAGATGAAGCCCCCGACCAGCGCGGTCAGCCCGAGATACACCGAAAAGTGCATGCGCTCGGCCACCGCGCCGGACACGATGGTCGCGGCGGTCGCGCAGAACATCAGTTGAAACAGCAGAAAGGCCAGCAGCTCGCTGGGCAGCGTACCATCGGCCAGGAGCGCGAACCCGCCGGTGCCGAACCAGCCGTCGGCCGTCTTGCCGAACATCAGCGCAAAGCCGATCAGCCAGAACAGGATTGCCGCGACCGCGAAATCGGACACGTTCTTGACCGCCACGTTGATCGCGTTCTTGTTACGGGTGAGGCCGGACTCCAGGCACAAAAAACCGGCCTGCATCACGAACACCAGGCCGGCACATACCAGTATCCAGAGGATGTCCAAAGCATCGTTTTGAGTCATCGCGTCCGCGCCGAGAGTCCTGTGCGTTACCGCGGGATGCGGCCACTGCGGACACATCTAGCAATCGGCATGCCAAACGCCTTGCGCCCATATTCGGTGCGGATCTCAGCGTGCGCTCACGATCGGAAACAGCCGCGAAGTCCATTCAATGCACCGTCAAGGTGCGCTTCGAGCGACACCCCAAGCTGGGCACCCATCTGGGGCACGCGCAGCCGCCACGGCCGCGCCGATATGGAAGAAATGCCTCAGGCCAGTGCGCGCAAGCTGGTGAGGGGCGGCCGCGCCAGCAGGTGACGGGTTCCCAGCCAGCCCCCCGCGACCACACCGATCACGCCGATCGCGGTGGCGAGCAGCATCGGGATCAGGCTCGGGATATAGGCCATCTTGAACACGTAGTGCGCCAGTGCCCAGCCGATCGCGGTCGCGCCAATACCGGCCAGAATGCCCGCCGCCGCGCCAAGCACCATGAACTCGGCCAGCAAGGCCTGGCGTACCTGGCCATTGCGGGCGCCGAGGGTGCGCAGCATCGCCAGTTCGAAGTCGCGTTCGTCATGGGTCGATTGCAAGGCCGCATAAAGCACGGTCAGACCGGCCAGCACCGCGAAGCCGAACACGAACTGCACGATCAACACCAGCTTGTCGGTCACCGACTGCACCTGCGCGATCACCGCCGCCACATCGATCACCGACAGGTTGGGAAACTGGTTGATCAGACCGGTGGTGAATGCATGGTCGCCCGGTGGCAGATGAAAGGCCGTCACCAGACTGGCCGGATCGTTCTCCAGCATGCCTTCGGACGCGATGAAGAAGAAATTCACCCGCATCGAGTCCCAGTCCAGTTCGCGCACGCTGGTGATCGGCGCCTCGACCAGTCGGCCGGCCACGTCGAACCGGACCCGGTCGCCGATCTTCAGATTGAAGGTCTCGAGCAAGCCTTTCTCTATCGAGAACTGCGGCGTCCGGTCCTCGCCATGCCAGCGTCCCTCGACACTGCTGGTGGTGTCCGGCAAACGGCTGCCATAGCTCAGATTGAACTCGCGCTCGGCCAGACGACGGGTACGCGGCTCCTCATATTCGTCAGGATTCACCGGCCTGTCGTTGATCGCCACCAGTCTCCCGCGGATCATCGGCAGGATCTCGGGCGCAACGAAACCGTTGTCGGAGAAGTAGTCCGCTACACCCGCACGCTGGTCGGGCTGGATATTGATGATGAACCGGTTGGGCGCATCTTCGGGCGTCATCTGCCGCCAGTTCTCGAGCAAGTCGCCGCGGATCAGCGTCAGCAACAGCAGCGCCGCCATGCCCAGCCCGATCGCGCTGATCTGGATCACGCTCGCGCCGATGCGCCGGTTCAGCGATGCCAGCCCATAGCGCCAGCCCCCGCCACGCAGGCTGCCCTGCCCCTTCAGGCGCGACAACAGGCGCAGCAAGACCCAGGCCGCAGCGGCGAACAGGCCGAGCGCGAAAGCAAAGCCTAGTGCGACCATCACCCCCAGCTGGAAGTCGCCCGCAATCCAGAAAATGATGCCGAACAAGACCGCCGCACCGAGCACCCATGCGGTGCCGCTGAGCGACTCCACCCCGACAAGCTCCCGCCGCATCACCCGCAGCGTGGACACCTTGCCCAGACGTAGCAACTGCGGCAAAACGAAGCCGACCAGCAGCGCCAGCCCGACCACCAGCCCATGCGCGAGCGGCAACAGCGACGGCGGGGGCAGGCTCACCTGCATCAGCTCGACCAGCACCGACACCAGTCCGAATTGCACCAGCCAGCCCAGCGCCGAACCGAGCAAGGCCACGATCAGGCCGAAGAAAATGAACTCGCCAACCACGATGCGCAACACCTGCGACTGCCGCGCACCCATGCAACGCATCACGGCGCAACCGTCCAGATGACGCTGCATGAAGCGCCGCGCCGACAGACCGACCGCGACCGCTGCCAGGATCACCGCCAGCAAGGCGGCCAGGCGCAGGAAGCGCTGGGCCTGATCGAGCGCGCCACGCACCTCGGGCCGGGCGTTCTCTATGGTTTCGATCGCCTGCCCACGTCCCAGGTTGGCGCTGGCCCAGCGCTCGAAGGCCTCGACCGTCGCCAGGTCGCCGGCGACATGCAGCCGCCACGTGGCCCGACTGCCCTGGACCAGCAGGCCGGCATCGGCCAGGTCCGCCATGTTGAAGATCGCGCGCGGCAACAAACTGAAGAAGTTCGCCCCGCGGTCCGACTCGAAGGTCACCATGCCACCGACCCGGAACTCGAGCAGGCCGAGACCGACGCTGTCGCCGACCGACACGCCCAGGGTTGCGAACAGGCGCTCGTCCAGCCAGACCTCGCCTCGCTCGGGCACCCGCTCGACCTGCTCGTCGGGCAGATTGGGGCCCGGTGCGATCCGCACCGCGCCGCGCAGTGGGTAACCCGCATCGACCACCTTCACCCCGGCGAGTTGCGCCTCGTCCTCGGTGCTGACCATGCTGGTGAACAACACCGTATCGACCACCTCCAGCCCACGCAGACGCGCCTCGTCATGAAAGCGCGTATCCCAAGGCTGATCGGCCCGCAGCAACAGGTCGCCGCCGAGCAGCTGATTGGCCTCCCGGTCCAGGCCACGTCCAACCCGGTCGGCGAGAAATCCGACGCTGGTCAGGCTGGCGACCGCGATCAGGATGGCGATGCCGAGCAGATGGAGTTCGCCGGCGCGCAGGTCGCGCAGCATCATCCTGAAAGCGAGTCTGAGTGTGTGCATGGGTCGGTGGACGGGGTTTGCCTGGATTGGTTCAGCCTGCCGCCGGCAACAGGCGCTTCACCAGCTCGACCCAGTAGGCGCCGCCCACCGGAATGATGTCGTCGTTGAAGTCGTAATTGGGGTTGTGCAGCATGCACCCGCCTTCCCCAGGACCATTGCCCACCCAAACGTAACAGCCGGGTTTGTGTTGCAGGAAGAAGGCGAAATCCTCGGCCCCCATGCTCGGCCTGGCGTCGGTCACGACCTGCTCCGGCCCGACCAATGCGCGCGCCACCTCGGCGCAGATCGCCGCCTCGTCGGCGGTGTTGACGGTCGGAGGGTAGCCGCGGCGGTATTCAACGTCGATCGTGAGCTGGTAGGCCGCGGCGATGCCGGCACAGAGCTCGCGCAACCGGGTCTCGACCGTCGCCTGCACCCCGGGCCGGAACGCCCTCACCGTGCCGGACAGCTGGGCCCGGTCGGGAATCACGTTGTAGGCCTCGCCAGCATGGAACAAGGTGGTCGAAACCACCGCCGCATCGAGCGGGTCGAGGCTGCGGCTGGTGATGGTCTGCAGGCTTTGCACCAGGGCCGCGGCCGCGACCACCGGGTCCTTGCCCAGATGCGGCATCGCCGCGTGCGCGCCATGGCCGAGCACGGTGATGTCGAAGCGGTCGGCACTGGCCATGGCCGGCCCGGTATGGACCGCGAACTGCCCGGCCGGCATGCCCGGCCAGTTGTGCATGCCGAAGATCGCCTCCATCGGGAAACGCTCGAACAAGCCATCGTCTATCATCGCCTGGGCCCCGGCCTCGCCTTCCTCCGCCGGCTGGAAGACCAGATACACCGTGCCGTCGAATTCGCGCTGGCTCGCCAGCACGTCGGCCGCGGCCAGCAACATCGTGGTGTGGCCGTCATGGCCGCAGGCATGCATGCACCCCGCGTGACGCGATTGATGGGCGAACGTGTTGCGCTCCTGCATCGGCAGAGCGTCCATGTCGGCACGCAGGCCGATCGCCCGCAGGCTGCGCCCCGCCCTGATCACGCCGACCACGCCGGTCCGCCCCACGCCGCGATGCACCTCGACCCCGATCGCCTCGAGATGGTCGGCCACCACTTCGGCAGTACGGTGCTCGGCGAAGGCCAGTTCCGGGTGGGCGTGAATGTCCCTCCGGATGTCGGTCAATTGCGCATGCTTTTCTCGGATTCTGTCGATGACGCTCATGCTGGTCGCCTTTATCATGTGTTCAGTGCTTGATGATTCCAGTTTAGCGATGAAGTTCAGGGGCGTCGATCGCCCACAACAGTGCCGAGACAGGCCCGCCCGCCCCACAATAGTGCATGACTGGCCTGAAACGGTCCGATCTGACGACCCGATCGCATCTTAGCGGAGACTGTTGTTCGTCCGCGCGCTGGGGCCAAGGCACACACACGAACCGCCAATGTGCCGACACGCTCGCAGCCGAAGCGCCTGGCGCAGGATTTGCTCAGGCATCGACGCCGCCACGATCTCGAGGTCATCCATGTCCATCCATGTCGCGCTCAGCCATTTCACCCGATATCAGTACGACCGACCGATCAATCTTGGCCCGCAGACGATCCGCTTGCGGCCCTGCCCGCACAGCCGTACCCGCATCCTCAGCTACTCGCTCAAGATCCAGCCAGGCGGACACTTCATCAACTGGCAGCAGGACCCGCAGTCGAACTATCTCGCCCGACTGGTCTTCCCCGAGAAAACCACCGAATTCTGCATCGAGGTCGATCTCGTCGCCGAGATGGCGGTGATCAACCCTTTCGATTTCTTCCTCGAACCGTATGCGGAAACCTGCCCGTTCGATTACGAGGGCTGGCAGCGCGACGAACTCGCGCCGTATTTCAAGAAGTTGCCGCTGACACCCAGGTTCGCCGCGTGGCTCAACGGCATCGATCGCGACCAGAAGCGCAGCATCGACTTCCTGGTCGATCTTAACTACACGCTGTACAAGCACATCGACTACCTGATCCGGCTCGAACCGGGCGTGCAGACCCCCGAGGAGACCCTGGAGAAGCGCTCCGGGTCCTGCCGCGACTCAGCCTGGCTGCTGGTTCAGATCCTGCGCCATCTGGGGCTGGCCGCGCGCTTCGTGTCCGGCTACCTGATCCAGTTGAAAGCCGACGTCAAGTCGCTGGACGGGCCTTCCGGGCCGGAAGCCGATTTCACCGACCTGCACGCCTGGTGCGAGGTCTATCTGCCCGGTGCAGGCTGGATCGGGCTGGACCCCACCTCGGGCCTGTTCGCCGGCGAGGGCCATATCCCGCTCGCCTGCACACCCGACCCCTTCTCGGCCGCGCCGGTCAGTGGTGCGCTGGACAAGTGCGAGGTCGAGTTCGAGCACAGAATGGCAGTCACCCGCATCTGGGAAGCGCCACGGGTCACCAAACCCTATACCGACGAACAGTGGTCCGAGATCGAACTGCTCGGCCATGCCATAGACAGCCAGCTGCAGGACATGGACGTACGCCTGACCCAGGGCGGCGAGCCGACCTTCATCGCGCTGGACGACCCGGACGGCGACGAGTGGAATACCGACGCGCTCGGGCCGACCAAGCGGCTGATCGCCGCCGACCTCTACCACCGCATGCGTGACAAATACGGTCCGAAGGGCCTGGTCCATTTCGGCCAGGGCAAGTGGTATCCCGGCGAACAGTTGCCACGCTGGTCGCTCAACTGCGTCTGGCGCAAGGACGGCGAACCGATCTGGGAAGACGCCTCGCTGATCGCGAACGAGCGGGAGAACCATGGCGCGGATGAAGCGACCGCCCGCCAGTTCCTGCGCGGGGTGGCGCAACGCCTCGAGCTGGACCCGAAGTTCGTGTTTCCCGCCTTCGAAGACGTCCTGTACTACCTGTGGCGGGAGCGGCGCCTGCCGGCCAACGTCGATCCGTTCGACTCCCGCCTCGACGATCCGATGGAACGCGCCCGCTTGCGCACGGTGGTCAGCACTGGGCTGGATGCGATCACCGGCCATGTCCTGCCGGTCGGCCGTAACCCGCATTCCGGCGCATGGCAAAGTGGCGGCTGGTTCCTGCGTGACGAACGCTGCTATCTGATCCCGGGCGACTCGCCCCTGGGCTACCGGCTACCGCTGGATTCGATGCCGTGGGTGGCCGAGGCGGACTACCCGTGGATCCACCAGCCCGACCCCTTCGCCCTCTTCAAGCCCCTGCCGTTGCAGGCCGCCTTGCGCGCGCAGCTCAGCCCGGGCTCGCTGCTCACCGCATCTGCCGCGCCGGGCCATACCAGTGCGCGAGGACTCACAGGTGGCAGTGGCAGCGGTGCTGCCGGAGGTGGCTCGGCGGGCTCTACGCCGGTTCGGGCATCCACCGAGCGCAAGCTTGGGGACAAGGCGTCGGCGCACTGGATCACCCGTACCGCAATGTGCGCCGAGGCGCGCAACGGCATTCTGTACATCTTCATGCCGCCGACCGAAACCCTGGAGGACTACCTGGAGCTCGTCACCGCGATCGAGGCGACCGCGGCCGATTTCGGCCAACCGGTGCTGCTGGAAGGCTATCCGATGCCGCGCGACCCGCGCGTCCGTCACTTCAGCATCACCCCGGATCCGGGCGTGATCGAGGTGAACATTCATCCGGCGGGCAGCTGGGACGAACTGGTCGATCAGACCACCCACCTCTACGAAGCCGCGCATCAATCGCGCCTGACCACCGAGAAGTTCATGGTGGACGGCCGCCATACAGGCACCGGCGGGGGTAACCATTTCGTGCTCGGGGGCGAAACCGCGGCCGACTCGCCCTTCCTGCGCAGACCCGACCTGCTGCGCAGCCTGGTCAGCTACTGGCACAACCATCCCAGCCTGTCCTACCTGTTCTCGGGTCTGTTCATCGGCCCGAGCTCGCAGGCACCCAGAGTGGACGAAGCCCGTAATGACGCGGTCTTCGAACTCGAGGTCGCCTTCCGCGAGATGGACCGTCTGCTCGCGCAAGGCCGCGACGGCTGCCCGCCGTGGCTGGTCGACCGCCTGATGCGCAACCTGCTCACCGACGTCACCGGCAACACCCACCGGGCCGAGTTCTGCATCGACAAGCTCTACTCGCCGGACGGCAGCGCCGGACGCCTGGGCCTGCTCGAAATGCGGGCCTTCGAAATGCCGCCCCACGCCCGCATGAGCCTCACCCAGCAACTGCTGCTGCGGGCGCTGGTGGCAAGATTCTGGGACACCCCTTACGAGCCGACGAAGCTGGTGCGCTGGGGAACCGAACTGCACGACCGCTTCCTGCTACCCCACTATGTCTGGCAGGATTTCCAGGACGTGATCGAAGAGACCCAGGCTGCCGGCTACCCGATCCAGGCCGAGTGGTTCGCGCCGCACAAGGAATTCCGCTTCCCGCGCATCGGCGACTACACCATCAGGGGCATGACGCTGGAACTGCGCACCGCGCTCGAACCCTGGCATGTGATGGGCGAGGAAGGCGCCACCGGCGGCACGGTCCGCTATGTCGATTCGTCGGTCGAGCGCCTGCAGATCAAGGCGCATGGGGTCGCGCCGGATCGCTACCGGATCACCTGCAACGGTGTGACGATCCCGATGCAGTCCACCGGTACGGTCGGCGAGTTCGTGGCCGGGGTCAAATACCGGGCCTGGCAACCGCCGTCCTGCCTGCATCCGACCATAGGCGTCGATAGCCCCCTGACCTTCGACATCGTCGATACCTGGATGAACAAGAGTCTGGGCGGCTGCCAGTACCACGTGATGCATCCCGGTGGCCGCAGCTTCGACACCCTGCCCATCAATGCCTTCGAGGCCGAAAGCCGGCGCATGGCGCGCTACTTCCGGATGGGACACAACCCGGGCAAAATCCAGGCCGCCGAGCCTCGTGTAAATCCGGAGTTTCCATTCACGCTCGATCTGAGACAATATTGAGACTCGCACTGGCTCCGGTTTTGCGCCGGAGCCTCTTTTATTACAGTCTCGGATCCCACCGATGCCATCAGGCCTGATCGACGCCTATCCCCACAGCGTCGACCGATACGACGAAATGCTGGTCGCCAAGGGAGCGCCCCGGCCACACTGGTCGGCCTTCGCCCGCCGTCTCGAGGTGCTTTCGGAGAAGGCGCTGGAGCAGCGCGCCGCCTTCGTCGCCGATGCGATCGAGTCCGACGGCGTCACTTACAATGTCTATGCCGACCCCAAGGGCAACAGCCGCCCGTGGGAGATCGACATGCTGCCGCTGATCATCAGCGCAGACGAGTGGCGCGACTTGTCGGCCGCGGTCGCACAGCGGGCACGCCTGCTCGATGCGGTGCTGGCCGACCTGTACGGTCCGCAGAACCTGGTCTCCGAGGGCCTGCTGCCGCCCGCGCTGGTATTCGGTCAACGCGGCTTCAAATGGCCTTGCCAGGGCGCCGTCCCCCCCAGCGGGCGCTTCCTGCACCTTTACGCGGTCGATCTCGCCCGCTCCCCGGATGGCAACTGGTGGGTGATCGCCGACCGCACCCAGGGCCCGTCGGGCACCGGCTATGCGCTGCAGAATCGCATCGTCGTCTCGCATGCCTTTCCCGACGCGTTCCGCAATCTGCACGTACAGAAGCTGGTTGGATTCTTCCGTGGCTTCCAGGAAGGCATGGCGCGGATGGCGCCCACCGATGGCGAAGCGCCGCTGTGCGTCTTGCTGACGCCCGGCCCATACAACGAAACCTACTTCGAACACGCCTTCCTCGCCCGCTACCTGGGCTATCCGCTGGTCGAGGGCCAGGATCTGACGGTGCGCAACGACACCGTCTACCTGAAAACCCTGCGCGGCCTGCGCCGGGTCCATGCCGTCGTGCGACGGCTCGACGACGACTTCTGCGATCCGCTGGAACTGCGCGCCGACTCCGCCCTCGGCGTTGCCGGTCTGCTCGGTGCGGTCCGGGCCAGCCGGGTATTGATGGCCAACGCGCTCGGCAGCGGCGTACTCGAGAGCGCGGCCTTGTTCGGTTTCCTGCCCGGGATCTCGGAGCGCCTGCTCGGCGAGCCGATGGCGATGCCTTCGGTCGCGTCGTGGTGGTGCGGCGAGCCCCCCGCGCTCGAACATGTGCTGGAAAACCTGGACGACCTGGTGATCAAGCCGGCCTTTCCGAGCATGCGGATGGAGGCCGTCTTCGGCCACCAGCTCAAGGGGGAGGAGCGCAAGCAGTTGATCGCCAGCATCAAGGCCCAGCCGCACGCCTATGTCGCCCAGGAATGGGTGCGACTGTCGCAGGCGCCGGTGTGGACCCGTCACGCAGAGCGCCGCCTGACCTCGCGCTCGGTCGGGCTGCGCCTGTTCGCCGCGGCCACGCCCGACGGCTACATCGTGATGCCGGGGGCGCTGACCCGGGTCGCGCCCAGCGCCGGGATCGAGGTGATCTCGATGCAGCGAGGTGGGCTGTCCAAGGACACCTGGGTCCAGGCGGAGGGCCCGATCCAGCGCTCGACGCTGATCAAGGAAAAGCTGGGCGTGATCGACCTGTTGTGCACCGGGACAGACATCCCTTCGCGGGTCGGCGAGAACCTGTTCTGGATGGGTCGCCACTCCGAGCGCTGCGAGGCCTCGGCGCGTATCCTGCGCGCCGCCCTGACCCGGATCGCCGGCGGAACGGATGAGATCGACCAGGAGCTGTCCGGCTTGCTGCTGGCCGCCAGCCGCATCGGCGCGCTCAGCGACGACGAGGTCGATGCGTCCGATGACGCCGAAGAGCACAGACTGGAAAACCGTCTACTGTCGGCGGTGTCCGATCTCGGCCAGCCCGGCTCGGTCGCATCGAACCTGCGCGCACTCGCGATCAACGCCAACCATGTGCGCGAACGCCTGTCCTCGGACAACTGGCATGTGCTGAACCGCCTCGAGACGGCGCTGAAGCCATCGCCGGTCACGCTGGACCAGGCCCTGGGCGCGCTCGACCAGGTCATGCTCAACTGCATCTCGCTGGCCGGCTTCGCGATGGACGACATGACCCGTGACGAAGGCTGGCGTTTCCTGATTCTTGGCCGGCGTATCGAACGCCTGGCCGGCCTGTCGGCGCTGGTTTCGGTCGTCCTCCAGGCCAGCGAACCGGACCGCGAGCGCATGCTCGAGTGGTTGCTCGAAGCGGCGAACTCCATCGTGACCTACCGCGCCCGCTACCGGCGCACGCCGGAGTTGCTGCCGGTCATGCACCTGGTCGTGTTCGACACGGCCAACCCGCACTCGATCGGTTTCCAGGTGCAGTCGCTCAAACGTTATCTCGCCCGCAGTGCCCAGGATCTGGGCCACCCGATGCCGCCCCAGATCGCAGGGCTGGAGCGCCGCCTCGGCCGCTTCGACCTGACCGCGTTCGAGGTCGAGCATTGCGATCTGGCTTGCGCCCGCCTGGCCTCGTTGCTGTCCGACGCTGAGGAAACCGCCTACGTACTGTCCGATGACGTACACCACCGGTTCTTCATCCACACCGTGCAGCAATCGCGCTTGCGGAGCGTCGCGTGAACAAGGTCCGCTACCACATCCGGCACGACACCACCTACCGCTACGACCAGCCGGTCGGCGAATCCCACCAGTTGCTGAGGCTCGCTCCGCGCGACCTGCCCTGGCAACAGTGCGTCGCCCACCGTCTCGAGATCACCCCGGAGCCGACCCACTCGCGCGATTTCGTAGACAGCTTCGGCAACACGGTGCGGGCGCTGCATTTCGAGGCGGACCATGACCTGTTGTCGGTGCGCAGCGAGAGCTGGGTCGAACTACAGTCGCGCACGCTGCCGCCGGTGGAAGACTCGCCGCCCTGGGAGTCGGTGCGCGACATGTTGCGCTACCAGGCTGGCCGGCGCATGGATCCGGACACCTTGTTCGCCACCGCCTTCCTGTTCGAGTCCACCGATGTGCGGCTCAAGCGCGATTTCGCCGACTACGCCGGCGAGCGCTTCACGCCCGGGCTGCCCTTGCTGGCGGCGGTCGAGCACCTGATGCAGCGCATCTTCGAGGAATTCATCTTCGACCCGGAAGCGACCGAAGTCTCGACCCCGGTCACCGAGGTCTTCGCCAGCAAGCGCGGCGTGTGCCAGGACTTCGCCCACTTGATGATCTCCTGCCTGCGCTCGCTGGGCATTGCCGCGCGCTACATGAGCGGCTACTTGCTGACCCGGCCGCCACCCGGTCGCCCTCGCCTGATCGGCGCCGATGCGACCCATGCCTGGGTGTCGGTCTTTGTGCCGGGCTTGGGCTGGGCCGACTTCGATCCGACCAATGCGGTCCGGCCAGATCTCGAGCACATCACGATAGGCTGGGGTCGCGATTTCAGCGACATCTCGCCGATGCGCGGGGTCTTGCTCGGCGGCGGCGGCCACGAACCGGAGATCGCGGTCACGGTCGTCCCGGAGGACGAGTTCGCCGAGCTCTATACCGACGCCGACCAGCCTGCGCTCGCCCTCGACCCGGTACCGGACCTGCGCATCTCGAATGGTTGAATGAAGCTGCACTACGCAGATCACTTCGTGTTGCCGCTGCCGCCCGGCCATCGTTTTCCGATGGAGAAGTACGCCGGCTTGCGGGCGCGGCTGCAGTCCGAGAGCGGATTCCCGACCGAAGCGTTCGTCGTTCCCGACCCGGCCTCGGACCAGGACATCCTGCGCGCGCATGACGCGTCCTACCTGAAACGGGTCGTCGCTGGCACCCTCGATGCGGCCGAGCAGCGCAGGATAGGTTTTCCGTGGTCACCCGGCATGGTCGAGCGATCGCGGCGTTCGGCCGGCGCGACTCTCGCCGCTTGCCATCGTGCGCTGCGGGACGGCTGTTCCGCCAATCTGGCCGGCGGCACCCATCACGCCCACCGCGACTTCGGGTCCGGTTTCTGCGTCTTCAATGATGCCGCGATCGCGGCGCTGTGGTTGCGGGATGCGGGATCGGCGAGGCGGATCGCGATCATCGACTGCGACGTCCATCAGGGCGACGGCACGGCCGCGATCCTGGCCGACGAAGCGGCGGTGTTCACCTTCAGCATCCATGGTGAGAAGAACTTCCCGTTCCGCAAGGTGCACTCGGACCTGGACATCGCGTTGCCGGACCGGACCGGCGACGAGGCCTACCTGGCCGCCCTGCGTGGCGCGCTCGACACGGTGTTCACCCGCCATCGGCCGGATTTCGTGATCTACCTCGCCGGTGCCGACCCCTACCAGGGCGACCGGCTGGGCCGGCTGGACCTGAGCATCGCCGGCCTGCAGCAACGCGACCAGATGGTGCTGGAACACTGCCGCGGCCGCGATATTCCGGTCGCCATCGCGATGGCTGGCGGCTATGCTCACAACATCGACGAGACGGTCACCATCCACATGAACACCCTCCTGACCGCAGCGCACCTGTACGGTGTCTGACACGACCCCCGCCATGAAGCCGGCTAGCGAGCGACTCCAGACCGGATGCGCCGGAACGCGTCCCGGCACCAGCGTGCGCCCCACCTGCGGCCCCTCACGAACAAGAACGGAAACCTGCCATGACCGACGAATCCCACATCGCCCTACTGATCGACGCCGACAACTGCCCGGCCTCGAAGATCGAGGTCATCCTCGACGAGCTCGCCAAATATGGCGTCACCAACATCCGCCGCGCCTACGGCAACTGGAAAAGCACCGGGCTGAAGAGCTGGGAACAGGTCCTGCATGAATATGCGATCCAGCCGGTCCAGCAATTCGCCTATACCAAGGGCAAGAACGCGACCGACAGCGCGATGATCATCGACGCGATGGATCTGCTCTACAGCCAGAAGCTGGACGGGTTCTGCCTCGCCTCGTCGGATTCCGACTTCACGCCGCTGGTGATGCGCATCCGCGCCAACGGACTCAAGGTCTTCGGCTTCGGCGAGAAGAAGACGCCGACCCCTTTCGTCAACGCCTGCTCCAAGTTCCTCTACCTGGAGAATCTCGGCATGCCCAGCCAGACCGAGGAGAAGCTGGATCCGGTCGAGCAGAAGAAGAGTGCCAAGGAACTGCGCGGCGATGCCAAGCTGATCAACCTGCTGCGCAGCGGCATCGAGGCGGCCGAAGACGACGACGGCTGGGCGGCGCTGGGGGCGATCGGCTCGCACATCGGCAACCAGACCTCCTTCGACCCGCGCAACTATGGATACAAGAAGCTCAGCGACCTGATATCGGCGATCGGCCTTTTCGAGTTGAAGAAGCTCAACAGCCAGCTCTATATCCGGGACAAGCGGGTACAGCAGAAGAGGCCCGCCGAGAAGCCTGCAGAGAAGCCCACAGAGAAACCCTCCGACAAACCGGCTGCCTGAGCGCGGCGGCCCGAGTGCGTCTTTATGGCATCGACTTCACCAGCGCGCCGCGTCCGGCCAAGCCGATCACGGTGGCGAGCGGGGTGATGATAGCGCGCGCGGTGCGACTCGACGAGGTGGAGACACTGCCCGACTGGCGGCGCTTCGAGACCTTCCTGAACCGACCTGGCCCATGGCTGGCGGCCTTCGACTTTCCATTCGGGCTGCCGAGGGAGGCCGTCACCGCCCTGGGCTGGCCGCGGGACTGGGCCTCTCTGGTCGAACATTGCGACGGCCTCGGCAAACCGGCGTTTCGCGCCGCACTGGACGCCTACCGGCAAAGTCGCCCGGCCGGCCGGCGCTATGCCCATCGCGCCACCGACCGCCCGGCCGGATCGCACAGCCCGCTCAAGCTGGTCAACCCGCCGGTCGGGCTGATGTTTCTCGAAGGCGCGCCACGGCTGTTGCGCGCCGGTCTGAGCCTGCCCGGCATGCATGCGGGCGATCCGGACAGGATCGCGATCGAGGCCTATCCGGGACGACTGGCCCGAGCGATCGAAGCCGGTTCCTACAAGAGCGACACGCGTGTCAAACAAACCCCGCAACGCACGCTGGCCCGCGAGCGGATCCTGTCGGCGCTGACTACGGGTTCGAACCCGCTGGGCCTGCGACTCGTGCTCGACGCCCCGCTCGCGTCGACATTGATCGCGGAGCCGGGCGCGGACCGTCTGGACGCCTGCCTCGCGCTGCTGCAGGCGGCCAGTGCGGCGCGGTCGGGCCGTCCCCGTTTTGGCCTGCCTGAGGCTTTCGATCCGATCGAAGGCTGGATCGCGACCGTGCCGCAACCGGACACGGTTTTTCGTGACAGATCGGCCTGAATGCCCCTATTTTCACCATGGGCTTTGTGACTCTGCCCAAACCGGGTATGCTTCCGGCCAGGACAAGAGAACAAGACATACTGCCTTGGTGATACCCGGCAGGACCATCGCAGGGACTCGATATCGTTCGGGTTGCGGGCACGCCCCCTTGTCGGAACAAACGTGATACGACCCACTCCAAGCCCCGGGCGACCGGTCAGCCGCCGACACTTTCTGTGCGCAGCCTCCGCAGGCGCGGGTTTGTTATTGGGCGGTTTGAGCGGATGCCATGCGCCGTCAGCGCCCTTGCGTATCGCATCCAACGTCTGGCCCGGCTATGAGCCGATGTATCTCGCTCGCGACCTTGGCATGCTGGACGCCACCAAGGTCCGGTTGATCGAACTGCTGTCCGCCACCGACTGCCTCAGCGCACTCGCGGCCGGCACCATCGACGGCGCTGGGCTGACCCTGGACGAGACCTTGTTCGCGCTATCCGAAGGCGTGGATCTGCACGTCGTGCTGGTTTTCAATTTTTCGTTCGGTGCCGACATGCTGGTCGGGCGGGTCGGCATGCAGTCCCTGGCCGACCTGGCCGACAAGAGGGTCGGCCTGGAGTCGACCGCGGTCGGTGCCCTGATGCTGGCGGCGGCGCTAGAGCGCGCCGGCCTGACCAGCGCTGACATCGATCGGGTCGCCCTGCCGCACGATCGTCACCATCAGGCCTTCGTTTCCGGCGAGGTGGACGCCATCGTGACCTTCGATCCGGTGGCGACCCAGTTGCTCGACAGCGGCGCGATCCGGCTGTTCGACAGCCGGGACATCCCTGACCGGATCGTGGACGTGCTCGCAGTCACCCCGTCTGCGCTGAACGACAACCCCCTTGCGATGCGACATCTGATCGGCGCCTACTTCGACGCACTCGACCACATCCAGCGCCAGCCGCTGGACGCCGCCTACCGGATGGCACCGCGCATGGGCATACCGGTCAGTCAGGTCGCCTACGCCCAGGGTCGCCTGCGGGTGCCAGACCTGCGGGAGAACCGCAGATTGCTCGGCGGCACGCCACCGATGCGGGCATCCACGACCGAACGCCTGATTTCGCTGATGCAGGCCGAACAGCTGATCGGCGAGGCGCCCGCCATCGGACAATTGTTCGACCCCCGCTTCCTGCCGGAGGACGGGCAAAGATGAGGGTGGGGCGGCTTTCGATCCGGTTGGGCCTGCCCGCCCTGATCCTGTTGGTGACGCTGACGGTCATCGGCGCGTCGATGCTGAATTCGGTCTGGCATGCCGACCAGTCCCTTAACACGCGGATCGAGTCGGAGTTGTTGCGCGATGCGAGTCGACTGGCGCGCATGGCCGAGCGCGAACTGCATCGCTCGCCGACGACGGTGGAAGCCGACCTGACGCATGTCGCGACCGACCATACGGTCAGCCGGATCGCCCTGATCGGCGGCGACGGCGCGGTCCTGATGGCCAACCGTTTCGCCTGGAAGGGTATCGATGCCGCGGAGGTCATTCCCGAGCTCGACTGGGCGACCCTGCTCGCCACCCC
The DNA here is from genome assembly GCA_030604735.1 of Azoarcus sp. Lineage (GTDB taxonomy): Bacteria > Pseudomonadota > Gammaproteobacteria > Burkholderiales > Rhodocyclaceae > Azoarcus_F. Next base: position 89,217 of record JAUVVG010000008.1, read on the forward strand.
GTCCCGACGGCCCGATCTGCGCATTTCGGACGACGGCAAGATGGCATCGGTCGCGATGCCGTTCCTGACCCCGGGCAACGACGAAAGCATTCGCGGGCTGGAACGCGGCGTCGTCTTCATCGAGTACGACCTGACCCATGCGCGGGCGACCGCCCGTGCCGAGCTGGTCGAAAGCCGTATTCCTGCGATCTCGGTCGGTGTCATCCTGCTGGTCGCACTTGCATTCTGGCTCCACCGGCATGTTTCCCGTCCGCTGGCGAATCTGGAGGCGACCGGGCTTGCCCTGGCGCGCGGGGAGCCCAGCCCCGGGGTCGCCGAGGAGGGACCCCGCGAGATCAAGCAGCTCGCCAGGGCCTTCAACACCATGGAGAGGCAGATCACCGCAACCCACTCGGCCTTGCGCGACAGCGAAGCCCGTTATCGCCAGACCTTCGATGCCCACCCCTTGCCGTTGTGGATACACGATCTCGACGACTCCCGCATCCTCGCGGTCAACGATACGGCGGTCCGGGTCTACGGCTACAGTCGCGCCCAGTTTCTGGAAATGAAGATGGACGACTTGCTGGCCAATCGGCCGAAGGATCGCCCGTCTCCGGTCGAGCAGGGTCCTGCGAAAGCCGGTGCCAGCCCGACGACCGTCGCGCATAGACTGCGAAGTGGCGAGATCAGGCAGGTCGAGGTGGTGTCACACCCGGTAGACTGGCTGGGCCATCGTGCCTGCCTGGTGACCGCACACGACATCACCGAACGCCTCAAGGCCGAGGACGACCTGCGTCTGGCCGCCGCCGCGTTCGAAACCTCCGAGGCCATCATCACCGACGCGAAAGGCGTGATCCTCAGGCTCAACCAGGCCTTCACCCGTATCACGGGGTATACCTCCGAGGATGCGATCGGACGCACGCCAGCCCTGCTCGAATCCGGCAGGCACGACAAGGCCTTTTTCGCCGGCCTGTGGACGGCGCTCGGCACCACCGGCCACTGGGAAGGCGAGGTCTGGAACAAGCGCAAGGACGGCCGGATATACCCGCAGTGGTTGTCGGCCCGCTCAGTGCGCAACGAACGCGGCGAGACCACCCATTTCGTCGCGAACTTCTTCGACCTGACCGAGAGCAAGGCGGCCGAGGAAACCATCCACCGCCTGTCCAATCATGATGCGCTGACCGATCTCCCCAACCGGACCCTGTTCCGCGACCGCCTCAACCAGGCCGTGGCCGCGGCCCGACGTTCCGGTCAGTGTGGCGCGGTGCTGCAGATCGATCTCGACCGGTTCAAGGCAATCAACGACGCGGTCGGCATCGCCGTAGGCGACGAGTTGCTGCGCCAGGTCGGCCAGCGCCTGCTCGAGGGGCTGCGCGAAGACGACACGCTGTCACGGCTGGGCGCGGACGAGTTCGCCGTGCTGCTGCCCAACCTGCCCCCGCCACCGGAGCGCGCGGCTCGCCGCGCCCATCTGGTCGCGCAGAAACTGCTTTCTACATTCAGCGAGTCTTTCTCGGTGGCGGGTGCGAGCTATCACCTGGCCGCGAGCATCGGCATCTCGCTGTTCCCGCAAGAACAGGAAGACGCCGACGACCTGATGCGGGAAGCCGATACCGCGCTGCATGAAGCCAAGAACGGTGGCCGCAACATGGTGTGCTTTTTCGAGTCGGCGATGGGCGCGCAGGCCCGTTCGCGATTCACCCTGGAAGCTGAGTTGCGCCATGCGATCGAATCCGGCGAACTGCGGGTCTATCTGCAGCCCCAGACCGACCAGAACGGCAAGGTCCTCGCGGCCGAAGCGCTGGTGCGCTGGCTGCATCCACAGCGAGGCCTGGTGTCGCCCGCCATGTTCATCCCGGTCGCCGAACAAAGCGGCCTTATAGTCGCCCTCGGCGACTGGATGCTGGCGCGCTGCTGCGAAATCCTCGCACTGGAATCGGTCAACAGCATTGGGCTGCGGATCTCGGTGAATGTCAGCCCTCGCCAGTTCCGGCAGAGCGACTTCACCTTCCATGTCAAGAACATCCTCGCCCAAAGCGGCGCAGACCCGACCCGTCTGGTTCTCGAGGTGACGGAAGGCATCATGCTGGACAACCTCGCCGACACCGTCGCCAAGATGACCGAACTGGCAACGCTGGGCATTCACTTCTCGATCGACGACTTCGGCACCGGTTATTCCTCGCTGGCCTATCTGAAGCAACTGCCGATTCACGAACTCAAGGTGGACCGGACCTTCATCCAGGACGCGCCGACCGACCCGAACGACGCCGCCATCGTCGACTCGATTCTCGCCGTGGCGCGACATCTGAACCTGAGCGTGGTCGCGGAAGGCGTGGAAACGGAAGAGCAGGCCAACTTTCTGCGCCAACGTGGGAAAATGACCTTCCAGGGCTATCTGTTCGGACGACCCCAGCCCTTTGAGGAGTTCCTGTCCCGTTACACCTGATCGACACTTGGACCACAAAGCATGCGGAGAAACGGCATGGCGCCACGGCGCAGCAAGCAAGTGGGCGAAACATCGTGGCGCGGGCACCCGGCTCGCCGCATCCGTTTGTTGCCGATCATGGTCTTCCTCTGGTGGTCACACGCGATGGTGCCCCTGGCCCTCGCAGATGAGGTACTGCGCATCGGGGTACTGGCCTTCCGCCCTGCCGCCGAGACCATCTCCCGCTGGCAACCGACCGCCGATTACCTCGGCGAACACATCCAGGGAGTCAGCTTCGAGATCGTACCGCTGGGTTACCACGAGATGGGGGAAGCGCTCGCCTCGCGTGACCTCGATCTGGTGCTGACCAATCCCAGTCATTACATTTCGCTGCTGCAAAAGTACCAGGCCGAACGGATCGCGACGCTGATCGCGAGCGAGCAAGGCGTGCCGGTAACCGCATTCGGCGGGGTGATCGCGGTGCGCGCGCAAGCCGATGCGCCCACCTCGATCGCCGGCCTCAAGGGACGACGCGTCGCCAGCCCGCAGAAGGGGTCGCTGGGCGGCTACCAGGTCCAGGCGATGGAACTGGTGCGTGCCGGACTGAACCCTGAGCGGGATGTCGAGATGGTCTTCACCGACATGCCGCACGATCGGGCGCTGGAGACCTTGCTGCAAGGACGGGCCGATGCCGCTTTCGTCCGGACCGGGCTGATCGAATCGATGGCGGCCGAAGGCTTGTTAGACCCCAGCCAACTTCGCGTCCTGAACCGGCAGGTCGTGCCGAGTTTTCCGTTCCTGCTATCGACCCGCCTTTACCCCGAATGGCCGATCGCGGCACTCCCGCATCTGGACGCGATGCTGTCCCGCAAGATTGCGATCGCGCTGGTGACGCTGGACGCCGACCATCCTGCCACCCTCGCCGGCGGCTACCTGGGCTGGGCGGTACCGGCCGACTACGAGCCGGTCCGGGCACTGCTCGAGACACTGGCCCTGCCGCCATACGACGAAGCCGTGCCGGCATGGCGCACCCACTCCGGCACGCGAATGACCGAAAGCACCCTGTGGCTGCTGGGTCTGCTCGGCCTGCTGGCGCTCGCCGTGCTGGCGGCCCTGCTGTATTCGCGCCTGCGCTGTCGTCAGCTCGGCTCGGCACTGGGCGAAGCCCTGGCCTTGAACCAGACACTGACCACCCGGCTGGCCACGATCTCGGCGGCCTGCCCGCAGGTCATGACCTATCGCTGCCGGCAGGACGCCGAGTGGACGATGGTCCATATCAGCGACAACGCGGAGCGGGTGACCGGTTATCCGCCGGAGATGTTCCTCAATGGCCAGATCGTATTATGCGATCTGATCCACCCTGACGACATCGACAAGGTACGCCAGAACATGGACGCCGCCCGACCCGATGCAGCCATGTTCGACATCCGCTACCGGCTTCGCCATGCCGACGGCGGTTTTCGGACGATGCGGGCGCACGGATTATGCACACCCGACCGGGCCACCGGAGGACATTATCTGGATTGCGCCGCCGTTGTCATCGCGACGGCAGACGCCCGGGATCACGCCTGATCAGCGGATTTCCAGGCGCAGGCTACGATCGGGTGCGGGACGCTGGCGGCGCTCGGCCGCGATCAGGTCGGCGATGTCGGTATTGCCGTTCGACCGTGCCCATGAATCGGCGGTGAAACCCCTGTCGTTCTGTTGATACAGATCGACATCGGTCTGAAGCAGGCGCCGCACCACCGCCATATGCCCGTTTCGCGCAGCGAACATCAAGGCATTCGACTGATTCGGCGCCAACAGGTTGACGTCGGCCCCGGCCGCCAGGAAGCGCTCCACCAGCGCCAGCCGTCCCTCGAAGGCGGCATACATCAACGGTGTCCAGCCCTCATGGTTGATCTCGGCACCGGCCTCGAGCAGGACATCGACCACTTCGTCATGTCCCCGCAACACCGCCAGCATCAGCGCCGAATCGCCCGCCAGATTACGATGCGAAATATTAGGCCGGTATTGCAGTATGGCCGACACGGTGCGGGTATGGCCGCCATTGGCCGCGAGGATGAGCAAGGTGTTGCCCTGTTCGTCTATGGTATTCGGATCGATCCCCCGGTTGAGCAGGTCGACCAGTTGGCGGGTATCGCCAAGCCGGGCCGAGCTGAGCGAGTTCTCGTAGCTGCCAGTCTGGGCGAAGCCGTTCAGCGAGAAAAGAATCAATACCGCCAGCAGCGTCGCTACACGAAAAGTAAACATCTCAGCTTGCCCTCGCATGGGTGAAGAGTCTGAAAAAATTGTCGGTGGTCGCAGCCGCGATCCGCTCGACCGGCTCGTCGCGCAAGCGCGCGATCTCCTCTGCGACATGCACCACCCAGGCCGGTTCGTTGGTCTTGCCCCGGTGCGGCACCGGTGCGAGATAAGGCGCATCGGTTTCGATCAAGAGCCGGTCCAGCGGCACGTATTGTGCGACCGCCTTCAGATCCTTGGCGTTACGAAAGGTGACGATGCCGGAAAAAGAGATGTAGAAACCCAGATCCAGCGCGGCCTCGGCCACCTCCCGGGTCTCGGTGAAACAATGCATCACGCCACCGGCCTGATCTGCCCCCTCCTCCCGCATCAGGCGGATCGTGTCGGCCGCGGCCGAGCGGGTATGGACGATCAACGGCTTGCCGGTGGCACGCGAGGCGCGGATGTGCTTGCGAAAGCGTTGCCGCTGCCACTCCGGTTCGTCCTTGTGCCAGTAATAATCGAGCCCGGTCTCGCCGATTGCGATCACCTTGTCATGAGCGGCGAGCGACACCAGCCTGGCTTCGTCCGGCTCCTCGACCTCGGCGTTGTCGGGATGAACGCCGACCGACGCGTAAAACCCGTCGTGCCGCTCGGCCAGCGCCAGCACTCGCGGGAAGTCCTCGATCTTGACATTCACGCACAGGGCATGACCCACCCGGTTGGCCGCCATCGCCGCGACGATCTCGTCCTCGCGCTCTGCCAGTTGCGGAAAATCCAGGTGGCAATGTGAATCCACATACATCGTCGAGCCAATCCTTGAAGGTGGGATGATTGAAGACCACGGGGCAGGTCGCGAGCCGCGGACGGCGCCATTCGGTTATTCGTCGCACTCTCGCACGACCGTGATCGCGTGAGACCGCTGCCGAGCCGAAGGATTCCTGGCCCGCAGTCCGGCGCCGTGACCCAAACCCGAGACGGACGGAACGGGCTTACAAGGTGTGGGTCGGCCGGTTCGATCCGATCAACCCCGCCAGAATGGTCTCGATCCGGTTGCGCAAGGCCTTGCCAGCCTCGTCGGCACTGAAATGCAGGCCGACGCCTTCGGTCTTACCGCCCTGCGCTCCATGCGGGGTGACCCAGACCACGGTCGCCGCGACCGGATGCTTGGTCGGATCGTCCATCAACTGAAGCAGCATGAAAATCTCGTCGCCCAGCGAGTACTTCTTCGGTGTCGGCACGAAAATGCCGCCGTTGTTCAGAAACGGCATGTAGGCGGCATACAGCGCCGACTTCGAGTTGATGTTCAGGGACAACACACTCGGACGGGCAATACCGGCTTTGGCTGCGTCGCTCATGGTCAGGTTCCGGTCACGATGCGCGTGTAGCGCAACAGCATGTCTTCCAGCATCAGCCTCGCATTCAGCGGGTGCTGTGCCACCCTGCGAATCCGGGCGAAATCATTGTAACAGTTCAGCACGCCGGCCACGCTGGTACGGGCGGCCAGCGCAGACAGCGCGGCCTCCTCGGCAGGAAAGAAGCGCACCTGCCCGCCCAGCCGCACACTGGCGAGATCGGTGACCCAGCGCTGCATCCAGTCCACCAGCAGCACCATGTCGAATCCGGCGCTGGTCGCCTCCTTGGACTTGAGCCAACTCTCCCACTGCCCGGCCAGGCCCAACGGATCGCTCTGCGGCAACTGCGACAACTCCCGCACGAAGCGGGCCAGCATGGACGCCAGCCCCTTGCCGGCCATCCGGTCGGCCATCAGCGGCATGCCGCCGCAGAGCGCCAGCAAGGCCTTGCCCTCGCGCCCCTGGCTACCCATCCAGGCCGCCAGCTGCGCCTCGCCCGGACGAGGAATCGCCCAGGCCTGACAGCGACTGCGGATCGTCGGCAGCAAACGGCGTGGCGCCGACGAGATCAGCAGGAACAGGCAACCGGCTGGCGGCTCCTCCAGCAGCTTGAGCAGGGCATTGGCGGTGAAGGGATTCATCGCATGCGCCGGCTCGATCAGAATCACCCTGCGTGCGCTCTGGTGCCCAGTCGTGTTCAACGCGGCCTGCAGCCCGCGCACCTGTTCGATCAGAATCTGCGAGGACTTGGCCTTGGAAGGTTTGTCCGCGCCGCCACCGGCCGGCTCGGCCGCATCGGCTAAGGCCCCGCCGTTGCCCACCCCTTCGGCCGTCCCCTCGCCTCCCCCTTCGGCCGCGGCTTGCGCAGGTGGAAGCAACAAATGCAGGTCGGGATGATTGCCCGACAAGCGCAGGCGACAGCCGGCACATTCACCACAGGCCAGTCCGTCGCTACCGGGCGTGTGGCACAACAGCCTCGCTGCGAGCGCGTCGGCGAGGTCACGCTTGCCACTGCCTGCCGCGCCGATGAAGAGCAGCGCGTGCGGCAAGCTGTCGCCCAGCGCGACCAGCCTCTGCCAGGCCGGTGCCAGCCAAGAATGCAGGCCGGTCGGCGTCTGTGGCACCACCGTCTCGCTCATTCGAACCATCGCGCCACGATGATCGCCTCGAGTTCGGCGCGTATTGCCCCCGGGTCGCGGTCGGCGGCGATCACCCGGATCCGCTCCGGGTCGCGGTCGGCGCGTTCCAGATAGGCCTTGCGCACCCGCTCGAAAAAGTCGCGCTGCTCGCGCTCGAACCGGTCCGGCGCGTTGCCGGTGCCGGACAGGCGGGCCGCGGCGATCTCGGGAGCCAGATCGAAGACCAGGGTCAGATCCGGCTGAAAGCCCGGATGGACCCAGTCTTCCAGCGCAGCGAACTTGGCCGGGTCCAGACCGCGCCCGCCGACCTGATAGGCATAGGTCGCGTCGCTGAAGCGGTCCGACACCACCCAGCGCCCGGCCGCGAGCGCCGGCAGGATACGCGCGGCAAGATGTTCGCGGCGGGCGGCGAACATCAGCATCGCCTCGGTTTCGAGGTGCATGCTCTGGTGCAGCAACACCTCCCGCAATCGTTCGCCCAGCTCGGTACCGCCAGGCTCACGGGTCTGTTCGACCTCCAGCCCCCTGGCCTGCAGCAGCGAGACCACGGCTGCGATCTGGCTGCTCTTGCCCGCGCCGTCTATGCCCTCGAAGGTGATGAAACGGGCCTTGCCTCGACTCGGCATCAACTGCCGCCTCCTCTCTGGTAGCGGTTGACCGCCCGGTTGTGATCCTGGAGATTGCGCGAGAACTGGCTCGTGCCGTCGCCGCGCGCGACGAAGTAGAGATAACTCGAGGCCTCCGGCTGCACCGCCGCGAGCATGGAGTCCCAGCCCGGCATCGCGATCGGCGTCGGTGGCAGCCCTGCCCGGGTATAGGTGTTGTAATCATGATCGGTGTCGAGGTGACGCCGGCGCAAACGCCCTTCGAAATCCTCGCCGAAACCGTAGATCACGGTCGGATCGGTCTGCAGCCGCATTCCGATGCGCAAGCGGTTGGCGAAGACCGACGCAACCAGACCGCGTTCATCGGCCCGCCCGGTCTCCTTCTCGATGATGGAGGCGAGGATCAAGGCTTCGTATGGGGAGCGCAGCGGAACCTCCGGATCACGCATCTCCCACATCCGCTCCATCCGGCGTGTCATCGCCTGGTGGGCCAGTCCCAGCACCGCGAGTGCGCTCGAATGACGATCGAAACGATAGGTGTCGGGAAAGAACAGGCCTTCCGGATGCGTCTGCTCGGCCCCGATACGCGCCATGATCTCCTCGTCGGCAAGACCGACCGTATCCTGCTGCAGATAAGGGTGGGCCTCGATCGCAGCACGCACCTGGCGGAAGTTCCAGCCTTCGACGATCAGTAGCTCCGCCAGCGTCACCTCGCCCCGGTAGAGGCGGTCGATCAGCGCCAGGGCGGTCATGCCGGCTTCGACCTGGTAGCTGCCGGCGACGATACGATCGGCCTTGCCGACCGCGCGCGCCATCCAGTACAAGGCCTCGGGATGGACCACGACCCCGGCCTCGGCGATCGCGCGGGCCGCCTGACGCATGTTGAAACCGCGCTGCACGGTGAACTCGACGGTCTCGCCCGGCATCGGCAAGGGTCGCTGCACATACCACCACCCATACGCGGCCAGCGCCGAGACGACGGCCAGCAGCAACAACAGTAATCTGATAAAAAATGACTTCATCGAACGGTCATGGCCATTGTCTAACGGGAGTCATGAACGCCGCCATGATCCTCGCCCTCTCTCCAACTCGCTCCTGCGCGGGAGGCAAAGCACGGCGAATCACCCAAGCGCCTTTCAAAAATACCCGGAACCGTCCACACGGCCGGCCTGTCTTGGTCAAAACAATGCGCCGGGCGTGTTGCCGGCGCGACTCCCCCTATAATACTTCATCGCATCGATACCCGAGCCCGAGCCCCATGAACACAGAGTGGACAGACTTCCTCACCCAAGCGGGTGCGAACCTCACCGAGACCGGCCTGGATTTCGACACCGGCCTGCCGACTTCCGACACCACGATCGCCGTGCCGCTGCTGCACCTGGGCGTGATCCGCAGCCATGGCGAGGATTCGGCACCGTTTCTTCACAATCTGTTTTCGAACGACGTGAAGAAACTCGCCGCCGATGCCGCCCAGTGGAACAGCTTCAATACGCCCAAGGGCAGAATGCTGGCCAGCTTCCTGATCTGGCCGGAAGATGGCGGACATCGCATCGTGTTGTCGGCCGACATCCTGCCGACGATGTTGAAGAAGCTGTCGATGTATGTCTTGCGCAGCAAGGTGAAACTCGACGACGCCGGCACCGACACCGTGCTGATCGGGGTCAGTGGCAAACAGGCCGGGGCACTGCTGGCCACCGCCGGCATGAACCCCGTTGCCGAGCGCATGCACTACAGCGCCGCTGACGACTGGCGCTGCATCCGCCTCGATGACGCCAATTTCATGCTTGCGGTCAAGATGACCTCCGCGGCGCGCGTCTATCAAAGCCTGCTCGACGCCGGTGCGACCAAGGCCGGCACCTCGGCCTGGCAACTGGCGATGATCCGTGCCGGCCTGCCGCTGATCACCGCCGCGACACAGGAAGAGTTCGTCGCCCAGATGCTCAACTACGAGTTGATCGGCGGGGTCAGCTTCAACAAGGGCTGCTACCCGGGTCAGGAGATCGTCGCGCGGACCCAGTATCTCGGAAAGCTGAAGAAGCGGATGTACCGGGTGCATGTTCCGGTCGAGGTCGCGCCGGCCCCAGGCGCCGATCTGTTCACGCCCGAGTTCGGCGACCAGTCGGCCGGGAAACTGGTCAATGTCGCGCCGTCGCCGGACGGCGGTTTCGAGGCACTGGCGGTCATGCAGATGAGTAGTGCGGAGGCCGGCGAGATTCACATAGGCAGTCCGTCGGGCCCACTGCTGAGACTGCTGGCACTCCCCTACCCACTGCCCTGATCCCGGGCAGCCACGACACGCGACACCCGCCATCCATGATTCCCGCACTCCAGGAACCGTCTCCCCTTGCCTACTATGTGTATTACCGCTTGCGCGCCGACACCGATTCGGCGGAGGCGGAGGGCCGTATCGCGGCGATGCAACAAACGCTGGCCGCTTCGACAGGGGTCCACGGCAGATTGCTCAGACGCAAGGACGACCCGGCGACCTGGATGGAAATCTACGAACCGATCGAGGACGGACCGGTCTTCGAGCTCGCACTGCAGCAAGCAGTCGACAGCGCCGGAATAGCCGGTTTGATCGAACCCGGCTCGGCACGGCATCTGGAGCGCTTCATCGACATGGAGCCGGCGAGCGGGCAGCATTGCCCGCCGGTCTGACGACGAGACTCGCGCACCCGATGATGTTCTGGCACCACCACGCATCATGAAGGCTGTCATGACCACTGTCCCCTCCCGCATTGCGCGCCTTGTGCGCAGGACGCTGTCTCGCGAGAGAAGAGCGGGACCACAACGGCAACGCGCACCCGGGGTCATGCCATGTGCCTGATCACGTTCGCCTGGCGGGTCCATCCCGATTTTCCGCTGGTGGTCGCGGCCAATCGCGACGAGTTCCAGGCCCGACCGGCGACGCCGGCCCATTGGTGGCCCGACCAGCCGGAGATCCTGGCCGGGCGGGATCTGGAGGCGGGCGGCACCTGGATGGGACTGACCCGCAACGGCCGCTTTGCCGCCCTCACCAACTACCGCGACCCGACCCGACACATGCCCGGCGCACCCTCACGTGGCATGCTGGTCAGGGATTGCCTGGCTTCGACCGACACGGTCTCCACTACGCTGAACCGGCTTGCCGACATCAGCCGGGACTATGCCGGCTTCAACATGCTGGTCTGCGATGGGCGCGAACTCGGCATCCATGAGAGCGTGTCCGGCACGGTGAAGCTGCTGCCACCCGGCGTCTACGGCCTGTCCAACCACCTGCTGGACAGCGACTGGCCCAAGGTCCGCCTTGCCCGCAGCCGGCTAGCAGATGCACTCGCGGCGCTGCCGGACGACGCCGCGATGCTGGCGCTGTTGCGAGACGATCGTCCGGTCGCGGACGAGCACCTGCCGCAAACCGGCGTCAGCACCGAATGGGAGCGCCTGCTGTCGCCGGCCTTCATCCGGGGTCGCGCGGTGGGCTACGGCACACGCTGCTCGAGCCTGATCACCCTTGCCCACGACGGTGACACCCGGTTCAGGGAGTGGACCTGGAACGACAACGGCGAACTGAAGAGCGAAGTCTGCCACCGCTTCGTCGTGCAGCCGACAAGCGTGGATTGCTCCCACTGAGAACCCCTTACCGCGGTGGTATTTTGCCGCACTTGGGGACACCACAAGCTCGTACCGACCGCATGTCGACAGTCCCGATCCGAACAAGATCGGCAAGGTCACCTCTGAAGGTCGGGCAGCAGAATCGTCGCCTCAGCCCGAAACTTCCTTCCAACGCAAGCTCAAGGCCGCGCCGAGCAGACCAGCCAGTCCCAGCAACAGAATGGTCGCCTCGACCGACACCATCGCCGCCAGAGCCCCGAGCAGGCCGGTGCCGAGCAGCAAGACGCCGACCACCGAATTGCTTACCGCGACATAGTCGGTCCGCTTGTTGCCCTGCGCCATGTCGACCATGTAGGTCTTGCGCCCTAGCCGCACGCCGGCATGGGCGATCCCGAGCCCGAAGAAGGCCAAGGGATAGAACCACAGCGCTGCAGAAGACGGCATCGGCAACCATGACCAAAGCGCCACCGCGATCGACAAAACCGCGGCGAGCCCGCACGCGGTGGCGAACACCTGGCGGCTGGAACGATCAGCCCAGCGCCCCCACACCGGCGAGCTGACCAGCCCGGCCAGTCCCTCGACCGCGATGAAGAGGCCGAGCAAGGACATCGCACTGCCCAGATCATCCCGTGCCAGCGCGACATAGAACGGTGCCGCCAGACCCGATCCCATCGCCAGCGCACGCGCGATCACGAAGCGACGAAACGGCAGGTCGTCGCGCAGGATGGCGAGCCTGGCCAGCGCCTCGGTCACCCCGTTGGCCCCGCCTTCGGTCGCACCGGGAAACTCGACGATACGACTGAACGACCAGGCCGATACGAACCACAGCAAGGCCGCGCCAAGCAGCAACACGCCATACAGCAGGATCGATCCGCTATCCTGCATCGTGCCTAGCGCGAGCCCGACACACAGCGCCGCCAAGCCGGAAATCGCACTGATCCAGCCGGACAGCCGCCCCCGTCGCGTCTTTGGAATGGTCTTGCCCTGCACATCCTTGAACGCGACAGAGCACGCCCCGCGCGCCAGGCTGAACAAGACCACCAGCGTCAGGATCGCGTAGCCCGCGGCCAGTCCTTCCAGCACGAACACCAGCCAGCCGATCAACATCAGGCACACGCCCTGGACCACCCCGCCCCCGACCCACACCCACTTGCGGACCGGCTGTCGCCTGACCAGCGCCCCGATCAGCATCTGCGGCAGCATCGAACCGGACTCCCGGATCGGCACCAGCAGGCTGATCATCCAGGCCGGCGCACCGAGTTGCAGCATCAGCCAAGGCAACGTGGTCTTCGCGCTCGCCAGTTTGTCGGCGAGGTTGCTCAGCGTGTTCGAGACCAGGGTGTGGAAGAAATTGCCCGGCGTCTGGACACAGGCCTCGTCACTGATCTCCTTGCACACACGCCCTTCGTCGTCTTCGGCAAGGCGCTCGTACAGGCTCTCCATCCAGGCCGGATGGCGTGGGTCGTCCCTGTTCATCAGGCGTCCAGAGGCCGGCGCATCGCCCGATGGACGATGCCTGCCTCGAGAAAGGTGTCGCCTTCCGGCACGAATCCGTGGCGACGGTAAAAGCCTTCGGCCGACACCTGCGCATTCAGCAAGACTTCGTGCATGCCCAGGCGACGTGCCTCGTCGATCAGGGCGGTCAGGATGCGACCCCCGACGCCCTGGCCCCGGGCCTCGCGCAACACCGCCATCCGTCCAATGTGGCCATCCGGCAACAATCTGCCCGTCCCGACCACCGTCCGGTCGGCGCGACGCGCCAGCGCGTGGCGGCTGACCGCATCGAAGCTGTCGCGTTCGAGTTCCGCCGGCACCCCCTGCTCTTGCACGAAGACGGTCTCGCGCACCGGCATCGCTGCGGACTCGGCGAAGCGCCAGTCACCGATCTCGATATCCACCGTGCTCATTTCTGATCCCTCTCTTGTTTTCCCGGGCCGGCCTTGTCGTCAGGATTTGCCAAGACAGGCTACTCGGCCCGCTTACTCGACCCGCGATTCGACTGGTGATCCGGTCAATCGCCTGGTCGGTTGTCGGTCGGTCAATCGAACTGCGGCTTGGCCTTCGACTCGGTCGGTGGCTCGGCCCCGGACTCGACGATATCGACCCGCGTCCCGGCTTCGACCAGCTCGAACAAATCTACGACGTCCTGGTTGCGCATGCGCACACAGCCGTGCGAACGCGGCACCCCCATGGGCTGGTCGTCCGGGGTGCCATGAATGTAGATATAGCGGCGCATGGTGTCGACCTCGCCGAGCCGGTTGCGACCAGGTTCGCATCCGCTGAGCCACAGGATGCGGGAGAGGATCCAGTCCCGTTCCGGATACTGCCTGGCCAGTTCGGCCGACCACACCTCCCCGGTCGGTCGACGTCCCCGGAAAACCGCGGCCAGCGGGGCGCTCGCACCGATCTTGGCCCGCACGACATGGCGGCCGCGCGGGGTACATCCGCTACCCTCACGTTCGCCCGGTCCATTGAGCGCGGTCGATACCGCGAAGCGACGCAAAGGCTGCCCATCATTGTCGAACACCTGCAGCGACTGGGCACTCAGGTCGATCACGATCCGCATGGGCTCAAGCCGTCATGCTGCGGTTGCGCCGTGCGGCAAAGAAACCCGACAGCAGCGTTCCGCAGGCCTCGGCCATGACCCCTCCCACCGCTTCGGCATGGTGGTTGAGCCGGGTTTCGGCATAGAGATCGAGCACGCTGCCGGCCACGCCGGTCTTCGGATCCCGTGCACCGAACACGACCCTGGCGATCCGCGCATGCATGATCGCGCCGGTGCACATCACGCACGGCTCGAGTGTGACGAACAGCTCGCACCCGGGCAGCCGGTAATTGCCCAAGCGGCTTGCCGCATCGCGCAAGGCCATCACCTCGGCATGGGCGGTCGGATCATGACTGCGGATGGGCTGATTGAAGCCCCGCCCGACGATCTCGTCACCCAGCACGACCACCGCACCCACCGGCACCTCGTCGCAGCTTCCGGCGATCCGCGCCTGCTCCAGCGCAGCAGCCATGAACCCCTCTTCACGTGTCGTCACGTTCGCTCTCTCCCGACTCCCGACCCGGCATGGAAACGCCGGAGCGGACCCTCGCGCCATGCTTTCGCCAAACGTACAGTTTAATCGACCCGGGCGTGCAAAACGCTTCGACGACCGTGGCGATCGTGCGGACCGCGTCGTCATCGCCACCCTCACCGCGCGGGTCACCACGGCCCTCCCCCAAGCATGAAGAAGGATGGGAGAGGGCTCGGGGTGTGCAGAGCATTCCCAGACACGCTTTCCCGCGACACCTTCCAGCTTAAAGACCCTGATGGCAGAATGACTGTTATCGTCGTCCCGACACCGCTGCTTGCCGCCCGCTCAACGCCCCGCTCACTGTCGAAGAGAATACATGTCCGAAGAAAACCAGTTTTTCCGCCCGGTCCGGGAATTTTGCCAACGCCAGGTGGTGACCTGCCGCTCGGACGCGGCGCTGGTGGACGTGGTCGGCATCATGCGCGAGAAGAACATCTCCAGCGTCGTGGTGGCCGACAGCGACGCCCCGACCGGCATCTTCACCGACCGTGACCTGCGCAACAAGGTGGTCGCGGCGGGCAAGTCCCCGGCGGAGCTCAAGGTCAGCGACGTGATGAACGCACCGCTGGCGGTGATCGGGGAAGAGGACTTTCTGTACGAGGCGCTGTACCGCATGTCGCGGCAGAAGATTCACCGCCTCGGCGTCGTCGATGCCCAGGGCAAGCTGAGCGGAATCATCACCGACACCGATATTCTCAAGCTGCAGGCCCACTCGCCGCATCAGCTGGTGCTGGACATCGAAAAGGCCGAAACGATAGAAGACCTGGCAGTCCTGCATCATCGCATCGAAGCCCTGGTGCTGCACCTGGTCGGCACCGGCATCCGCACCCGCGACATGGTGCGCCTGATCGCGAACCTGAACGACCAGGTGCTGCTGCGCCTGATCGCTTTGCTGCGTCGGGATCACTTTACCGACCTGCCGGAGCGCTTCGCCTTCGTCGTCATGGGCAGCGAAGGGCGTAGCGAACAGACCTTGTCCACCGACCAGGACAATGCATTGATCTACGCCGACGACCTCAGTGCAGCGGAGATCACGCGTCTGGAAGCGTTTTCCCAGGCCTTGATCGACGGGTTGATCGCGATCGGCGTGCCGCCCTGCCCGGGCGGCATCATGGCCAAGAATGCGGCGTGGCGCCGCAGCCTCGGCGACTGGTCGCGGGAGATCACACGCTGGTTCGATACCCCGACTCCGGAGCACATCATGAAGGGCAGCATGTTCGTCGACCTGCGCACGCTGTATGGCGACGCCGGTCTCGAGCAGGCGCTGAAGAAGCATGTGTTCGAGCATCTCGCGCGGGATCGCGGATTCCTGATGCGCATGGCGCAGAACATGATGGGCTTCAAGCCGCCGCTGGGCTGGTTCGGCAAGATCAAGGTCGAAGGCAGCGGCGAACACAAGGGCATGCTCGACATCAAGAAGGCCGGCATCTTCGCGATCACCGACGGCGTCAAGGCCTTGTCGCTGGAGGCCGCCAACCTGAACGGTGGCACCCATGAACGGATCGCGGCGCTGGTCGTGGCCAAGGTGCTCAAACCCGAACAAGCCGAGGATGTCGAGGAGAGCTTCGAGTTTCTGGTTCAAACGCGCCTGCGCGGCCATGTGGACGCGATCCAGGCGGGTAGAACGCCGTCCAACCATATCGCGCTCGACCAGCTCAACCGCATGGAGCAGGCCCGTCTGCGCAGTGCGCTCGAAGGGGTGACACGTTTCCAGAGCTTCATCCGGCACCACTTCAGCCTGCATCTGCTCAAGTGAGGCGGCTGTACCGGAAGGGCCACACCGGATAAGATCGGGTTTCAATACAGGAGTCCTTATGCAAATTCAGTTCAACACCGACGAAAGCGTCGAGGGTCACGAGGCGCTCGGGCGCCATGCGGAAGAAGTCGTACGCCGGGTGCTCGGCCGCTTTTCCGAACAGGTCACACGGGTCGAGATCCACATGAGTGACGTCAATGGCCAGAAGGCCGGCGACAACGACAAGCGCTGCCTGATGGAGGCCCGTCTGGCCGGCCGCCAGCCGATCGCAGTCACCGAGCAGGCCAACAGCCTGCATCAGGCCATAGACGGTGCCGCGCAGAAGCTCAAGCGCTCGCTCGACAGCACGCTGGGCAAGCTCGCCGACCAGCGCCGCAGCGCACCGCCCGCGGCTGGCGCCGCCGACCTCGACAGCGACGACTAGACGAGCTCTCGAAGCCGATCGGGACCGTTCTCATGCAGAGGTCCCGATCGGTCCGCTCCTCGCAATCCCATCCAATCTCGATTGACGCCTTCACATGTCCATCAGCATCGCACCGCTCATCGCCCTGATCGCCGGGATCCTGATCCTGGTGATGCCCCGCTTGTTGAATTTCATCGTCGCGATCTATCTGATCGTGATCGGCGTCGCCGGCTTGTTGGGTGTCGGCAGCATTCACCTGAGATAGCGACCACCTTACGCTCACGGTTACGCCGTATCAGGACGGGCGCTTCCGGACGGTCCGGATAACCCGTGGTCTTCACTATGACGACGAAACTTTCCCTATTCCGGCTCGGCGCCCGCCTGTTCGGACTGCTGTCGCTGGCGATCGCCCTGGCGACGCCAACGATTGCAGCGTCCGAGGTCCCGCCGCGAGCGGACTTCGAGGTGATTCACATGACCCCCGCGCTCATCGAGCGTTTGCGCGAAGGCGGCCTCGTCATCTACATGCGCCACGGCGCCACCGATGCCCGCATCCCGGATCAGATCCCGGTCGATCTCGACGACTGCGGCAGCCAGCGCCCGCTCACCCAGGCCGGGCGCGACAGCCTGGACGAGATTGGGCGAAACTTCGCGAAACTGGGCCTGCCATACGAACGGCCGATCAGCAGCCCGTTCTGCAGGGCAAAGGAGAGC
The DNA here is from genome assembly GCA_030604735.1 of Azoarcus sp. Classification (GTDB taxonomy): domain Bacteria; phylum Pseudomonadota; class Gammaproteobacteria; order Burkholderiales; family Rhodocyclaceae; genus Azoarcus_F. Next base: position 106,484 of record JAUVVG010000008.1, read on the forward strand.
GCCGAGCGGGTCTTCGGACTTCCGATAGAAGTCGATGTGACCCTTCGCTACACCGCGGCCATGCCCACTGCCGAAAAGGCACCGGCGGTCATGCGCACCCGCGAACTGGTTTCCCTGCCGGTCGAGACCCCGGGCTCGAACCGGGTCGTCGTCGCGCACGGCCCCAACATGGCCGAGATCATGGACTACCTCCCACCCGAGGCCACACTGATCATCTTCAAGCCGCTGGGCCTCGAGCATCCACCGGGCTTCGAGTACCTCGCCAGCATAGAGCCGATCGACTGGCCCGTGCTGTTGAACGCACTGGGACTGGAATGAAGGCGAGCCGCAACCTCCAGTTGCTGCTGCTCCTGCCGGTTTCACTGGTTGTCCTGTTCGCACTGCTGTTCATTTACGGCTCGCTCTCCAGCGTCAAGACGCAATACGACCTGGCAAGCGCAGCACAGACCCGGGACCTCCTGGTGATCGAGGATGCGGCCCGTTTCTCCCACGACATCGGCCAGGTCCAGCGCCAGATGGCGACCGCGCTCGAAGGTGCGCAGGCCGGCATCCTGACCGAACTGCAGCTCTACCGGATGCATTCGGTCATCGTCGACGACCTGGACGCGCTCGGCCGCAGGGTCAGGCAACTCGCCGACTCGGAACTGGTGATAGACGCCAACCACGACAGCGCGCGCGGCCTGCTCGACGAGTTCGAGTCCTACCGGCGTTTCGTGATCATGTCCACCGACGTCATCGCGGTCAACCCGGCCGTTGCCGTCACCTTCATGGAACAGGCACAACGGCACTTCCGCGAGTTCTCGATCTTCTCCAGCCGGATCGTCAGCCTGTTGTCGGAACGCTCCCAGCAACGCAACATCGCGCAAGGCTCGGTCTTGAGCGACGTCTATGCCAGGGTGCTGTTCCTGGGCTTCGTCGCGCTGGCCTTACTGCTCGCCATCACCTACATGTCCGCGCATCGCGCCAGCGCCCGCATGCTCGACATCGCCGATGCGCTGAGCACGCTCGCACACAGCGAGGGGGCGAAGATCCCGCTTCCGGCCATAGAGAAGATGCACCATGAATCGAAAGGCGAGTTCGGACGCATCGCCGCAACCTTGCTGACCTTCCGTAACGAGATCGAACGCAGGCGGCACGCCGAGGAAGAAGCCTTTCAACTGGCGTTCTACGATCCACTGACCCAGCTTCCCAACCGCCGGCTGTTGCGGGAGCGCCTGCATCATGCCTCGATGATGTGCGATCGGCTCGATAGCCATGCCGCAGTGCTGATCCTGGACCTGGACGAATTCAAGCGCATCAACGATTCACGCGGTCACGCCTTCGGCGACAAGGTGCTGACCGCCCTGGCCAAAAGGCTCAAGCTGGCCGTCGGAGAAAACAACACCCTGGCCCACCTCGGCGGTGACTCGTTCGCGATCCTGGTCGAATCCCTTGCGACCGATGCGGAGCGTGCCGCCAAGCAGGTCGAGCGCTATACGACGCGCATCCTCGCGAAAGTGGACGAGCCGATCCAACTCGACGATGAGGAGTTGCGCATCACGGTGAGCACTGGCATCGCACTGTTCGACAAGCGCACCGAGGATCTCGACAACCCGCTCAAGCACGCGGAAAGCGCGATGTATCAGGCCAAAGCAGCCGGGCGGCAAACCTTCCGCTTCTACGATCCGGACATGCAGACCCGCCTGGAAGCGCGGATTCTGCTCGAAAACGAACTTCGACTCGCAGTCGAGCGTGACCAGTTACGATTATTCTATCAGATCCAGGTGGATGAGACGGACGTGGTACGCGGAGTCGAAGCCCTGATCCGCTGGGAGCATCCCGACAAGGGCCTGATGCCGCCGCTGACCTTCATTCCCATCGCCGAGGATTCCGGCCTGATCCTGCAGATCGGACGCTGGGTTCTGCGCACCGCGTGCGAACAACTAAAACATTGGGAAGCCGACCCCCGCTGCCGCGAACTCAGCATCGCGGTCAACGTCAGCGCGCGCCAGTTCAGGCAGGACGACTTCGTCGCCGAGGTGCTGGCGGTCCTGGCAGAAACCGGCGCCGATTCGCGCCGCCTGAAGCTGGAACTGACCGAAAGCACGGTCCTCGAAAACATCGAGACGACAATCGAGCACATGCAGTCCCTGCGCGCCGCTGGACTCCGGTTCTCGATGGACGACTTCGGGACCGGCTACTCCTCGCTGCAATACCTGAAGCGTCTGCCACTGGACCAGATCAAGATCGACCAGTCCTTCGTCCGCGACATCATCATCGACGCCAACGATCTGGTGATCGTGCAGACCATCATCGCGATGAGTCACGCGCTGGGGCTAGACGTGATCGCCGAAGGCGTCGAAACCCGGGAGCAACGCGATCTGTTGTTTTCCCAGGGTTGCAAGGCTTTCCAGGGCTATCTGTTCGGTAAACCGGAGCCCTTGTACAGAGTCGATGCGCTATTGGCCGGCACGACACCCACAGCCTTGACGTCCAGCACTCGAGCGGTGGCTCAGCCAAGCGATTGATTGCCCTGGGTGCGGCGGCCCAGACTTCGGCGATTATCTAGGGGTGTCCCTGCCCTGCACGTTTTTCCAAGGGTTGAGGACACTCACACCGGCCGCTTCGTAGGGCGTTGTGTCTCGCTCGCGTTCGAGGATGGCGACATCTTCATTGGTCAAACCGATCTTGCGACCGATCGCGGACAGCGCATCCCCGACACGCACGCGGCTCGGAGGCTTGACCACGGTCGCCAGAATCTCACGCACCTCCGCTTCCGTGCTCCCGCCATGCTGGACCGCACGCACGCGCAAAGCCCGGTGCACCTCATCGGGCACATTCCTAATGGTAAGGATTGCCATGCTTCACATCCTTTCGCTTGCTATCAATGACTGCAGCTTTATCCCTGTGCAGTCACTACAAGAAAGCATGACACTCTGCTCCTTCCAATCACTCCCACTCGATCGTCGCCGGCGGCTTGCCCGAGATGTCGTACACCACCCGGTTGATCCCGCGCACTTCGTTGATGATGCGGTTGCTCACCTTGCCGAGCAGGCTGTGCGGCAGCTCCGCCCAGTGCGCGGTCATGAAGTCCTGGGTCTGCACCGCGCGCAGCGCCACGACGTATTCGTAGGTGCGCCCGTCGCCCATCACACCGACGCTCTTCACCGGCAGGAACACCGCGAAGGCCTGGCTGGTCTTGTCGTACCAGTCGGCGGCGCGCAGTTCGTCGATGAAGATGGCGTCGGCACGGCGCAGCAGGTCGGCGAACTCCTTCTTCACTTCGCCGAGGATGCGAACGCCCAGACCCGGCCCCGGGAAAGGATGGCGATAGACCATGTCGTGCGGCAGACCGAGCGCTACACCGAGTTCGCGCACTTCGTCCTTGAACAGGTCGCGCAGCGGTTCGAGCAGCTTCAGGTTCAGCGTCTCGGGCAGGCCCCCTACGTTGTGGTGGCTCTTGATGGCGTGGGCCTTGCCGGTCTTGGCGCCGGCCGACTCGATCACGTCCGGGTAGATGGTGCCCTGGGCGAGCCATTTTGCCTTGGGCAGCCTGGCCGCCTCGGCCTGGAAGACTTCGACGAACTCGCGGCCGATGATCTTGCGCTTCTGTTCCGGATCCGACACGCCTTGCAGATGGCCCATGAACTGCTCGGTGGCATCCACGTGGATGACCTTCACGCCCAGCGAGCGCGCAAAGGTCTGCATCACCTGCTCGGCTTCGTTCAGGCGCAGCAGGCCGTTGTC
>JAUVVG010000054.1 GCA_030604735.1 Azoarcus sp.
ATCGACTGGTAGTAGAGGTTCTGCGGGTGATTGGCTTCGACGAAGAAGTACCAGCGCTCGGCGACGAGTCCGAGATACTGGACGAGGAAGGCGCTCAGCAGGAAGAAGGTCGATCCGGCCGAGAGCCAGCCGCCGAGCAGGACCAGCGGCAGCGGGAAGCTCGCGATCAGGAAGAACCATTTGACCGCGAGCAGCATCTCGGCGGTTTTGCCGTGGAAGAAGTGGCGGGTGTTGAAGGAGCCGCCCATCGCACCCTGGGCCTTCTGCACCACCTTGGGATGACGGATGCCGGTGGCCGACTGGATCGTGGACTTCCGTTTCAGGCTGCGATTGCGCAACAGCGACGCCAGCCGGCTGATCAGCGCGGCCGCGGTCGCGACGATCGCGATGACGGCATAGATGCCGGTCAGTTCGCGATGGGCGACGGCGGCAAAGAAGGTCGCCAGCGTGAAGCCGGAGGCACAGCCCATCAGGAAGAAGTTGCTGACCGTCAGCGCGCTGGCCCACTCCTGCAGGAAGCGGATGCAGGCGTAGATCATCGCGGTGCAGACATACAGCGCGATCGACAGCACCAGGGCGATTGCACCGACCGTCAGGGTCTGCCCAGTGGAGCTCATGCCGACATAATGGATCAGCCCGTAGAGTGCGACCGACCCCATCAGCGCGGGCAGTACGATCACTTCGCGCGAAAGCCACGAGGTGCGCCACATCGCGGCGGCGCGCCAGGCGCGTTCGGGGTGTCCGAGGTGGAAGAAGGACGCGACCAGGCCGGCGGCGAGAAACACGAGTACCAGCACGCTGCCGGTGGCGAAGAACGCACGGCTGTCCGGTTGTGAGATCACATCGGCGATGGCCAGCAATTCGGCCAGGTACAAGGCGATGAACAGGCCTTGACCGGCACCGATCAGGGTGGTCAGAAAGATCACGGAGAATGCGGGGCGCATGGGGTTCTATCCTTTGGCGCAAAGGTGGGGTGGAAACGAGGGCGAACAGGAGCCGAGACCGTCAGCGGAGGGATACCGTATCGCTGCTCCAGGATCGCTACATGTCAGGCCTCGTTCGGGCTTCATCGGTATCGCGCTCACCACGAGGTCGAGTCGTCCAGCGACGGCTCTTCCAGGCGTGGCTGGGGCAGTCTCCGGTCGATGTTGAGCGGGTTGTCGGAGCGGGTGAGCTGGTCGTTGTCCACCCGGATCTCGACCTTGCGTCGCGGCAGGTAATGATTGGCCGGCTGGGTCCCCCATTCCGGCATCAACTGATAACCGGCTCGTTCGCGGATCGCGATCGACACTTCCGAGTGCTCGTCGTGTACGTCACCGAACAGGCGTGCATTGGTCGGACAGGCCATCACACAGGCCGGACGACGGTCCTGCGGTGGCAGCAGTTCGTTGTCGATCCGGTCCACGCACAGCGTGCATTTGCTCATCTCCTGGCGGGACTCGTCCAGTTCGCGTGCGCCATAGGGGCAGGCCCAGGCGCAGTAGCTGCAGCCGATGCACTTGTCGTAGTCGACCAGCACGATGCCGTCCGATTCGCGCTTGTAGCTTGCACCGGTCGGGCACACCGGTACGCAGGGCGGCTCCTCGCAGTGCAGGCAGGATTTCGGAAAGTGTACGGTCTCGGTGTTCGGAAACTCGCCGACCTCGAAGGTCTGCACCCGGTTGAAGAAGGTGCCGGTCGGGTCGGCATCGTAGGGGTTCTGGTCGCTGAGCGGTCCCGCGGCACCCGAGGTGTTCCAGGATTTGCAGCTGGTGACGCAGGCATGACAGCCGACACAGACGTTGAGATCGATGACGAGGGCAAGCTGGGTCATTTCCGTCCTCCTGCGGTCTTGCGATAGGCCATCTGGTGGCGCTGGGTGTTGTCGGCCTTGGCGATCTTCTTCATCGGGTCGAACTGCGGCCAGCTATGGTCGTCGCCAGGCTCGTCGGCCTTGCGGATGTTGACCCTGACGTCGTACCAGGCGGCCTGGCCGGTGATCGGGTCCGAGTTAGAATGGCGCCTGCCGTCGGCTTGCACCGGCAACTCCTCCGAGATCAGGTGATTGAGCAGAAAGCCCTTCTGCGACTCGTTGGCGTCGCCGGTCAGGTTCCAGGCGCCGGAGGCCTTGCCGATCGCGTTCCAGGTCCACACCGTGCCCGGTTCGACCGACTCGCTGTAGCGGCACATGCAGCGTACCTTGCCCCACATCGATTCGACCCAGATCCAGTCCCCGTCGGCAATGCCCTTGCTCTGGGCCAGGCGTGGATTCAGGTACAGATAGTTGTGGGCATGGATCTGGCGCAACCAGGCATTCTGCGAGTCCCACGAGTGGTACATCGCCATCGGCCGCTGGGTGACCGCATTGAGCGGATAGCGGATGCCGTCGGTCATCTGCGATTCGAGCGGTTCGTAATAGTAGGGCAGGGGGTCGAAGTAGGTCTCGATCCGCTCGCGCAGGTGATCGGGCGGTTGCTTGCCGCTGCGTTTGCCCTGTGCGGCCAGGCGAAACTTCTGCAGCACGTCCGAATAGATGTTGATCAGGATCGGATCGGCGAAGCGACGGATACGCATCCGCTGCGCCCACTCCATGTAGCCCTGGTTCCAGTTGCGCATGTACTGGTAGGACGGCGGCAGCACATGATGGAAGACGCAGTTGTTCTTGGCATACATGTCCCACTGGCGGGGGTTGGGCTCGCCCTTCATCGCCTTGTCGCCGTTGACCCCGCGCCAACCGGCCAGGAAGCCGATGCCGGAACCCGGTTCGGTTTCGTAGTTCACGACGAAGTCCGGATAGTCCTTGAACTTGCGCTCGCCGTTCGGTCCGGTGAAGGCCGGAAACTTGAGCCGGCTCGCCAGTTCGATCAACACTTCCTGGAACGGGCGGCACTCGCCCGTGGGTGGCAGCACCGGGATGCGTACCGAATCCACCGGGCCGTCGAACTCCGAGATCGGACGGTCGAGCATGGACATCACATCGTGGCGCTCGAGATAGGTGGTGTCGGGCAGGATCAGGTCGGCGAACGCGGTGGTCTCGGACTGGAACGCGTCGCAGACCACCAGGAACGGGATCTTGTACTCGCCGTCCTCATTGCGGTCGATCAGCATCTTGCGCACTTCCGACGTGTTCATCGTCGAGTTCCAGGCCATGTTGGCCATGAACAGCAGCAAGGTGTCGATCGGGTAGGGATCACCCCGCCAGGCGTTGGTGATCACGTTGTGCATCATCCCGTGCACCGACAACGGCGCCTCCCACGAGAAACCCTTGTCGATACGAACCGGGTTGCCCTGGTCGTCGACGAACAAGTCGTCCGGGCTGGCCGGCCAGCCCAGCGGCATGCCGCCCAGAGGGGTGTTGGGCTTGACCGCATCGGGTGAGGAGGGTGGCTTCGCGCTCGGCGGAATCGCCCGCGGGAACGGGGCTTTGTGGCGGAAACCGCCGGGGCGGTCGATGGTGCCGAGTATCGACATCAGGATCGAGAGCGCACGAATCGTCTGGAAACCATTGGAGTGGGCGGCCAGACCACGCATCGCATGGAAGGCGACCGGGTTGCCGCGCACCGTCTTGTGCTCCTTGCCCCAGCTGTCGGTCCAGGCGATCGGCAATTCGATCTTCTGGTCGCGCGCGGTGATCCCCATTTCGAAGGCCAGGCGGCGGATCGTCTCGGCCGGGATGCCGGTGATGTCGGCGGCCCATTCGGCGGTGTAGTCCTCGGTGCGCTCCTTCAACAACTGGAAGGCTGGCGCCACCGGGGTGCCGTCCGCCAGGGTGAAGTCGCCGAGCAGGAAGGGGTCGGCGCCCTCGCTGTGGGTCGCCACCGGTCGATCGGTGAAGCGGTCCCACCACAGCTTGTTCTGCGGGTACATCGGGTTGATCGGGTCGCTCTCCTTGTCCTCGACGAAGAGACCGAACTCGTCGCTGTCGGCCTTGCGCGACACCAGCTGGCCGGCATTCGAATAGCGGACCAGAAAGTCGCGATCGTACAGGCCGGCCGCGATCAGTTCATGGATCAGCGCCAGGATCAGCGCACCATCGGTGCCCGGCTTGATCGCGATCCATTCGTCGGCGATCGCCGAATAGCCGGTGCGTACCGGGTTGATGGAGATGAACTTGCCGCCGGCCCGCTTGAACTTGGAGATCGCGATCTTCATCGGGTTGGAGTGATGGTCCTCGGCCGTGCCGATCATCACGAACAGCTTGGCTCGGTCCAGATCCGGCCCGCCGAACTCCCAGAACGAACCGCCGATGGTGTAGATCATGCCGGCCGCCATATTGACCGAGCAGAAGCCGCCGTGCGCGGCATAGTTGGGCGTGCCGAACTGACGCGCGAACATGCCGGTCAGCGCCTGCATCTGGTCGCGGCCGGTGAACAGCGCGAACTTGCGCGGATCGGTGGCGCGGATATGGCCCAGCCGCTCGGCCAGCATCGTGAAGGCATCCTCCCAGCTGATCGGGTCGAATTCGCCCGCGCCGCGCTCGCTGCCCGGACGACGCAGCAGGGGTTGGGTCAGCCGGGCCGGCGAGTACTGCTTCATGATGCCGGAGGCGCCCTTGGCGCAGATCACGCCATTGTTGAGCGGATGATCCGGGTTGCCGTCGATGTAGCGGACCTCGCCGTCGCGCAGATGCACCCGGATGCCGCAGCGGCAGGCGCACATGTAGCAGGTGGTGTGCTTGACCTCGGCCACTTCGTCCACCGGGCGGCTGTATTGCTTGAGCGTAGCTTCCATCATCTCTCTCTTGGCGTTGCCCTGCCGCCGTGGCGGCAGGGTGATTGTCGTGGCGCCTGTTTGCACTCAGGCGGTGCGATCCACATCCCGGCGCAGTTTCCTGAGCTGCTTCAACAACTCCGGTACCAGCGCCCACGAGACGAACACCGCGGCGAAGGCCAGAATCGAGGCGCTGATCGGACGGGTGAAGAAGATCGTCAGGTCGTTGTTGTAGTTGGCGAGCGAAGTCAGGAAATAGCGCTCGGCCAGTGGGCCGAGGATGACGCCCAGCACCAGCGGAGCCAGCAAGATAATGGCCGCGGCGGAGCTCGAGATATCGTGAATGTGTAAGGGCACCATCGCATCGCTGGTGGTCGTGTTTTTAGACGCTTCAGGGGCTGCAAATCCTTCATCCGTGCCGGTTTTGAATCTGGCAACCACCTTCACGATGTCGCAAGCGATCACCGCGCTGACTGTCGCCCCGATTTCCGGGATGACTCCGTTCAAGCTACCCAGCGCTATTCGCCCGTGCTCAGGGTCTTCAGGTGGCTGGGGGAGGGATTATCTTCATGAGTGCTCATAACGATGGTCATCATGATGCGCCTGCATTCGAGTGGTTTCATGCTGTGCCAGCTGGCAAGCATTCTCTGTGCGCTTCGCTTCAGGACATTGATGCGATATGCGAACCCTTGAGTTCATGCCGTTAGATTCGTGGCTGTAGGTGAGTTATCGAACGCAAAACGTTTGCGATATGCGTATGAGAGTTTAAGTGCAGACTAAATGATCACAACAGGCGCAGTGAGGTCTTGTGTCGATAACTGTTTTCAATGGTTCAGAGCATGTCATGTTTGTACGGATATCCTGAGAGTCACACTTTCGACAAACTTTTGCTTGGGCGCCGATGGTAATGCGTTTTATTCATTAATGAAAGCAATATAGGCGACATAAATGTGGACATTGCAGTTGAGTAGGTGCGGTAGTCAAGTTGTCGGAGGTTTTTAGGCTCTCGGCGCTTGGGGGTGGGAGCCTGGGAGATTTCGGGCAATTGTCAGCATTCGAGCTTGTTGCGAGCCGCTGGCGGGCAAATCGACCTTGAACCGGCTCGAAGATGCCTCCGGCACCAAGGACGGTTCGCGCTATCACAAGATCGCCCACGATCCGGCGGTCTTCGAGACGCTGTTTGTCGAGTGCTTTATCGAGGCGCATGACGAGGCACCTGAAGAGATCATCCTCGATCTGGACGCCACCGACGATCCGCTGTACGGCCAGCAGGAAGGGCGCTTCTTCCATGGCTACTACGGCGGTTACTGCTACCTGCCACTGTACATCTTCTGCGGCCGACACCTGCTTGCGGCCAAGCTGCGCCGGGCCAACACGGATGCCTCAGCCGGCAATGTTGAAGAGCACGAGCGCATCATCACCCAGATCTGCCGCCACTGGCCCGAGGTGCGCATCGTGCTGCGTGCCGACTCGGGCTTTGCGCGCGATGCCTTGATGAGCTAGTGCGAAGAAGAGCATATCGACTTCGTCTTCGGGCTGGCCAAGAATAATCGGCTCAAGGCTGAGATTTAAACCGGGATGAGCGAGGCCCAAAACGAATGCACCCAGACCGGCAAGCCCGCGCGGCGGTTTCGCGACTTCACCTACCGCACCCGCGACAGCTGGTCGCGCGCCCGACGGGTCGTCGGCAAGGCCGAACAGCTGCCGGGCAAAGCCAATCCGCGCTTCATCGTCACCAGCCTGGACGCTCAGCGCTGGCCAGATCGCGCGCGCTACAAAGAGCTGTACTGCGCCCGCGGCGAGATGGAGAACCGCATCAAGGAGTGCCAGCTACACTTGTTCGCTGATCGCACCTCGACGGCGACGATGCGGGCCAATCAGATGCGGCTGTGGTTTGCCTCCTTCCCCTATGTGATGCTCGAAGCGCTTCGGCGTATCGGGCTGGCCGGCACGGAACTGACCGATGCCACCTGCGAGAGTCTGCGACTGAAACTGCTCAAGATCGGCGCACGGGTCAAGATCAGCGTGCACCGCATCCACATCAGCATGGCCAGCAGCCATCCGTTTCAGACCGCCTGGCGCCTTGCCCAGGCAAGGCTTGCGCCTGGCTGATTGCCTGGGCCTGCTCGCACCCCACTCATCGATCGTGACTACGTCCTCGCGAGGCGATCTTGCGCTCAAAATCCGCGCAAACGGTCGCTCAAAGCGACTGATCGAGCCAAGACTCCACCCCGCCGAGCATCCAGCCGTCGCCTTTGAGCTCGAAACGCGACGACAAGACGCTGGTGCGCCGGATTACAACCGGTCACAACGGTAAAACTTGAGGCTGTGAGAAATGCGGGCTAGGACTACGGGCGCTATGGCGAGCGTACTCTTGCCGGAGGCGAGCGAGATGTACTGAATCTCGTGTAGCTGTTTCCGGTGCACGGCACCGTTGATTGTCGCCAGCGTTTCGAAGGCGGGAGTGACTACCGCCACGGGGCCGTCACATCGGATCGTGCCGTTTGATGATGTTGTTTGTCCGTCGCCGAATCCCTTCAGCAGCCAGCTCAACACTTGATCCGCACTGAAGTCAAGGACGATCCCAACGCTCTCGATTGGCGTGTATGCCTTGGCGTGTATGCCTTGGCGTGAGTGTCGCATCTTAGATTCTCGGGGGGCGAGAGTTCGGCTGGCGTTCAAGTCGCGCGTAGCCGCCGCTGGCTTGATCCAGAAGCGGTCGGTTTGGTCACTACGACGCAGCTCAACAATTAAGAAGGCTCGCAATTCCAGATAGGCGAGGGGTTCGCGTTGGGAGTGAGAGCAGCAATCCTATGCGTTACATGGAATTTTTGCTGGCATTAAAGGTTTCAAGATGGATTTCTAAATTGTTGACAAAAAAGAATTTAAAGTTTGATAATGAACGCAAGAAAGGGGTGAAATGTAAATGTTGACAATAAGGACAAGAGGCAAGTTGTCATCTAGGGGCACAATGCTTGACGAACTTGTCGAGATTCTTCGGAAGCGGATTGTTGATCACGATCTTCCTCCTGGGGCCAAGCTCCGGGAGGCTGATCTTGCGGATGAATTCGACGTCTCGCGTCCGCGGGTTCGCGAGGCGTTTGGTGTGTTGGAAGAGAGAGGACTGATTGAACGAATTCCCAATCGCGGTGCGGTCGTTACTCGACTTGAGGCAGATGAAATTTGTTCGCTTTTCGATGTGAGAGAGGTTCTCGAGGGGCTTGCCGTTCGCCTGGCGACGGAGAAGGTTCCGCCGGAGTCTTGGGAAGATCTCATCCACATTTTCGAAGGTCCAGCAGCGTTGGCCCTGGCCGACAACGACTTCGATGCTTATGTGGAATGTCTGGGCAAGTTTCGTGAGCGTTGTATTGTCGCTGCGGGCAATCCAATTCTTTCGGCGCAACTGGATGGCTTATATGACCGTACCAAGGTGCTTATACGACGACTCTTGTTAGTTCCTGGGCGTGCAAGTCAAGGACTTTCGCAGCACCGGGAAGTGTTGCGAGCAATGAGAGCCGGTGATGCGTACCAGGCCGAGTCGTTGAAGCGGGAGAACATACGCAGTGCCCGCGAGTGCTTTCTCAAATACAGGAAATACCTGCTGTAGTGGGTGGACTGGATGGAGGAGAACGTGATCGAACAGAAAACGAATGCTTCGCCCTTTGACGTGGCTTTTGGACCCTTGCGTGGCTGTCGCGTCGTCGAGTTGGGATCTACCGTGGCAGGCCCTTTCTGCGCTCGCCTGTTGGCTGACTTCGGGGCGGACGTGATCAAGATTGAGCAGCCAGAGGGAGATGCGGTGCGCTCGATGGGTAAGCGCAAGCAGGGTCGTTCGTTGTATGGCGCATCGATCTTGCGCAACAAGCGAATTGCCTCGTTAGATCTGCGCAGCGAAAAAGGTCGTCAGATCGCTCGCGAACTCTGCGTTCGGGCGGATATCGTTATCGAGAACTTTCGACCGGGTACCCTGGAGCGCTGGGGTTTGGGCTACGAACAGCTAAGTACTGACAACCCGGGTCTGATTCTCGTTCGAATAAGTGGCTACGGTCAGGATGGACCGTATAGCGATCGTCCCGGCTATGGTGTGGTTTGCGAAGCAGTCAGTGGTCTTCGCGAGATCACCGGCGATCCTGATCGTCCCCCTGCGCGTGTCGCCGTATCGATGACCGATTACATTACCGGGCTCTATGCCGCCTTCGGGGCATCGCTGGCGCTGGTCGAGCGTGGGCGTACCGGCAAAGGGCAGGTCATCGATGCGGCGCTTTATGAAGCGGCGTTCAGCTTCATGGAGCCGCATATTCCCGCCTTCCAGCAACTCGGAGAAATCGCGCGGAGAGCGGGGCCTCGACTTCCGAATCACACACCAAACTCGCTTTATCCGACAGGCGACGGTCGATTCATTCACATTACCGCGGGCTCACAGTCGGTATTCAAGCGCTTGGTCGACGTAATGGGTAGGAGCGGGCTCATGGACGATCCCCGCTTTGCTACGCCGACGGCGCGATCCCGGTACGAGGACGATACCGACGAGGTTGTCGCGCAATGGACGCGTAGCCTCCCGCTCGTCAGGATAGAGCAGCTTCTCAATGAGGCCGCGGTGCCGGCTGCGCGGATTTATACGATCGAAGACATCTTTGCCGACCCGCACTATCAGGCACGGCAGATGCTCGTGTCGCCGGAAGACCCCATCCTGGGCCCGGTCGCAATGGCCGGTGTCGTTCCCCGCCTGTCATGTACGCCTGGAGCGGTGCGATGGGCTGGGCATGACCTCGGGCAGGACACGGCAGAAATTCTCATGGGCGAACTCGGATTAAGTCACGCAGAGGTCGATGCACTCGTACGCGAAGGTGTCGCCTTTATTTCAGCCGATCGTGCTGCCAAGCAGAGCTCAGAGTCTGCGCGCACTTGCGGTGCCCACGTAAACAACGAGGCTTAACAAATGTCATTGAATCAGCTTTTCGCCGAGCTCGAGACACGCGAACAACGTGCGTTGGCAATGGGAGGGGCGGAGAAACTTGCCCGTCGCCGCGCTGCAGGCTTGCTTAACGCACGCGAACGGATCGACTACTTCGTCGACGAGGGCAGCTACATTGAAAGCGGGTTGCTTGGAGTTTCCTCGGTTGTACCGGAGGACCGAGACAGTACGCCGGCTGATGGCAAGGTTGCGGGTTTTGCGCGCGTGGACGGTCGGCAGGTCGGGGTTGTCTCGAACGATTTCACGGTTAAAGGGGCTTCAAGCAGTCTGACCAACATGAAGAAGATCGGGCACGTAAAGCGTGTCGCGACCGAGCGAGGCTTCCCGCTCGTATTCTTCGGGGAGTCTTCGGGTGCCCGAATGCCCGACAACATGGGTTCCCGTGGGATGGGGACTCTCTTGGGCAACGATCCCCTTCAGTATGTGCGAAACCGCGAAACACCATGGGCGTCGGCTGTGCTCGGGCAATGCTACGGGTCGTCGGCGTGGTATGCGTGCATGTCGGATTTTACTGTCATGCGCAAGGGGTCTGTGCTCGCGGTGGCGAGTCCCGCGCTCGCATCGTTGGCGATCGGCCAAAAGGTGGAATCAGAGGATCTGGGTGGCTGGAAGTTGCATAGCGAATTGACGGGGCTGGTGGACCGCATCACAGATTCGGACGAGGAAGCGCTCGATCTCATCCGCCAGTTCTTGTCCTATCTGCCTTCGCACAACAACGAGCCCCCGCCCCGTGCTGCTGTGCCTGCCGGCTCGGAGGAGAGCGCCAGAAAACTTGATGAGATTGTGCCCCAGGACCGACGCCGTGTTTATGAGGTTCGGAAGGTCATCAAGGCGATCGTGGATACGAACAGTTTCTTCGAGTTCAAGCCAAGTTTCGGACGTGCCGCCGTTACGGGTCTGGCGCGATTGAATGGTGGCACGGTAGGTGTGGTCGCGAACAATCCCATGGGCAAGGCCGGAGCAATGGATGTGCCGAGTTGCGAGAAGATCACGCGATTCATAGTGATGTGCGACTCGTTCAATATCCCCATCATCCTGCTTGTCGATACCCCGGGGTTCGTCATCGGTGTCGAAGGCGAGCGGATGAAGGCGCCTGGAAAGATCATGAACTTCATGACGGCGCTCCAAATGTGCACGGTACCGAAGCTCTCGGTGATTATGCGAAAAAGCTACGGCCAAGCTTATTTGAACATGGGCGGCGGCCGCAACTCGGATGAGGTCATCGCGTGGCCGACCGCGGAGGTCAGTTTCATGGATCCGGCCTACTCCGTCCAGGTCGTGAGTTGGGGACGTTCTGTTGACGAGGCGGAGCAGGCTGAACTACGCGCCAGGATGGAGCGCGACAGCAGCGTCTGGGATATGGCGGAGATGTACGCCGTGCAAGCGGTCATCCCCCCAAATAAGACGCGCGAACACCTCATTCGCATGCTCGAAGTTCACGAATTGCGCCGTAGCGGTGGCATCGGCAAACACGCGCTTGCGAGCTGGCCAACGACTTTCTAAGTTTTTGCAGTCCAAATCACCCAATAAGGAGAGGAGTGAAAATGTCAAGAAACGAGCTTGTTTCGCCTGTGACTGGAACCGTTTGGAAGATCGAGCGGACCGTGGGTGATCGGGTCGAGGAAGGTGACGTGCTGATGATCCTTGAGTCGATGAAGATGGAGATACCGGTTGAAGCGACAACTAGTGGCGTTCTGGCGGAGATCACTGTGGTACCCAGCGATTCGATAGAGGAGGATCAAGTCCTATGCGTGATCGAGTCGTGAGTAGTCCTGTGAGTCCGGGTGCCGCCGAGGGGGCTCGTTCCGAGGAGGACGAGCTCCTCTTTCGGCGAGGGCAAGCGCTGCAGATGGGAGGGCCGGAAGCGGTCGAGCGGCAGCACAAGGCCGGCCGACTGACTGTTCGAGAGCGGATTTCCCTGTTGTCCGACCCGGGCAGCTTCCGGGAGATCGGCACACTCGCGGGTACAGGTAAGTACGATGAGCAGAACCGGCTCGTATCGGTGACGCCAGCACCGTATGTGGCGGGTATCGCAAGAATCGACGGTCGCCCCGTGGCGATTGGCGGGGAGGATTTCACCGTCCGCGGCGGAACCACGTTTGGCAGCACGCGGCGCAAGGGCGGCCAGGGTGGGTTTATCGAGGATCTTGCTCACTATTACCGGGTGCCACTCGTCAACCTCATCGATGGTGCCGGCGGAAGTGTGACCTCGATCAAGCGTCGTGGTCACAGTGTGTTTCCGGGCGTCCACGGGTTCGAGCGCTCGGTCGGACTTCTCGGCACGGTGCCGGTGGCCTCCGCCGTGCTCGGTACCGCCGCAGGGGGGCCGGCAGGGCGGGCAATCCTTTCGCACTTCTCCGTGATGGTGCGAGGATCCAGCCAGATCTTTGCGGCCGGGCCACCGGTGGTCAAGCGTTCGCTCGGGCAGGTGGTGGACAAGGAGAAACTCGGTGGCGCCAAGGTCGCCGTCGATACCGCCGGATCGGTGAACAATGCGGCTGACAGCGAGGAAGATGCTTTCAGGCAGATTCGCCAGTTTCTCAGTTTCATGCCCAGCAACGTGTGGGAGATGCCTCCGGTGATCGCGAGCGACGATCCGGTCGATCGTTGCGAATCACAACTGGCGACCATCGTTCCCGAGAACCGAATGCAGGCGTACAGCATGCATCGCCTCATTAGACTGGTTGTCGACAAGGGCTCGGAGTTCGAAATTCAGCCAACCTTCGGAAAGGCAGTGATCACCATGCTTGCCCGCTTGGATGGGCGGCCTGTCGGCATCATTGCAAACAACCCGATGATTTATGGCGGTGCAGTCGACGCCAAAGCGGCCCGTAAGCAGATCCATTTCATGGAGTTGTGCGACACCTTCCATATCCCGCTGGTTTTCTTCGTCGATGTGCCTGGTTTCATGGTCGGCATGAAGGCCGAGGAGGAGGGTACTCTGCGGGAGGGAATGCGTGCGGTATACATCGCCGGTAATCTCAGCGTGCCCACGCTCACTCTGGTTATTCGAAAGTGCTACGGCATGGCCGGCATGGCGACTTGCAACAAGAATGACGTTGACCTCAAGCTCGCGTGGCCGAGCGCTGAATGGGGTTCGTTGCCGGTGGAGGGAGGGGTTGCTGCGGCTTTCAGGCGAGAGATCCTAGCCGCTGTCGATCCAGTGGCCAAAGAGAAGGAGATAGAGGCGGACCTGAAACCCTACGCGTCACCATTCCGCACCGCGGAGGCATTCGCAGTAGAAGAAATCATTGACCCGAGGGAGACGCGACCGGTCCTTTGCGAGTTTGTGGCCCTTGCCGAGTCACGTCTGCGCGCAGGACTCGGCCCCCGGTCGCGTTGCGGCGTGCAACCGTAGGGATCGCTTGTCCGATGAGACAGCGTGGGTTCGTTGTATGGCTGTCAAACGCGTTCAATCCCGCCGAGGGGCGGCCTGGTGACCTGCGTTCGGCGTTGAAACTGGCCTCGGGACGGCTGCTTCTGGTCCTGTGGCCACTGGAGCTCCTGCACCTGTTGCTCGGCCTGTCCTGGCTTCAGATTCCGACGATCTTCCTGTTCTGTCTGTACATGGGGCTCGGTCTGGTTTCAAGTACTTGGGGGAACAAGGCGCTTGCAACGGTGCTCATCGGAGCGATAGTCACCTTGCTCGTCCTCGATGGTGTCTGGGAGGGGCTGGAGAGGGGGCTTTTCAGTTCGATGGTCTTTGCAGCGTTTCTTCCGGCGGTCTACCTGTTGCGTCACGTGGTCGTCGGGGACAGACACGTCAGGGTCTACCGGCAACTGGTCAGCGAGGCACCACCTGCACAGCAACCCGGCTGGATTCTGGTGGGCTCACATGTGCTTGGTGCAGCATTGAGCGTCGGCGCCTTGGCGGTGATGGAGCCGGCAATGGCGTCGGCCGAGAAGGCAGAAGTTCGCCGCAGCATGGCGCTCGCTGTTGTTTCCGGTTTGTCATTGTCGCTCCTATGGTCGCCGATGTTTGTCGCGATCGCCGTGGTTTCCGCATTCATGGTTCAAGTGCCCTTATGGCAGACGATGCTGATCGGCGCGGCTCTTGCGAGCGCAGGGGTATTACTCGCCTTGGCGCTACTGGGCATTCCAGACAAGGGCAGAGTTATTTACCGCGCCACGACGGCATTGCAGCCGGTCATTCCGGTTGTAGCGATGGCCGTCGGGGCGGTGCTACTGGTCGTAAGTACGACACAGTTCTCGACACTGCAGGCCGTTAGCCTGACCTTGCCGCCATTGGCCCTGCTGCTGCTATTGCGCCAACCGGCGTCAAACCGACCGCGTGTCGTCGCTTCTACTCGGGCGAGTCTCAACCTCATTGGCGCCGAGGTTTCGATCGTCGCTCTCGCCTTCACTCTTGCGACAGTCATGAAGTTCAGTCCGACGGTTGAACTGTTGACGGTGAGTATCTTGGCCCCTGAACTGCCTGCGCTGCTACTGATTTCGATCATCGTGGGCGGAATGATTCTTGGGGGGGTCGCGGGTATTCATCCAATCGTTACCGGCTCGGTGTTGTTGGCGGTGTTCGCAGTTCCCGAGAGCGGGCTTGCGGACCTGTCGATCGTTGGGGCCGTCATGCTGGGCTGGGCCTGCGGGGCAATGGTCGCGGTGGCTGGTCTTATTTTGATGGTCGCGACCAATATGCTCAGGCTATCGCGCAGGGAGATGATCCTCGGACGCAACTTGGCGCTTGTCGGTCTGTTTGCCGCAACAGGGACCCTGTTACTCACGCTAATGAACGCGGTCTTGAATGCTTAAGAACCATGGAGAGGAGGAAGCTATGAATTCGAGGGATAAAGTACTGATTGCGAATCGCGGGGAAATTGCCTGCCGGATCATCGGGAGTTGCCGGAGGCTTGGGTTGAAGACCGTCGCGGTCTTCTCGGAGGCGGATCGCGGGGCATTGCATGTCGAACTCGCCGACGAAGCGATCGAGATCGGCCCTGCCCCGGCGCGAGACAGCTATCTCAAGTCCGATGCGATTCTTGAAGCCGCGCGACGTTCGGGCGCAGGCGTAATCCATCCAGGCTATGGATTTCTGGCCGAGAACAGCGGGTTTGCGCGCTTAGTCCTGGAAGCCGGTATGGTGTGGGTGGGGCCCGCACCAAGCTCGATTGACGACATGGGAGATAAAGAGCGAGCAAGGTCGATCGCTGAAACCGCCGGGGTGAGAGTATTGCCGGGTAGCGTTCGTTTTAAAGGAGGTGAGACCGACGGGCTACGGGCCGCGGCCGAGCAAGTCGGTTTTCCGCTTCTGGTAAAGGCTGCTGCGGGCGGTGGGGGGATCGGCATGAGGCGTGTCGACGAACCTCACCAACTCGAAGCCGTTGTCGAGTCGACGCAGTCGATGGCGGATAAGGCTTTCGGCGATTCAAGTGTATACCTTGAGCGCTACGTAGGCAGCTCTCGCCACATCGAGGTGCAGGTATTCGGTTTCGGTGACGGCTCTGGCGTGCATCTCTTCGACCGGGATTGTTCGGTACAGCGCCGGTTCCAAAAAATCATCGAAGAAGCCCCTGCTCCGGACCTGCCGCAAGTCGTTCGGGAAGAACTGCAGCGTGCCGCGCTTGCATTAGTCCGGCATCAGCGCTACAGCGGTGCTGGTACCGTTGAGTTCATCTACGACAATGAGCGCAGCCAGGCATATTTTCTGGAGATGAATACCCGAATTCAGGTGGAGCACCCGGCGACGGAGATGATTACTGGCGTCGACCTTGTCTCGTGGCAGATCCAGCATGCCCTGGGCCAGCTCGACAGGATTGACCAGGACAAAATCGTATGCCTTGGGCACGCAGTCGAATGCCGGCTCTACGCGGAGCGGCCCGAAAAGAACTTTCTTCCGGCTCCCGGCTTGCTATCGAAGGTGGATTGGCCCGAGCAAAACTCGACGCTACGCGTAGATACGGGTGTACGCGCCGGAGATCGTGTCACGGCGTTCTATGACCCGCTTGTCGCGAAGCTCATAGCCCACGGCATTAGCCGCGACGATGCAAGAGAGCGCCTGGCAAGGGCGCTCGGAGCGTTGCAGGTCGAAGGGCTAGACACCAACGTTCATTTTCTGAGGCGGGTTCTCACCGATCCGGAGTTCCGAGAGGGTGGGGTGACAACCGGATTCGTAGCCGACTTTCTCGATCGGAAACGGGCCTTGGATATCGAGGCATCCGTAAGCTGAGTTGGTGCGTACCAACCAACTTGGTTTCGCTTTTTGTTGCCACGTTTCACTATCGCGCAGACATCGCTCATCCCGTTGGTAGAGCATTGGCAAATACTTGCAGATCAGGAAAGTTTACACGCAAGAATACTAAAGTGTTGACACGTTAGTATTGAAAGTCGCAATATTAGACGTACCGAAAGAGATGGCTGGAGGCGAACAGTGGTTGCCATCGCTACGGGTATAGGTGCACAACAAGAGGAGACAGTCATGAAGGGAACTATGAAGACGGTGCTGGCGGCGGTACTCGCCACGGGTGTGATGTCGGTCGCCCATGCGCAGCAGAACGTGACAATTGGCGCCGCATCGGTCGGGGGTACTTACTATGTTTGGGCCTCAGGGCTTGCGAGTGCGCTGAGCAAAGAAGGTTTCAACGCGAATGTCGAGGTCACTGGCGGGCCGCTACACAACATGCAACTGGTCAATGTTGGACAACTTGAGCTTGGCCTGGCTACGGCAGCGCCGGCGTATGAGGGTTTCCATGGGCTTGAATGGTCAGAGGGTCAGAAGCTCGACAACGTCCGCGCCATTCTCCCCATGTTTCCGAGTTATTTCACCTGGTGGTCGGTGAGAGGTTCCGGGATTGAAACATTCGCCGACCTCGCCGGCAAGACAGTTGCGATGGGGCCGCGGGGCGGTACGCCAGACACCTACGGACGCAAGGTGTACGATCATTCCGGCGTTCAGCCATCGCGCCTGATCAACGCCGGTTTCTCGGATATTGTGAATCAACTGCGTGATGGCCAGGTCCAGGTTGCGCTGACGACGGCCGGACTTCCACATCCAGCGGTCGCTGAAACAGAGTCGACGCACGGCATTCATCTCATAACCCTTCCCCCTGACATCAGCGCTTCCTTCATTGAGAAGTACCCCTACTTCAGCACTGGGGTAGTGCCAGCGGGTACTTATGAGGCAGTCAAGGAGGATCAGCCCACTCTGACGGTGTGGAACTTCGTCGTGGGCAATAAGGATATGCCAGACGATGTTGTCTACAATATCGTTAAAGCTGCATTCGACAATCATGCGACATTGATGGAAACCCACCGCGCTTCGGCTGATGTTTCGTTTGAAAACATTGATAAGCTGACAATTCCTCTGCATCCGGGTGCGCTCCGCTACTACCGAGAGCAAGGTGTAGAGATTCCGGAGAGGCTCGTCCCTTAACCTGCTGTCCGGCCCCCGCTCGATGGTGCGAGCGCGGGGCCGTGACGTTTGATCCAGGGAGCGAGTGGAGACCGTCATGCCCGTATTCCCAAGAGGCCGAGTATCCGGCCAAAACGTGCTTAGCATAACGATGGCACTGGTAGCCATCGCGATTGCCGCATTTCATTTCTATGCGCTTGCAATTGAACCCCTGCCACCCCTGATTTTCCGGACATGGCACATCGCAGGACTGGTGGTGTTCGGGTGCTTGATGAGCCTGAGGTTCGAAAGCGGGTGGATTCGCTGGTCTTCGCCCATCGTAGCCGCAGCCGTCGTACTCGGAGCGGTCTACATGACGATAGACATGCACGGTATCGAGTTGCGCGGCGGTGTGTTTCCAAAACGCATGGATGTCGTTATCGCTACGATCACATTGTTGGGGATCCTCGAGGTTACTCGTAGAACCACGGGAAATGCGATTTTCATTCTGGCTCTTGTCGCGATTCTCTACGCGTTGTACGGCAATTTGCTGCCGGACGAGTTCGCTCACCGTGGCTACAGTTTCGAGCGATTGGTGACCTATCTTTACACGACGAACGGTCTTTTCAACATCCCGTTGGGATCTTCGGCCACGTACATCTACTTGTTCGTGCTTTTCGGCGCTTTGATGATGGCATCCGGGGCAGGAGACTACCTGATCAAGGTTGCGATGAGTTTGTCCGGTCGCTCGCGCGGGGGGCCTGCCAAGGTTGCAATCGTCGCGAGTGGGTTCTTTGGGATGATCAACGGTACATCGGCAGGTAATGTCGTCGCGACCGGATCAATGACGATTCCCCTCATGAAGCGAGCCGGGTATACGCCTTCAATGGCCGCTTCGGTCGAGTCGGCGTCTTCTTCAGGAGGGCAAATCTTGCCGCCGGTGATGGGAGCAGCAGCATTCCTGATGGTCGACATGACGGGGATGTCGTACACGAGCATCATTATTGCTGCGACCGTACCCGCACTCCTGTACTTTCTTGCGGTTTTCATGATGGCGCACTTCGAAGCGGTAAACCTCGGCATCGGCGGTGTCGTATCGGACGAACTCAGCGTTGATCGCAAGTCTCTAATCACTGGGTTGTATTTTCTTATTCCGCCACTGGTGCTCATCGTTTCTCTGCTGTTCCTGAAAGTCTCGATCATCCTGGCTGGCCTCTACAGTATCGCAGCCACGCTTTTCGTAAGCTGGTTCAACCCGAAGACGCGAATTGGTTTTCGGGTTGCGACAAAGGCTGCAATGGACGCCGCAGGAAATATACTTCCGATCGCGGCGACGTGCGCGACTGCAGGGATAATAATGGGCGTACTTAACCTCACCGGAATGGGGTTGAAGCTCGCGATGGTCATCATCTCGATTACCGGTGGCAGTCTGCTCTTGACGCTAGTGTTGGCGATGTTAGTGACTATCGTGCTCGGCATGGGTTTGCCGACCGTGGCGGCCTATGCGATCACGGGCGCTGTAGTCGCTCCTGCGCTCACGCGTCTTGGGGTAGATCCGATGGCTGCCCACTTGTTCGTACTGTACTTCGCCAGCATGTCGGCAATCACACCGCCTGTCTCATTGGCGAGCTTCGCGGCCGCTGCTGTCGCAAAGGCGCCTGTCTGGACGGTTTCGATGCTTGGATTGAAGCTAGGATCAGCTGGATTTATCGTGCCTTATCTCTTCATATACCGGCCCGAGATCATGATGTCAGGCGCGTGGGGGAGCGTGGTGCTCGAAATCGCTGTCGCGATTATCGCCATTGTTGCCTTTGCAGCTGCGTTGCAACTCAAATCCAGGTCGCGACTGTCGCGCCCCGCATGGCTCATCGGGGCTGCGATTCTCCTCTCTCCAGGGCTGTTGGTGACGATGCTTGGGTTGTTGGTCGTAATTGTGGCTACGGCATGGGAGACTTATAAGCGGAGAAACGAAGGACGTCTCACAGCGAGCGTGAACGCTGCGCAATAGTAAGTGAAGTCATAGCGGTGGGGGGGGCGCGCGGGCCCCGCCCCCCCCCACACCCCGCGGCCCAGACGCAAA
>JAUVVG010000098.1 GCA_030604735.1 Azoarcus sp.
GATACCATCAAGGGCAATGGGGGCACCATCGTCCATCGTGTCGAAGGCGATACCGGTGCGCTCGCACGCGGCACCCGGGTGACCGCTGCGATCGACGGGCCTCGCCGCTCGACCCACATGCGCTCGCCCCCCGGGCTGCACCTGCTGTGTGCAGTGGTCGCTGCGCCGGTTACCGGCGGGCGCATGGGCGCGGACAAGGCGCATCTGGATTTCGACATCGACATGGACAGGCTCGATGCCGCCGATATCGAGAGTCGTCTGAATGCCTTGATCGCGCGTGATGATGCGGTGGAGCCCGGCGAGATCAGCGAGGCTGACCTCGACGCCAATCCCGGCCTGGTCAAGACCATGTCGGTGCAACCTCCGCGCGGACAGGGTACGGTGCGTACCATGCGTATCGCTGACGTGGATCTGCAGCCCTGTGGCGGTACGCACCTTAAGCGCACTGGCGAGATCGGACGGGCGCGGGTCACGAAGATCCGTTCCGAGGGCAAGCGCAACAAACGGGTGACCATCGTTCTCGATGCGCCCGATGAACCGGCGGACTCGGAGTGAAGCTTTTCCTGCGCTGCCTCGACATCTTTGAGGCGCAACACAAGGCCAACCTGCTGCGCTCGGCCGGTATCCGCGTCGAAGTGCGCAACACTTTTCTTTCTGGGGCGGTGGGCGACATCCCCTTTATCGAGGCTGGGCCACAGATCTGGATCGACGAGCGCGAGAGTGCCGAAATGGCCCGGACCATCATCCGCGAGGCGGAGCAGGCTCCGCCAGGCCCGGAGTGGGTTTGCGAGTGCTGCGGCGAGGCGATCGAGGGTCAGTTTGCCCAGTGCTGGAGCTGCGGAACGCCGCGACCGTTTGGTCTCTGAGTGGAGTGGGCACGCCGGCTTTCGCCATCTCGCTGACCGCCGTGATTCCCGACCAGGTCTCAAGGTGGCGCACTCAGGGGCTGCACCCTGGATTTTGGACTGCGGCCAACCTAGACTGCACTTCATGCACCTGAGTGTCTCTGAATGCCGCAGTCTCACGCGCATCCTTGGCCTGTTGGCCGAGGATACGCGCGAGTACGAAATTCGTGCGCGGGTCGGTCATGCGCTGCTTGATCTACTGCGTGCCGACTATTTCGCCTCCTACGTATGGGACGAGGCGAGTGGACGTTTCGGTTGCCCGGTCACGATCAATATGGACGAAGGCAACCTGAGGGCTTACGAAGCCTATTATCAGTTTCGCGATCCCATCACCTACGAGCTTCAGGCAAAACGCGTGCCGACGCTGGTGACCCAGGTGATGCCGCAGCGAGAACTGATACGTACCGAGTTCTTCAACGACTTTCTCGCCCGTGACGGTTTGCATTGGGGTGTGAATGCCTATAGCTATGTCGCGGGTCGCCACATCGGCGACCTGAGAATTTGGCGAGGCAAAGGACGTGACAACTTCGATGCGCATACACTCGACGTGCTGCGGCTCATTGAACCGGCTTTCACAGGCGCGCTGCATCGTGCCTTGCTGCGCGCGGCACCAAGTGTGGAGCCGCATTGGTCAGACGGATCGGGCTTGTCGCCGCGAGAACAGGCAGTCGCGACGATGGTCGGCGAGGGCTACACGGACAAGCAGATCGCGCAGCGCCTCGGCATCGAGCAATCAACCGTGCGCACCTATCTGAAGCGGATCTTCGACAAACTTGGCGTGCAGCGCCGAAGCGCGGTGGCTGCTGCGGTCAGCCGCCTCAACGGTGGCTGACCGGATGCGACACCTCTAACGGGACGGGGCGGGCAGACGTCCAAACAGACCCTCCAGCGCCAGGCCGATCGCGATCAGTTTTCGGTCGCTGTCAGCCGGGCCATCAAGCTCGAGTCCCACGGGCAGTCCACTACTGGCTCCGAGGGAAGCCGGGATCTGAAGACCCGGAAGGCCAGCGTTGCTACCTGGGTCGGTGTTCTGGATGTACATGACGAAATTGTCGACGCTGCTTGAATCCGGATTTGCGTCGATTGCCACGACCGGCACCGTCGGGAAGACGAGGGCATCGAGCGTGTGTCTGCTGAAGGTGTCGTTGTAGAGTGCCTGCAGTGCAGGACGGCTTGTCGTCATTGCAGCTTCATAGGCCGGCTGGGCGTCTACCAGGGTGTTGTCCGGTCCGGGGAGCTTGCGCGGAATCACCAGGCCGTCGTACGTTCCCTTAACGTCGGGGCTCGCGATGTGCTGAGCCAGCTCGTGGATCGTCTTGCCGGAGTCGCTCGAATCGAGGTAATGCACCATGTCATCGTATGCCTCGAAAAGCGCGAGAGGGAAGCCGATGGCAGCATTCAGATCCATCAGTCCTGGCATTTCCACCTCCACGACCGTCACGCCGTTTGCTTTCATTATCCCGAGGGCGTCGTCGAAGGCCGCCTTGGTGTCGACGTCAAGGTTGGCAAGCTTGGCGCCGACCACGCCGACGCGTACCTTGGACAAATCGGCCGCCATGATCTCGTCACCCCCGGCGATCACTCGGTCAAGTAGCGCCACGTCTTCCATGGACGCGGCCATTGGGCCGGCGGTATCGCGGCTGCGTGAGATCGGAACGATGCCCTGCTGCGGATAACGACCGACCGTCGGGCGAAGCGATGCGCAACCATTGAGCGCACAGGGAATGCGAACTGATCCGCCAGTATCTGTGCCAAGACCGGCAGTGACGATGCGGGCGCCGATGGCGGCACCATTGCCCGAAGATGAGCCGCCTGCGATCTTGCTCGGGTCGTAGGCGTTGCGTACGCCGGGTTCGTCGCCGCTTTTGAAGACAGTGTTGTAGCCGCTGATACCGAAGGCTAGTTCGTGCATGTTGGTCTTGCCGAGAATGACGGCGCCAGCGTCGCGCAGCCGGGCAACGACTGGTGAATCAGCCTGTGGGATGTAGTTCTTCAGTGCCGGTGTGCCGGCCGTAGTCGGCATGCCGGCAGCTTCGATGTTGTCCTTGATGACAACCGGCACCCCTTCCAGCGGCCTGCAGTTTCCGATGGTGCGCGCCGCATCGATAGCCTGAGCAGCAGACAAGGCGCCGGTTTCATCCAGGGTGATGAAGGCATTGAGATCTGTACGGGCGGAAGCGCGCTCCAGCATTGCTCGTACCAGCGTCTCACTGGAGTACTTGCCGGCGCAGAGATCGGCTGCAGCTTCGGTGGTTGTCAGCGTGTCCAGGTCGGGCGCTGCCTGGGCGACGAGCGGCAGGATGGAAGTCGCTGCGATGGTCAGTCGGATTCGCGTTGTGGGTTTCATGATGATTCCTCCTCGGGTGAATAACGCTGCTCCGGTATTGGTTCCGGATTGCATGGGTATTCTGCGATGTTCGGGAGGATGCGTCTGTCCCCATTTCCGCGGACAAAGTCCCTGTGCGATACGCTTGACCTGGGCCGTCTGGGACGAGATTGTCAGAACGCGTTCTCGACCGCCATCTGACCGGTCTTTTCACGTCGCGCGAGGGCGAAGCCCCGTTCCTTCAGGGTCGAGCGGGTGTCGCGCACCATGTCGGGGTTGCCACAGATCATGATCCGCGA
>JAUVVG010000042.1 GCA_030604735.1 Azoarcus sp.
CTGTGGCCGATCAAGAAGAAGTACGGCAACAAGCTCTCCTGGGCCGACCTCATCATTCTCGCCGGCAACGTCGCCTACGAGTCCATGGGCCTCAAGACCTTCGGCTTCGGTTTCGGCCGCGCCGACATCTGGCACCCCGAGAAGGACATCTACTGGGGGTCCGAGAAGGAGTGGCTCGCCCCAACCGACAACCCCAACAGCCGCTACTACGGCGAGCGTGACCTCGAGAACCCGCTGGCCGCGGTGATGATGGGCCTCATCTACGTCAACCCGGAAGGCGTCGATGGCAAACCCGACCCGCTGAAAACCGCTCACGACGTGCGCGTCACCTTCGCCCGCATGGCGATGAACGACGAGGAAACGGTCGCGCTGACCGCAGGGGGTCACACCGTGGGCAAGGCGCATGGCAATGGCAACGCCGCCAACCTCGGCCCCGTTCCGGAGGGTGCCGGCATCGAGGAGCAGGGGCTGGGCTGGAACAACCACACGACCCGCGGCGTCGGCAGCAACGCGGTGACCAGCGGCCTGGAAGGCGCGTGGACGACGAACCCGACCCAGTGGGACAACGGCTACTTTCACCTGCTGCTCAACTACGACTGGGAGCTCAAGAAGAGCCCGGCCGGTGCCTGGCAGTGGGAGCCGGTGAATATCAAGGAAGAGGACAAACCGGTCGACGCCGAGAACCCGTCGGTTCGTCACAACCCGATCATGACCGACGCCGACATGGCGATGAAGATGGATCCGGAGTACCGCAAGATCTCCGAGCGCTTCTACAAGGATCCGGCCTACTTCACCGAGGTGTTTGCCCGCGCCTGGTTCAAGCTGACCCACCGCGACATGGGCCCGAAGGCCCGCTACATCGGCCCCGAAG
The DNA here is from genome assembly GCA_030604735.1 of Azoarcus sp. Taxonomy (GTDB): domain Bacteria; phylum Pseudomonadota; class Gammaproteobacteria; order Burkholderiales; family Rhodocyclaceae; genus Azoarcus_F. The sequence goes on from JAUVVG010000042.1 coordinate 872, forward strand.
TCCCCGCCGAAGACCTAATCTGGCAGGACCCGGTGCCCGCCGGCAACAAGAACTACGATGTTGCCGCGGTCAAGGCGAAGATTACCGCCGCAGGCCTGTCGGTCTCCGACATGGTGTCCACCGCCTGGGACAGCGCCCGTACCTTCCGTCAATCGGACTACCGTGGCGGCGCCAACGGTGCGCGAATTCGTCTCGCCCCGCAGAAGGACTGGGAAGGCAACGAGCCGGCTCGCCTGGCCAAGGTGCTCGCGGCGTACGAGAAGATCGCCGCCGACACCGGCGCCAGCGTCGCCGACGTGATCGTGCTGGGCGGCAACGTCGGCCTCGAGCAGGCGATCAAGGCGGCCGGCTTCAATGTCGAGGTGTCGTTCACCCCGGGTCGGGGTGACGCCACGCAGGCGCAGACCGACGTCGAGTCCTTCGAGGTGCTCGAGCCGGTGCACGACGGCTTCCGCAACTGGCAGAAGAAAGACTACGTGGTCCAGCCCGAGGAGATGCTCCTCGACCGCGCCCAACTGCTCGGCCTGACGGCACCCGAGATGACGGTGTTGATCGGTGGCATGCGGGTGCTCGGCGCCAACCACGGCGGCAGCCAGCACGGCGTCTTCACCGACCGCGTCGGGGCGCTGACCAACGACTTCTTCGTCAATCTGACCGACATGGCCTACACCTGGAAACAGACCGGCCGCAACAGCTACGACATCGTCGAGCGCAAGAGCGGTGCCACCAGATGGACCGCGACCCGGGTCGATCTGGTGTTCGGCTCCAACTCGATCCTGCGCGCCTATGCCGAGGTCTATGCCCAGGACGACAACCAAGAGAAGTTCGTCAAGGACTTCGTGGCGGCCTGGACCAAGGTCATGAACGCAGATCGTTTCGATCTGGCCTGATCATGACTCGCCCTGCGCGGTCGGAGACGACTGCGCAGGGCGTTTTTTCCACAAAAGCGCGTACGGTAACGGATCAAAACGCCGTCATCAGGGCGCCGACGGCAAGCCGAGCAGTGCGCGGGCCTCACCCACCGAGGCCGGATGCCGGTCGTAGCGCTCACAGACATCGACGATCCGTTTGACCAGTTCCGCATTGCTGCTCGCCAGCCGACCCGGTTCGAACATCAGGTTGTCCTCCAGTCCGGTTCGGCAATGCCCGCCTGTTTCCAGACACCATTGATTCACCTCCCATTGATGACGCCCTATCCCGGCCGCCACCCAGGTCGCTTCGGGCATCAGTGTGGACAGCTCCGAACGCAGGAAGTCGAACACCTCACGACGTGCAGGTAAGGCGTTCTTGATGCCGAGCACGAACTGGACATGCAGCGGTGCCGCCACCAGGCCCCGCTTGACCAGGCCAAGTGCGCTGTAGAGCATCGCCAGATCGAACACCTCGATCTCGGGCTTGATTCCATTGCGCTGCATGGTCCCGGCCAGACCTTCGACGAAGTCCGCCGGATTCTCATAGATGCCGTTCGGAAAGTTCACCGACCCGGTCGCCAGCGAGGCCATATCGGGATTGAGTCCGAGCATGGCGCCGCGCGCGGATTGATCCCGCCCCCGTCCGCCGGTCGAGAACTGGATGATCATGCCGGGGCAGTGTTTGCGCACACCCTCCTGCACGGCCGCGAACAGTTCGGGGTTCGAGCTAGGCGACTCGTCCTCGTCCCGGGCATGGATGTGGACCAAGGACGCACCGGCCTCGTAGGCCTCATGGGTCGATTCGATTTGCTCCTGCGGCGTGATCGGCACCGCAGGATTGTCCTTCTTCCGTGGGATGGCACCGGTGATCGCGGCGGTGATGATGACAGGCTGACTCATTGAGGTCTCCTTGCGACGGACTCCATGACTGTTATCCGATCGTAATTTCGTTTTTCGATACAACAGATTTCATTATTGCAATTCAAACAAAGCTGTGCAATTATTTCGTTAAATGAAATTAAAAGTTCGCTTAACGAAACAAGCGAGCACCTAAACGAGGAGACAACATGAGTGCGAGCGGCCCCAGCTTCCAGGACGTGGTCGACCTGGTGGAACTGATCAAGTCCAGTTCTTCCTTCAATGAGATGCGCTTCCGCAGCGGCGATCTGGAAATCGAACTGCGTCGCGGAACAGGGGCGCTGCCGACGCCCCCGATCGCCGGCCCCTCTGTCGAGCAAGCTGCTGCGCCGCAGCCCACCCGCGACCCGACCCCCGCGGCCGAGCCCCTCAAACCCGCGTCACCGCCAGATACGCCGGCTGCAACAACCGAGCACAAGGGCATCACGATCAACTCGCCCATGGTTGGCACCTTTTACCGCAGCCCGGAACCTGGCGCGGCACCCTTCGTCGAGCCTGGGCAGGAGATCGCCGCCGGTTCGACCTTGTGCATCATCGAAGTAATGAAGTTGATGAACACGATCAAGGCCGAGTGCGCCGGCAAGGTGGTCGAGGTTCTGGTCGACGATGCGCAGCCGGTCGAGTACGGCCAGCCTCTGATCGTTATCGAACCCCGCTGAGGGGAACGGGATGCCAGTACAACATCACTTCCGGCGTGTCCTGATCGCCAACCGGGGCGAGATCGCGGTACGGATCAACCGCGCCTGCCGCGCGCTCGGCATCGAAACCATCCAGATCCATTCCGACGCCGACCGGGACAGCCTCGCGGTGAGACTGGCCGACCATACGGTTTGTGTCGGCCCGGCCCCGTCGGCCCAGAGCTATCTGAAAGCCGACTTCATTCTGTCTGCTGCCAAGACCATGAAGGCCGACGCCATCCATCCGGGCTACGGCTTCCTGTCCGAGAACGAATCATTCGCGGCCCTGTGCGAGGACGAGGGGATTGTCTTCATCGGTCCCTCGTCGCGCGTGATCGGGCTGATGGGCGACAAGGCCACCGCCAGGCGCATGGCGGAGGAGGCCGGTGTCCCGACCACGCCCGGATCACCGGGAACGGTCACCGATGCCGAACATGCTCGCCAGATCGCAGACCTGATCGGCTACCCGGTCATGCTGAAGGCAAGTGCCGGCGGTGGCGGACGTGGCATGCGCATCGTCGAACACCCGGACGAACTGGTTTCCCAGTTCCAGAGTGCGGCACGCGAGGCAAAGTCGGCGTTCGGCAACGATGCGATCTATGTAGAGCGTTATCTTCGCAAGATTCGCCACATCGAGATCCAGATCCTGTCCGACGGAGACAATGTGCTGCATCTGGGCGAGCGAGACTGCTCGATCCAGCGACGGAATCAGAAGCTGCTCGAAGAGAGCCCGTCACCGGTGCTGGACGACCAGGTCAGACAGCAAATCGGAGACGCTGCGGTGCGCCTGTGCCGACATGTCGGCTATGTGGGCGCAGGCACGATCGAGTGCATTCTCGACCAGGAAAGCGGGGATTTCTTCTTCATGGAGATGAATACCCGTATCCAGGTCGAGCATCCGGTGACCGAAATGGTGACCGGCATCGACATCGTCAAGGAGCAGATCCGGATCGCGCGGGGCGAGCGGCTGAGCATCAGCCAGGATGATATCCGGCTCAGCGGGCACGCGATCGAATGCCGCATCAACGCAGAGGATCCGGACGCGGATTTCATGCCCCACCCGGGCATGATCACTTCGGCACGTTTTCCGGGCGGTCCGGGCGTGCGGGTCGACACCCATGTTTTCTCCGGCTATCGCATCCCACCCTACTACGACTCGTTGATCGCGAAGCTCATCGTCCATGGCGCCGATCGTGCAGAGGCGATCGCCCGCATGCGATGTGCGCTGAGCGAGTTGCACCTGGACGGCATCAAGACGACCACCGACTTTCACCTCCAGATGCTCCAGAGTGACGCCTTCACCCAGGGGCAGGTGCATACCCGCTACGTGGAAGAATTCCTGAGGGACCAGAAATGACAGACATCACGAATACGGGCCCAAGTGCGAAACCGGGCGACGCCCCTGCCCCACGCTTCGAGCTGATCGACGTCACCTTGCGCGACGGCCATCAGTGCCTGTGGTCCACTCGTATGACCACCGAGATGATGACCCCCATCCTGTCGCGCATCGACCAGGTCGGCTATGCCTACATCAATATTCTCGGTGGCGCGGTCTTCGACGTATCGGTTCGTTTCCTGCACGAGAACCCGTGGGACCGGGTCGGCCTGCTCTGCGATCGCCTGGAGACGCCCTGCGACGGACTGACCCGGGGACAAAGTCTCTACACCTTCGAGTTGTTCCCGGACGACATCGTCGAGCTGAACTCGCATGTGCTCGCCCGGCGCGGCATCGAGGTGCTGACCGTCTATGACGCCTTGAACGACAACCGCAACATCGAGAGTTCGGTACGTTCCGGTCATGCAGCCGGCATGAAGGTCAATGCGATGCTGACCTACACCTTGTCTCCGGTCCATACCGACGACTACTACGTCGCGCGGACCCGGGAGCTCGTTGCCCTGAAGGCGGATTTCATCTCGATCAAGGATCCGACCGGGCTGCTCACACCCAAGCGGGCCGAGACCCTGTTCCCCGCGGTCGTCGCGGCCGCCGGGCAGATTCCGGTCAAGCTGCATTCGCACTGTCAGTCCGGCCTCGCCCCCGCGGTCTACGACGTCGCGATCCGATCCGGCATCCGCTACGGCTATACCGCTTCCGAGCCCCTCGCCAACGGCTCCTCGCTGCCCTCGACCGAGGAGATCGATCAGCGCGCACACCGGCTCGGCCTGTGCACCGGCATAGACCGTGCCGCCTTGTCGGATGTGTCCGCCTACTTCCGGATCCTGGCCGAGCGCGAGGACAAACCGGTCGGCAAGGTCGCCCACTACGACCCCGCGCTGTACGAACACCAGGTGCCCGGCGGGATGATTTCCAACCTGCAGTCGCAACTCGCCACGATGGGCATGTCGAACCGCCTCCCGGAGATTCTCGAAGAAGCGGCGCAAGTCCGCAAGGACCTCGGCTACCCGATCCTGGTCAGCCCGTTCGCCCAGTACATCATCACCCAGGCGGTGCTGAACGTGGTCCAGGGCGAACGCTACAAGACCATACCGGACGAGGTCAGGCGCTACGCGATGGGACGCTACGGCCGCCTTGCCGCGCAACCCGCCGACATCGTGCTGGAACGCGCCGGGATACGGCCGGACGACGTGGATCTCAGCCCACCCGCCGAACACCTGGAACCGGCGATTCCGAGACTTCGCAAACAACTCGGTGCAGACGCCACCGACGAAGACATTCTTCTCGCGGCCTTTTACCCACCCGAGCTGTTGAAGCCCCTGCAACGGCCCAAGCCGAAGTACCGGTTTTCGACAACACCGCTGACCGAGCTGATCCGGTTCGTCGCGACCCGGACCAATCTGGATTACGCACGCATCCACTTTCACGGCACCGAGATGACCTTCTCGCGCTGATCGCCATCGATTCTGTCCTGGAATCCGGGCAGGCAGTGGCGGGCGCGGTGATGGACAAATTCGGGCTCATCGACTTCGAGCCCGCCATGAGTGGGCAGAACCGGTCTGTCTCGCGCCCGAGGCAAGCTATTCGAACGGACATCAAGATCCGGCTGGAAGGGACACACCCTACCGACGCAGCACCAGGCAGTTCATCAAAAAACAGATGGTGACGGAGACAACACAATGACCTATATCACGCGTTTCTTTACGCGCATCGCAGAGAAGTATCTGCCCGATGCGTTCGTACTGGTAGCCCTGCTGACAGTGCTGGTGTACCTGCTTGGACTGACAAAGGGTTACAGCCCCACCGAGGTGCTCGACTTCTGGGGCAACGGCTTCTTCAGCATCCTGACCTTCACCGCACAATCCACCTTGATGCTGGTGACCGGTTTCGCACTCGCGCATACGCCCCTGGTCAACCGGGGCTTGCGCGCATTCGCGCGCATCCCGAAGAACGAGGTCCAGGTCATCATCGCGACGACGCTGGTGATGATGGTCTGCAGCTGGTTGTCGTGGGGGTTCGGCCTGATCGCCGGTGCGATCGTCGCGCGCGAAATGGGCATCGTCCATCGCGGCAAGATTCACTACCCACTGGTGGTCGCCTCATCCTATGCGGGCTTCCTGGTGTGGCACGCCGGCTACGGCGGCGCGATCCCGACATTGATCGCGACACCGGGGCACTTCCTCGAAGGGCAGATGGGCGTGATCCCGGTCAGCGAGACCATCTTCATGCCGAGCACACTCATGATCCTGCTGGCGCTGGCCATCGTCGTGCCCTTGTTCATGATCATGATGCGCCCCAAGGCCGACGAGCCCCGCATCGATCTTCCTGCATCGGAGATGGCCTTCGAACAAGAGGACAGCGACGAAAAGCATCATTCGGAAACCGACGCCAGCTCCGGCACCCCGGCCCAGTGGCTGGAAGACACGCGAATCGTGCCATTCGTGCTGGGACTGATGGGCTTGTTGTGGCAAGTGAGCTACTTCACCAAAGGCGGAGCGGTGACACTGAACACCGTCATCATCAGCTTCATTTCGATTGGTCTGTTGCTGACCCCGAGCGTGCGTCGCTACATTCACTCGTTCTCGGGCGGGTCGCGCGCCGCGGCCGGCATCATCCTGCAGTTCCCGTTCTACGGCGCGATCATGGGCATCATGACGCAGACCGGTCTCGCCGCCGATATCGCTTCCGCCTTCATCGCCTTCGCCACCGCCGAGACTCTCCCGTTCTGGAGTTTCATCAGTGGCGGCGTCGTGAATATCTTCGTTCCGTCCGGTGGTGGGCAGTGGGCGGTCCAGGGCCCGATCATGGCCGCGGCGGCCAACGAATTGGGGGCCAACATGGCCAAGGTCGCGATGGGCGTGGCCTGGGGCGATGCCTGGACCAACATGATCCAGCCATTCTGGACCCTGCCCATGCTCGCCGTGGCCGGGCTCAGCATCCGCCATATCATGGGTTACACCTCGGTGATCCTGATCGTCAGCGGGGTCGTCATCGGCGGTGGGTTGCTGATCCTCTGACCCTGACCAAGAGGGCGGCCGTCCGCGCGCAGCAGGTGCGAGGCTGGCCGCCCTCATCGCTTCTTTCGCTCCACCACTTTATTCCTCGATACCCACACCCACGTCACCGAGCTGACCAACGAGGCCGACCATGTCGAATACGGATGAACTGACGATGCTGTCGGCTGCGCAGATGGTCGAGCTCGTTCGTCGTCGCCAGTGCAGCTGTACCGAACTGATGCTGGCGCACCTGGCGCGGATCGAACGACTCGATCCGACCATCAACGCCTTCTGCACACTGGTCCCGGACCAGGCGCTGGAGGCTGCGCGACAGGCCGATACCGACATCGCCCGGGGACACCCCATTCGCCCGCTGGAAGGACTGCCGATCGCGCTGAAGGACCTGACCTCGACCCGGGGCGTCAGAACCACCCGCGGTTCCAGGCTCTTCGCCGACCACATTCCCACCACGGACTCGGTCATCGTCCAACGGATGAAGGCGGCGGGCGGCATCATCGTCGGCAAGACCAACACCCCGGAGTTCGGCCACAAGGGCGACACCGACAACCTGCTGTTCGGCCCGACCCGAAATCCGTGGCGTACCTCACATTCCGCGGGCGGGTCCAGTGGCGGTTCCGCAGCGGCCGTCGCCGCAGCGATGGTCCCGCTGGCTGAAGGCAGCGATGGCGCCGGCTCGATCCGGATCCCCGCAAGTCTGTGCGGGGTCTTCGGCTTCAAGCCCAGCTTCGGTCGGGTACCGGACGTCGCGGGCGCTTTCTCGAGCCACACCCCATTCTTTCACAATGGCCCGCTCGCTCGATCCGTGCGGGATGCAGCCATGTTGTATGACGTGATGGCCGGCGAGGACGCCTCGCAACCGTTCTCCGTTCCATCCGACCGCCCCGTGCTCGAACGACTGGAAACCGACATCAGAGGACTGAGAATCGCGTTCAGCCCCGATCTCGGCTATTTCCCCATCAGCGCCGAGGTCGAAGCAGCCTGTGAGAAGGCGATCGCGGTATTCGAGGCGCTGGGCTGCGAGGTCACGCGGCTGCCGTCCTGCTTCGACGAGAGCCTGGAAGCGCACTTCATGGTGTTGTGGCTCACCAAGATGGCCGGTTTGTTCGGACACCTCGAGCGCGAGCAACTGGCGCTTCTCGAGCCCAAGGTACAGGAGCTGATCGAACGCGGACTCAGCCTCGGCATTCGTGATGTCGGCAAGGCCAATCTCGCGCGTGAGCACCTGTGGAACCAGTTGTTCGAGATCCACCGGCAACACGACCTGCTGATCTGCCCGACGACAGCGATCCCCGCCTTCCCACTGGATGACGGGCCGCCCAGCACGATCCAGGGACGCCCGGTCGATCCGCTGATCGGCTGGTTTCTGACCTATCCGTTCAACATGACCGGCAATCCCGCGGCGAGCCTGCCCTGCGGGTTCTCGTCGGACGGACTGCCCATAGGACTGCAGCTGATCGGGCGACGGCTGGACGACTTACGGGTCCTCCAGGCTTCACGCGCCTTCGAACGTGCAGCCCCTTGGGCATCGCCCGCGCCGGCATGACGCATCCCCCGGTTTCGGCCGACCTGGTACGATCGGTCATATCAGCAGCACCGTCGCGAGCCCGAGGAAGGCGAAGAAGCCGACCACGTCGGTCACCGTGGTGAGGATGACGCTGCCGGCCAGGGCCGGGTCGATGCCCAGGCGTTCCAGGACAAGCGGGATGGCCAGGCCGGCAAGCGCGGCGCACAGCAGGTTGAGCAGGATCGCTGCGGCGATGACTGCGCCAATGCCCCAGTCGCCGAACCAGATGATGGCCAGCGCGGCCACCACCACGGCCCATAGCACGCCGTTGAGAATCGAGATGCCCACCTCGCGGCTGAGCAGCACGCGGATGTTGCCCTTTTGCACCTGCTTGAGCGCCAGCCCCCGGATCACCAGGGTCAGCGTCTGGCTGCCCGCGATACCGCCCATGCTGGCGACGATGGGCATGAGCACGGCCAGCGCGACCAGTTGTTCGAGCGTGCCCTGAAACTGGCCGATCACCCAGGCCGCGAGAAACGCGGTCAGCAGGTTGATCCCGAGCCACACCGCACGTCTCTTCGAGCTGACCAGCACCGGTGCGAACATGTCGGCTTCGTCGTCCAGGCCGGCCATCTGCATCACCGCCCGGTCCGACTCCTCCCGGATCAGGTCCACAACGTCATCGACGGTGATCCGCCCGATCAGGCGTTGCTGCTCATCGACGACCGGGGCCGAAAGCAGGTCAAGATCCTGGAAGATCCGCGCGACCTCGAGGCTCTCGGTGTCGACCGGGATGCCGGCGATGTTGGTATGCATCAGCTCCGCGACGGTAGTGTCGAGACCGGCGGTCACCAGCGCGGACAGGCGTAGCGCCCCCTGGTAACGCCCGGAGCGGTCGACCACCATCAGCATGTCGGTCTGGGGTGGAAGCGTTTCGAGCAGGCGCAAGTAACGCAGCACCGTGCCGGCCTTGACGTCGGCGCGGACTTCGATCGCGTCCGCGTTCATCAGACCGCCGGCCGACTCTTCCGGGTAGGACAGCATCGATTCGAGCTGCTCGCGCCGCGCCCCCCCGGTCGCATGCACCAGCTTCCCGCCGAGCTCGTGGGGCAGGGTCTGGATCAGATCGACAAGGTCGTCCAGCTCCAGGTGCTGCACCGAGGCGATGAGGTCCTCGAGATCGAGCTCCTGCGCCAGCCCGGAGCTGATCTCGTCATGCAGGTAGCTGAGCACACGGCCTGCGCGCTCGGTCGAGACCATGCTCCAGGCCTGGCTGCGCTCGACCGGCGGCAGTGCCTCGAGCAGCCCTGCGACCTTTGCCGGGTGCATGTGGTGCAGCAGCTTGCCGACACGCTTGAGCTTGCCAAGCTCCAGTGATCGACGCACCGCTTCGAGCTGGCTGAGCCCATCGCCCTGCGCCTTCTCCATCGCCTCGGCCTGCGGTTTGTCGTCGTCGCCATCGCGCGACTCGCCCGCGAGGTCCCGGCGCAGGTCACCGCCGAGGTGGGCAAGAATTCGCGCTTCACGTTCGGTCTCGACCTGCTGCCATAAGGCCAGCCGCTCGGTCGTGTCGAGCCGCTCGAGCAACGCCGCGATCTTGGCCGGGTGCATGCGATGGAGCAGCTTGCGCACACGCTTGTTGCGTCCTTCGCTCAATGCACGCGTGATCAGTTCGCTTTGGCTGAGCGCATGTTCGGTCGGTTTCGATGTCATTGTTCTGCCTTGTTGTTCGCCGAGCCGGAAGTGAAGCCTTACCGCTCGAGCGACGGGGGTCCGACGAACAGGCGTTGCAGCGATATCCAGCGTTACTGGATCAGGCTTGCCCAATCGTCAAAGGGGACGACCTAGTCAGCCATTGAAACGATCCGCCACGGAGAGGACGCTGGCGGGCGGCGGTAAGGCAGGCATCGGCGCGCTGGTTGTACCCGTCCACCGCTTCCCGCTTCTCCATCAGCGACACGATGGCGCAATGCATGTCGCGGGCTTCGTCGGACAGTTCGTCGATGGGTTCGTGATAGCCTTCATTTGCCATATCCGCCCCCTTTCGTGGAACGTGCATTTCGTGTTCCCAATACTACTGCACGCACGAGGCTATGGTACGCATTGCGCCCCGGTCTGCCCTGCGCGCCGCTGCATCCATGTCTTCCACGGCTCGGACACGAAAGCGTGAATCACCTCGTCGTCTGCCAAGCCTGAACGAGACCGGACTACCGGCCAGCGTGCACGCGGCCGGCCGAGGCTTGCCCAGCGCAGGTATGACGAACCCGGGCACCGCCTTGCTTCGAAGCGCATGCTACTATCCAGGCCAATGCCAACAGCAAGCTTAATCGCCTGTATGAGTCAGCCGAAGCAAAGACCGTGAGCAAAAGCGCGAAACCTTCTCCCGACCGCAACAAGACTGCCGCGCAAGACAAACCCGGCACCGAATCGATCGCACTACGCGCTTTCTCCATCATCGAGCTGCTGGCCAAACACGAGACGCCCTTGTCGCTGGACGACGTCAGTCAGCGACTCGAGCTTCCCAAGCCGACGGCATTTCGAATTCTCAGCCTGCTGCAGAGCGCCAACATCCTGCAGCGCGACCCGGTCAGTCGGCGCTACGCGACAGGTCCGCGCATGGTGGTGCTCGGTCTGGATCTCTGGCGGCAGTCATCACTGCGCGCGCAATGGCACAGCGTGCTCAGGGAGGTGGTCGATACCCTCGATGAGAACTGCAATCTCACCATTCTGGAGGGCAACGAGGTCTTGTATCTAGACCGGGTGGAGACCACCCAGCCGCTGCGGCTGCATCTCGAACCCGGTACCCGCGTTCCATTGCATTGTACGGCCAGCGGCAAGTTGTTTCTCAGCCAGATGACCAAGACACAAAGGCGAAAGCTGCTCGGCGGCGGACCGTTGGCCAGATACACCGATCGCACGATCACCGATATCGATGAACTCGACCGGGCACTCGAAGTCATCCAGCAGACGGGCGTCGGCACCCATGACGGCGAACTGTTCGAAGCCTCGGTGGCGATCGCAGTCCCGATCGCTGACAAGGCGGGACGGATTCACGCCGCGCTCGCAGTCCATGCCCCGTCCTCGCGCGCCAGCATCGACAGTTGCCTCGCCCACCTGCCCACGCTTCGCGCCGCGGCCGACAAGATCGCGGCGACCCTGGTGCCGTCGGACAAGGACATCTGAAATAATATGGGTCTTGTCCCGGCGGTCACAGCGCCCGGAAAGGGAGCCATCAACGCGCTGAACGATCAGGAATCCAAACGCTGCCAAATTGGGTAATCATTCATTTATCGAGGCAATGGAACGATTGTTTACCCCACTAACGGCCGCATGGCACAGCGGCTCACCTTGCAGTTTCACTATCACTTCAACTACGCGGTGGGTTGTTTCATCGGTCTGGAGCGCCTCTTCGAAGAATCGAAAGAGAGCTACGACGAAACGCTGGAGGCGAGCTCGGAGGGCTGGTATGACGGTGCTCACAATAGTGTCCCGTGGATGGACTACTTCCGGGGCGCAGTGCTGCGGGCATACAGCAAGTGGCAAAGCAAGTGTTGGCCTTGGCTAAGCTGACCGACGGAGACGATAGCGCATGACGATCACAGCCGCACAAATCGACATTTGGCGTGGCCGCGCTTCTGAAACCCAGAACCTCGAATTCAAAGCGGCTGGCAACCAGTACGACACACGGAAGCTGTGCCGTTATTGCGTCGCCATTGCCAACGAAGGCGGTGGGCATCTGGTGCTGGGCATTGCGGACAAGCCGCCGCGCGCGGTGGTGGGCAGCCAGGCGTTCCCCAACCTCCTGGACATCGCCGAGAAACTGTTCCATTGGGTGGGCTTTCGCGTGGACGTCGAGGCTGTTGCTCACCCTGATGGGCGGGTGGTGGTGTTCAGCATGCCCGGTCGCCCCAGGGGAACGGCCTACCACTACGAAGGCGCCTACCTGATGCGCTCGGGCGAAGAGCTGGTGCCGATGAGCGAGGATCAGTTGCGCAAGATCTTCGCGGAGGGGCAGCCCAGCTGGCTGGAGAATCCGGCGCTGAAGGATGCTTCCGCGCAAGACGTGGTGCAACTGCTGGATACCCAGACCTTCTTCGACTTGATGCGTTTGCCCTATCCAACCGATCAGGCTGGAGTGCTGGCCCGCTTGTTGGATGAGCGCCTGATCGAGCGCAGTACGGCGGGCTTCAACATCCTGCACATTGGCGCGGTTCTGCTGGCCAAGAACATGCGACAGTTCCCTGAAATCGGCCGCAAGGCCGCGCGCGTGATCGTGTACGCGGGCGAGTCCAAGATGCAGACCGTCTCGGACGTAACCGGCGAAAAAGGCTATGCCGTGGGTTTTTCCGGGCTGGTGCAGTACGTCATGGGCAAGCTGCCTCAGAACGAAGTAATCGAGGGTGCCATTCGCAAAGAGGTCAAGCTGCTGCCCGAGGTTGTGGTGCGAGAACTGCTCGCCAATGCGCTGATCCACCAGGATTTCGACATGAGCGGCAGCGACAGGGTTCGGGCCTGCTACCAGCATTGTGTCCTGCAGTATGTGCTGCGCAAACAGATGACCAACCAGTCGCTGCGCGAGCGGTTTGGTCTGTCTGAAGGCAGCAGCAACACGGTGTCGCAGATCATCACCGCGACCATGGAGCAGGGACTGGTCAAGAACGACCCCAATGCGCCGGACTCGCGGCGCTATGCACGGTATATCCCGGCGTGGGCGTAGTCGCCATTTCATCGCAAATGGAGGGTGCGTACCGATGGCCGTACAGCTTGATGATTTAGAAAGGATTTCTTATTTCATCGCAAACCGGCCCGGTTGCCAGACGGCCAGGGGAGACGCAGGGGTTTCAACATTCCAGGCCGAGCTGGAACGAGAAGCCGCGCTGGGCTTGGGGCAGGACGAGATTGCCTTCTACGACACTCTGGCCACAACAAAAGCGCGTTCCGTGAGTTGGGTGCTGACATCCTGAAGAAGATCGCCCATGAGCATCCGGCCTCAATCTCGAAAATGGGTGATAGAGGTCAGTGATCCGACAATTCCGGATAATTCCGGACCAACCCCGCAGCAACTCACCCCAAGGCTCATGAGTTCGAGCGGGTAGTCGGCACATCGCTTCACCCGTGCGCCAAAGAAGTCAGGACCGCTTTCTTTCCTGCTGACGACGCTCGAAGGTTTTCGCTGCCTCGGCGATGCGTCCCGAGGCGAGCAGGAGCGCATTCAGGTTCTTGCCATAGACGAGTGCGGCATCGAGCGGCATTTCCCGCGCCTGCTTGAAGGCTTCCCGTCCGAGTCTGACCGCGTCCGCATCGATGCCGATCAGGCGGGCGCAGAATTCACGCCCGACTGCGTCGAGTTCGGCACCGTCGGACACGAGCCGATTGATCAGTCCCGCCTCGTAAAGCCGGGTGGCTGGAATCAGCTCGCCAGTCAACAACCATTCAAGCATGAGCCGGGGCGGACCGAGATGTGCCAGCAAGGCGGTATTCATTGCGGCCGGAAAACCGTTCTTCAACTCCATCGCGCCAAAGCGGGCCGACTCGGTTGCCAGCACGAAGTCGCAGCCCATCGCCAGGGTGAACCCCCCCGCGACCGCGTATCCATCGACCGCCGCGACCGACGGCTTGCCCAAACCCTGCAGCAGCGAAAAAATGCCGGCATAGGCTTCGTCGTAGGCGAGGACCGATGGCAAGCTGGTATCCAGCGGCGTGCCGAGTTCACGCCCGGCGCAAAAATTACCCCCCTCCCCGCACAACAAAACGCAACGCACGCCTGCATCGTCTGCTGCGCGTCGAAGTGCCGCGCTCAGGCCCGAGATCATGTCTGCGCTCAGCGCGTTCTTTCGCTCCGGTCGCGCCAACGTGATCCGGGCTACGCCACCATTGTTTTCATACTGAATCATGAAAGACTCCCGCGCGAATGAAGAAGCGCGTTTCGATCGCTGGAACTGAACATGCATCACGCCGCACACAGCTTGTCGGTTGGCGCAGGTGATGCTTCCGCTGATGGCGCAGGGTCATTCAGGACCATCACCACATCGACCGCTGCCGCACCCTGCTCCGACAGCAACACCGGATTCAGGTCGAGCTCTTCCAGCCGGCCTTCCGCGGCCGCACCGAATCGGGACACGCTGCACAGCAACTCGACCAAGGCCTGCCGGTCGACCGCCGGACGTCCCCGCACTTCGCCCAGGATCGCCTCCCCCTTGAGCCGGGCAAGCATCCGATCCGCATCCATCGGCGTCAGCGGGCACTTGCAGAACACCACGTCCTTCAACACCTCGACCAGTACCCCGCCCAGTCCGGCCATGATCACGACGCCGAACACCGGGTCATTCTTGAGCCCGATCACGAACTCGACCTTTCCTGTGGCGGTTTCCTGCACCACCACACCGTCCAGCCGTGCATCCGGTCTTGCCTTGCCGACCGCAGTCATCAAGTCCTGGAAACAGGCGCCTACCTCATCCGCAGTGCGCAGTCCGAGCTTGACTCCGTCCACCTCGGTCTTGTGCAGAATGTCCGGCGACTCGATCTTCATCACGACTGGATAGGCCAGCGCTTCTGCCGCCGCAACCGCCTCCTCGACCGAGGTCGCGAGTGCCAGCCGTGCCATCGGCACGCCCTGCTCCCGCAGCAGGCGCACGGCCTCTGGCGTGGGCACCGGCCCGCCTGCCATCGGCAGTTTCGGACTGACCACGTCGAGACCCTCGCGCACCGACCGGTCGGCCAGCCAGCGACGACGCGCTTCGGCGTACTCGACCAACCCAGCCACCGCGTCGGCAGCGGGTTCCGCCCCCCTGAAAACGGCAATGCCGAGCGCACGCAGGCGGATCACCGCCTCCTCGGGCGCCGCGACCCAGGCCACGACGAACGGCTTGGCCGCACGCGCCTTGATCGAGACGAAAATGTCGATCAAGGTGTCCACGTGCGCCCGCATCAACTGCAGCCAGACGATGCCGATATCGACCCCCGGATCATCCAGCATGTGGATCACGCTTTCGCGCAAGACCGCCGGCTCGGCGACGAACTGACCGGTGACGTCCACCGGATTCGCGGTCGCACCGAATCCGGGAATGCAGGCCTGGATCGCCTGTTGGGTCGCTTCCTGCAGGCGCGGCACCGACAGTCCGACCTCCTCGGCCCGGTCGGCGATCAGCACACCCGCCCCGCCGGACTGGGTCGCGATGCCGATGCCGCGTCCTGCCGGCAGCTCGCAGGAGGTGAAGGCCTCGATCATGTCCAGCATGTGTTCCTCGTTCCGGGCGCGGACAATGCCTTTCTGCCGCACCACACCGTCGAACACCACATCCTCGCCCGCCAGCGAGCCGGTATGCGAGGCGGCCGCCCGCGCGCCCGCGCCGTGCCGACCGACCTTGGTCAGCACCAGCGGCTTGCCCAACGCCATCGCCCTGTCGGCCAGCTCGCACAGGCCCGGCCCGTCTTTCAGTCCTTCTATGTATCCTGCCCCGACCTGGATGCGCTCGTCCGAGATCACCTCGCGCATCGCATCGACGAAGGTGACATCGACCTCGTTACCGGTATTGACGAAATAGCCCAACCCCAGCCCACGATCCCGCGCCAGGGCCGCGATCGCGGTACCGAACGCCCCGGACTGCGACACGAACCCGATCGGGCCGGAGGGCACGTCGCCATCCACATACTGGCTGAAAGTGGCGATCACCCGCTCGAAGGAATTCAGCAGGCCGAGACAGTTCGGCCCGCAGATACGGACGCCGGCCTCGCGTGCGACACGACCGAGTTCGCGTTCCCGCTCCCTGCCCTCCTCGCCGATCTCGGCGAACCCCGAGGCGAAAACCACCGCCGCGGGCACCCCGCGGCGCCCGAGCGCGCGAACCGCCTCCGGCACCTGATCGGCCGGCAGCACGATCACGGCCAGATCGACGCCATCCGGCAGCGAATCGACATCCGGATAGCACTTGCGCCCACCGATCTCCTCGGCTCGTGGATTGACCGGATAGATGTCGCCGGCGAAGCCCTTGTCCAGCAGATGCTTGACTGGCCGGCCGCTGACCTTGCGGAAGTCGGCCGATGCGCCGACCACTGCGACCGAGCGCGGATTGACCAACGCCCGTAATGATTTGGTTTCTGTCATGTAGGACCTGCTCCCCGTTCAGCAAAAGGCCTGGATGCCGGTCTGCGCGCGGCCAAGTACCAGGGCGTGGATGTCGTGCGTCCCTTCCAGGGTATTCACGGTCTCCATGTTCATCATGTGGCGGATCACGTGGTATTCGTCCGAGATCCCGTTTCCACCGTGCATGTCCCGCGCCATGCGGGCGATCTCGAGCGCCTTGCCGGCGCAGTTGCGCTTGAGCAGGGAGATCATTTCGGGCGAGGCCTGCTTGCGGTCGCGCAGTCGGCTCAGGTGCAGGCAACCCAGCAGGCCGAGCGTGATCTCGGTCTGCATGTCGGCGAGCTTGCGCTGAATCAGTTGATTCGCCGCGAGCGGGCGCCCGAACTGCTTGCGATCGATCACATACTGCCGGGTCGCATGCCAGCAGAACTCGGCCGCACCCATCGCGCCCCAGCAGATACCGAAGCGGGCGTTGTTCAGACAGCCGAAGGGGGCGGCCAGCCCCTCGCCATTGGGCAGTCGATTCTCGTCCGGCACGAACACGTCATCCATCACGATCTCGCCGGTCGGAGACGCCCGTACCGAGAACTTGCCCTGGATCTTGGGCGTGATCAGGCCTTCCATGCCACGCTCGAGGATGAAGCCACGGATCACCTTGTCCTCGTCCTTGGCCCACACCACCATCAGGTCGGCGATTGGCGAATGCGTGATCCAGATCTTGTTGCCGCTCAGCCGCCAGCCGCCTTCGACCTTGCGCGCCCGCGTCTGCATCCGCCCCGGGTCGGAACCGTGATCCGGTTCGGTCAACCCAAAACAGCCGAGAAGTTCACCCGTTGCCATGCGCGGCAAATACTTCTGCCGCTGGGCTTCGCTGCCGTAGGCGTAGATAGGCAGCATGGACAGGGTCGTCTGGACCCCGCAAGCCGAGCGATACGCGGTATCGACCCGCTCCAGCTCCCGCATCACCAGGCCGTAGGACACGTAGCTGATGCCGGCGCAGCCATAGCCCTGCAGCGGCGCCCCGAGGAAACCGAGTTCGCCCATCTCGCGCATGATCCCGCGATCGAAGGTCTCGTTCCGGTTGGCCTCCAGGATGCGCGGCTGCAGCGCGCCCTGAGCGTAGTCGCGGGCGGCATCGCGGATCATCCTTTCCTCTTCGGTCAGATGATCATCCAGCAAGAAAGGATCGTCCCACTTGAAGTCGCGACCGAGTTCCACCCAATCACTGAGATCGGGTCCGGTATTCGGGCTTTCGACGGCCAGATCCATTATCGCCTCTCCTCTTTCAGACCCGCTCGATCACGACCGCGATGCCCTGCCCGACACCGATGCACATGGTAACCAGTCCATAGCGACCGCCGGTGCGCATCAACTGCCGGGTCGCGGCCAGCAGAATGCGCGGCCCGGAGGCGCCGAGCGGATGCCCCAGCGCAATCGCACCGCCGTTGGGGTTCACACGCCCATCGTCGAGCGCGAGACCGAGTCCCTTCATGCAGGCGAGCACCTGTGCCGCGAAGGCCTCGTTGATCTCGATCACATCCATGTCCTGCATCGTCAATCCGGCGCGCTCCAGTGCCTTCAACGAGGCCGGAACCGGCCCGTAGCCCATGATCCTGGGCGGCACACCGGCGACTGCCGACGCCACGATCCTGGCCATCGGCCGGATGCCCTCGCGCTCTCCTGCGACCCGATTGCCGATCAGCAATGCGACCGCGCCATCATTGATGCCGGATGAAGAGGCCGCTGTCGTCACCCCGCCCGGAGCGAGCGGCTTCAGTTTGGCCAGGCTCTCCAGGCTCGTGTCGGGGCGCGGATGCTCATCGAGCGAAACAACCTTCGGGTCACCCCGCTTGGCCGGGATCACGACCGGACAAATCTCTTCCTCGAAGTAACCGATCTCGGCCGCCTGGGCGCACCGGCGCTGCGAGTCGTAGGCGAAGCGGTCACACTGTTCGCGGGTCAGCTGATGTTCGATCGCCAGGTTGTCCGCGGTCTGAGGCATCGAGTCGGCGCCGAAGCGCTCTTCGATCACCTTGTTCGGAAAACGCGCGCCCACCGCGGAATCGAAGATGCGCATGTCACGACTGTAGGCCGACTCGGCCTTGCCCATCACGAATGGGGCACGACTCATGCTCTCGACCCCGCCGGTGATCATCAGATCGCCTTCGCCACAGGTGATCGCATGCGCCGCCGCCACGACTGCGCCGAGACCACTGCCACAATTGCGCTGGACGACCGTGCCGCCGACCTCGATCGGCAGTCCGGCCAGCAAGCCGGCATGGCGCGCGACGCATCGGCTGTCCTCGCCGGCCTGGTTCGCGCAGCCGACCACGACATCCTCCAGTCTCTCCGGCCTGATGACCGAGCGCCTCACCACTTCCTCGATCACGCCTGCCAGGAGCTGGTCGGGACGCACTGGCGCCAACCCGCCGCCAAGACGTCCGAACGGGGTTCTGAGTCCTTCATAAATATAGGCATCCAACATCGCATCGCTCCTGTTTCGTCCATCGCATCAGTTACGGACAGTTCGCCTCACCTGAGGCGCCGCGGGCACTCCGCCGCGGGCACTCGAATCTCGCCCCAGAACGCACTTGTCCGGTTCGAAAACTCGATTCCGTGTTTGATTGACACGGTATCCACCGCTAAGATATATGTCTAATTTAAGTTCATTATCTGTTTTATTCATATCGTGAATCTAAGATCGATAGACCTGAACCTGATCCCGGTATTCGACGCCATCTTCACCGAGGGCAACCTGACCCGTGCGGCAGACCGGCTCGCGATGAGCCAGCCCGCGATGAGCAACGCGCTGGCCCGACTGCGGGCCGCGGTGGACGACCCATTGTTCATTCGCACCGCGCGCGGCATGATCCCGACCCCGCGCGCACGCCAGATGGCCGGACAGATCCGCCAGGCGCTCAACCTGATCCAGACCACACTGGAGCGAAACACCGACTTCGACTTCGCACTGTCGGACCGCACCTTCTCCATCGCGGTCGAGGACTACGGCGAGGCGGTCATCACGCCGCCCCTGATGGATTGGCTGTCGCGGGTCGCCCCGGCCATTCAGATGAAGATCTGGCCCGGGCGCAGCCGCGCGGTGCGCGAGGAACTCAAGAGCGGCGCGGTCGACCTGGCGGTCGATTATTTCCGCCTGGACGGCCAGGGCTTCAGCAGCACCCACTTGATGACCGACGAACTGGTGTCCATGGTCAGAAAGGATCACCCACTGATCGGCGAAACCCTGAATCTCGAGCAATATGTCACCCTGCCGCATGTCGTGCTCGCACAGAATGCACCGATGGTCGACCGTGAACTGGCCAAGCGGGGGCTGACCCGCAAACGCGCGCTGCAGGTCCCCCACTTCATCTCGATGCCACTGATCGTCAAGAGCACCGATTTCATCTGCACCCTCCCGCGACGCATGGCCAGCGTCTACATGGAGCACTTTCCGGTGAAGATGATGGCCTCGCCTATCGTCTTTCCAAAGATCCCGATCTACCTCGTCTGGAGCGAGGCGGTAGGCTCGGACCCGGGCCACGCCTGGCTGCGCGATTCGCTGTGCAGTCTGTGCCAGCGCCTCTGAACAAGGCGCGAGCCCGAGTCCCTCACCGTCCTTCGAAACGGGGGCTTCGCTTCTCGGCGAACGCGCGCATGCCCTCTTTCTGATCACGGGTCGCGAACTGGAACTCGAACAAGCGCCGCTCGAGCAGCAGACCGGCATCGAGCGCGGCATCGGCGCCGGCCATCACCGCCTCCTTGGTCATCGCAATCGCGATCGGCGGCATCGCCGCGATCGTCTCGGCCATTTCCAGCGCCCTGGGTACCACCCGCTCGTCGGCGACCACTTCGCTGGCCAGTCCCATCTCGGCCGCCTCCCGCCCGGTGATCGTCTCGCCGGTGAGCACCAGCTTCATCGTCTTGTACTTGCCGATCGCCCGCATCAGCCGCTGAGTGGCGCCACCGCCGGGCATCACCCCCACCCTCACCTCGGGCTGCCCGAAGCGCGCCCCCTCGCCCGCGACGATGATGTCCGCATGGAGGGCAAGCTCGCAGCCACCGCCGAGCGCGACCCCGTTCACCGCGGCGATCACCGGCTTGGGACAATGGGCGAGACTACGCCAGAGCTTGAGCACCCCGCGCTGCATGATCTCGATCGGACCGTCGTCCACGATCTCCTTGAGATCGGCACCGGCGGCGAAGGCCCGATCATCGCCGGTGATGACGATGCAGCGCACCTGCGGGTCGCAGCCCAGATCGTCGAACAGGGCCGACAAGGCATGACGCAGCTCGGTATTGAGCGCATTGCGCGCTTCCGGACGGTTCAGGCGTAACAGCACCACGCCATCCGACGGATGCTCGACATTGATGATGGCCATCTTCCTCTCCTCCTGTGTTCAAAGGGTCTCGGGCCGTTCGGGCGTACTCAGCGACAAGCCGAGCCGACCACGACGGCGCAGCCACGGGCTGGGTCGATAGCGATCGTCGGCGTAGAAGTCGTACAAGGCTTCGACCAGACGCAGCATCACGCCGGCGCCGAGCCGATCGCCTGCCGCCAGTGGCCCCTCCGGAAAGTTGAAACCGAGCCGCATGCCGAGATCGACATCCTTGGGCGCGGCAATGCCTTGCTGGCAAAGGTCGCAGGCGAGGTTGGTGATGTTGGCCTGCAGACGTGGCATGACGAAGCCCGGGCTGTCGTTGACCCGGCACACCGCGACCCCATCGACACCGAGCAGCGCGATCAGCTGTGCGACCAACTCCGGATCGGCTCCCGGTGGCGCCATCACGGTACGCAGGGTATTCCACCCGTAGAGCGTGTCGACCGCCGCGGTACGCGCCGGGTCCAGGCCGAGCCGTGCGCAAGCGGTGGACGCGTCCTCGCCGAGCGGTGCGATCAGGCAGGCCACGCCGGGCTCCGCTTTGTCGCCCACGCTGACCTCGACGCCCGCGGCATCGGCCAGCGTCTGCAGCAAGGCCCGCGCCGCCTGATCGTGGCCCCACAGCCAGAGACGCTTGGGGGGGCTCGACGCCGCCGCCGGGTCCGCCTCGATACAGGGCTTGCCCTGGTCATCGTAGCGGTAGAAACCGGCACCGGTCTTTCGGCCCAGCATACCGGCCTCGGTCAACAGGCGATACTGCGGGGTCAGCCGGTAGCGCGGATCGAAAAAGGAATCCTCGAACAGGCTTCGCGAGGCCGGGAAGTTTACATCCAGCCCGACCAGGTCCATGACCTCGAAGGGGCCCATGCGATAGCCGCCCGCCTCGCGCACGATGCGGTCGATGACCGCCGGCGACGCGATCCGCTCCTGCGCGAACCGTACCGCCTCGGTATAGAAACCTCTGGCGCAATTGCCTGCGAGAAAGGCCGGAAAATCCTGCACCTTGATCGCGGTCTTGCCCATGCGATCCGCGACTGCGAGCAGCACGCTCACCACCTCCGGCGACGTGAACGGCGTCGAGATCACCTCGACCAGCTTCATCAGTGGCACCGGATTCATGAAGTGCATGCCGGCCAGACGCCCCCGATGCGCACATCGGGCGCCGATCGCCGCGATCGGCAACGCCGACGTGTTGCTGACCAGCACCGCGTCCTCTCCGCAGACCGACTCCAGTTCATCGAAGATGCGGCGCTTGAGTTCCAGATCTTCGATGACCGCCTCGATCACCAGATCGCAACCTGCCAACTCCCCCAGCGTCGTCCCAATGCGCAGACAGCCCATCATCTGGTCGCGCGCAGCGCCATCAAGCTTGTCCTTCTCGACCAGACGGCCGAGCATCTTGCCGACGAATTCACTGGCCTGCTGCGCGACGCCCGGTTTGACGTCGACCAGCGAGACATTGAAGCCGGCCTGCAGCGCGACCTGTGCAATACCACGCCCCATCGTCCCGGCGCCGACCACGCCGATGCGATAGTCCGAATCGAGCTGGGTTTTGATCATTTGCTTGTCTCCTTTATGACTCGTTGGGTTTCTTCGGGCCGAACAACATCCACGATCCCCGATCCGGGTCGTTCAGGCCTGTTCCATGGTTGGATCATCCCGCGGCGTGAGCGCCGCCATCCGTTTCGTCTATTGCTAGCTGCGTGCCTCTGCAATCGGGCCGGACCGGGCCCCGCCCGGTACCGATGTGCCGACACGGTCGAATTCCTTCTTTCGCCGGATCTGACTCTTCAGCAGGACGAAGAAGGTCAACAGGCCGGCCACCAGCAGCGGATACTCGATGTAGTTGTCGTCGTACTGGCTGAACATCACGTAGCCGAGCATCAAGGCAGCGCTGGCCGCGGCCAGCATGCGGTCTTGAAAGCGGAAGCGGACCAAGCCGCAGTTGAACAGCGTCGCCGCGAGCGCGGTCATGCCGAGCGGAATCGCGACCAGTGCGCACACTGCGGATATCCAGTCCTCCGGCTGCAACACCATGACCGGGTTATAGACGACCAGGAACGGAATGATGAATCCGGCGATCGCGATCTTGAAAGCCATCAACGAAGTCTTCATGTAATTCGCCCCGGCGATGCCCGCACCGGCGAGCGCGGCGAGCGCCACGGGTGGCGTTACCGCCGACACCACCGCGAAGTAGAACGCGAAGAAGTGGGCCGACATCGGTGCTACCCCCATCTTGATCAGCCCCGGAACCACCACGATCGCTACCAGCGCATAGGCGGCGCTGGTCGGAATCCCAAGCCCCAGCACGATAGAGACCAGCATCGTGATGATCAGCGCGACCAGCAGGCTGCCACCACTCCAGAGCTCGACCAGGCCCGCGATCTTGGTACCCAGGCCAGTCGTGATCAGGGTTTGCGCCATCAAACCGACGACGGCCAGCGCGACGCCGATTTGGGCACCGACCATCGCCCCCCGCGCAAGACACTGTGCCAGCCCCATCAGGGTCGGACGGGTATCGCGGGTGACGCAACTCAGCGCAATCGCGACGATGATCGCCCAGAACGCGGCCATGCCGGGGCTGTAATGCATCAACAGCATCGTGACCAGCAGGATCAAGGGGATCAGGAACAAGGGCAGACGGCGCAGAATCATCGCCTTGTCCACCGCCTCCGGCGGCGTCACGAGATTGGCGTGAACTGCGATCAGCTGGACGCTGAGGATGCAACCCCAGAAGTACAGGATGGCCGGGATGATCGCCGCCAGCATCACGGCCGCGTAGGGCACGCCCATGAACGAGGCCATCAGGAACGCCGCCGCCCCCATGATGGGCGGCATCAGCTGTCCGCCGGTCGAGGCGGTGGCCTCGATCGCTCCGGCGACATGAGCCGGGTAGCCGGAACGCTTCATGTAGGGAATCGTGAAGGCACCGGTGATCGCGACGTTGGCCACTGCAGCGCCGGTCACGGTGCCGACCATCGCGCTCGAGATCACCGCGGTCTGTCCCGGACCCCCCTTGAACACCCGCCCGGCCGCCTTGCCGAGTTCGTAGAAAAGATCGTTGACCTTGATGATCTCGAGCAAGGCGCCGAAGACGACGAACAGGAACACGAAATTGACCGAAATGCCGAGAAAGCTGCCGAAAATGCCGGACAAGCCGATGCTGAGATAGGAGATCACATAATTCAGCGAAAACTCCCGGTGCCAGAGCGGACCGGAAAGGTGATGCCCGAACAGGAAGTAGGCGACGAAGATCGCGGCAACGATCGGGAGCATCACCCCCCACGCCTGGCGCGTCCCCTCCATCACCACCAGGATGATCAGGATGCCGACGATCACATCCCGGGTCTCGGGAAATCCGACCACCATCTCGAGGTGATACATATTGACCAGCACATAGCCGGTCACGAACAAGCCGAGCACCAACAGCGCGGCATAGAACGCGACGCCGAAACCGGACTTCGCAGCCCGCATCGCGCCGAGAAAGATCAGCGTCAGCACGAAGGCCAGGTGAATCGTCTGGTGCTCGTACGACCCGACGAACAGGTACTGGGTCGAGAACATGTGATAGCCCACGGCCGCCAACCCGACGATCAACAGGGCGAGATCGAGAATCTTGGTACGGGTCATCTAGGATTTCCTCTGCGCGACGACATCGCGACATGGCGCGGGATGGCCAACGCCATCACGGATCTTTCCGACATGACAGGGAGGCTTGATCAGGGCCCGACGGCCATGCCCCCCTTCACGGGCTGGACATGGCGGCCGATCTCAAGACCGAAAGATCGTAGACGATCAGTTCAGGATGCCCGCTTCACGGTAGGCACGCAGCGCGCCGGGGTGGATCTCTTCCACCGGCCAGCCGTATGGCAGCGACTCGCGCGACATCAGCTTGCCTAGCGCGTGATAGTCACCGAACTTTTCGACATGCTCGATGATGAGGCGGGTGATCTCATAGGCGGCCTCCTCCGGAAAATCGGCATGAACCGTCCATGACACGGTATCGGCGAAGCTCGGGAAATCTTCGGTACGACCGGGCACCGAAGCGGCCGGGAGCGTGACGGCGACCATAGGCATGCCGGCTGCGACGACTTTCTCGACCGCCTCCGGTGCCCAAGGCAGGAAGGTGATGTTGCGGCCGGTGGCGACGAACTCCTGGGTCTGCGGCGCAAGTTGCATGGAGTTGGAAATCGGGTCGAGATACCCCCCGGCGATCGCCGCATCCACCTGACCATCGAGCAGGGCATCAATGGCTTCCTTGATCCCCAGATACTGGATTCGCCCCGGGTTGACGCCGGAACCGATCTTCAACAAGGCCTCGGCCTGTACCGTCCAGTTGATCTGCGGACGACGACCCAGCCCGACCGACTTGCCTTCGAGGTCCTGGACGCTCTTGATATTCGGGTCCAGCGTCGCCAGAAAATAAGTGCCCAGGTTGTAGTTCGCGATCAGTTTCACCGCTTCGGCCTTGCTTTCGAACGGTGTCTCGCCGGCAACGGCCGCGGCATTCACACCGATTCCTGAGCCGACGATCATGGTCTTGCGCAATGCCTCGTCGCGCGTGAGCTGGTTGTGATTGAACACGAAGCCCGGACTCTCCGAGTGGCTGAGCCGGATTGTCGAACTATTGCCATTGACGACCTGTTCCAGTGCCGCACCGAGCACGTAGGAGCCCGTCCCGAACGGCGCCGAAATCACCGAGAAGGTCTGTTGCGCCATGCTGGTCGTCGAGAAAATCGCTGCAGCAGCGGCCGGTAACAGCAACCTGAATCCGAGTTTCATGAGTGTCTCCTCTTGTATGGTTGTTTCGGCGCGGACTCGAGCCGCGCCCCTTCTTTTTATGCCAAGCCCTTTTATCTATCCAATGGAACTTGATGATAACCATCATTCTCGTGGCGAATAATAGTGTCGCTGCAAGGCTTGTAGCGCGGATCTCAAGCGTGACGAAATCGTGACGATTGAGGATCGGGCAGCCACGACCATAGCAGGGTCAATGGGAGATGGGCACGGCGCAGCCATGGCTGTCGATCATCGCCCTGCAACATCCTGGCGCGATCTGCACTGATGGGGGGAATATAAAATCCATATAGATCAATGTATTTAATTGATTGTGCGATCGCAACATAAATGCTATTTTCAAATTCCACCAAAGAGGTAGATCAAGGCGCTTCGCGATGATGCTCGACAACACCCCAACGCTGACCGACACCGTTTTTTCGAACTCCGTACGAAAGCCTGCGATGGCTGAACGCCGCACCACAACGACCGCTCAACCCTACCCGAGCTTCGAGCAGGTAGAAACGGTCAGACGCGATGCCCGACGGGCGCAAGCTGAGGTCTTGTGGAGCCTCGTCCGCTCGCTCTTTGCCAGGCAGACGCGCAAGGCCTGACCCACGCACCCAACTGGTACCGGCAGGCGGCCGTCGGTGATCGACGGCACTTTAGCGCCGGCAGTGTGATCAGCAGGCGACCAAGGCTTGCGGTCCACCAAGCAACACTGTCTTCATCGCCTCGGCCGCGGCGCGCATCGGCGTAACATTGTCGAGCAGGGCGCTCATCGACAATCGCGCAGTCGGTGCATGGCAGGCGACCGCAGCAACCGGTCGCCCATCATGGCCGACAACCGGCACCGCGATGGCGATCATGCCGCGCACGAACTCCTCGTTGTCCATGCCGATGCCCTGCTTCGCGATTCTCGCGAGTTCCGCTCTGAGGGCATCGAGATCGGTGATCGTGTGTGGGGAATGCCGCGGCAACGGCAGGTGGGCCAGTATGTTCTGCTGCTCGACCGCCGACATCGAGGCGAGGAAAAGCTTCCCGCTGGCGGTGCAGTGCATGGGCACCCAGGTTCCGGGTTGCAGGTGCATGCGCAGGGGTTCGCTGGTCTCCACCCGTTCGAGATAGAGCACCCGGCCGGCATCCGGAACGGTGAGATTGCAGGTTTCACCGAGTTTCTGCACCAGACTTCTCAGCACCGCACGACAGGCGCGCCGCACACTCGGCCCGCGCAGCGTCTGCAGCGCCAGACTGGTCGCGGCCTGACCGGTCACGAATCCGCCCTCCTCCGGCAACCTCACCACGTATCCATGCAACTCGAGCGTGCGTAGCAGCCGCATCAATGTGCTCTTCGGCACACCCATCAGCCCGACCAACTGGGCCAGCGTGAGGGGTTGGGAGGACTCGCCGATCAGTTTCAGCAAGGTCAGCGGCCGCAGACGACGGACATCGTCGTTCGCCTCCCCCTGTTGTGGCGAGTCGCTCAGATCCGTCCCCGAAGGTCCAGCGGATGCTGCGCTGCGATTTTGAACCGTCCGAACCCTCATCCGTTTCATAAAACGCCCCCTTCAAGAAAAACACTTGGCTTTCGATTCATCACGCTGCAGAGTCACTTAACACTTTATGAAACGTCACGTTTCAAAACTATAAGATTCAGCGCAATTTGACAAGAGCGTGAGAATCCCCGGCAGGAGACAGGTGACATGTCACTCGAGGCTGACTATATCGTCGTCGGCGCAGGCTCGGCAGGCTGCGTGCTGGCCAACCGGCTCAGCGCGGACCCCTCGAAAACAGTGGTGCTGATAGAAGCGGGTGGCCCCGACAGCAATCCGTGGATTCATGTTCCGGTCGGCTATTTCAAGACCATGCACAACCCGCTTCTGGACTGGTGCTACCTGACCGAGCCGGACCAGGGCATCGCCGGAAGACAGTTGCAGTGGCCACGCGGGAAGGTGCTCGGGGGATCGAGCTCGCTCAACGGACTGCTCTATGTGCGCGGTCAGCGTGAAGACTACGACCACTGGGTCGCCCTCGGAAACAAGGGCTGGTCGTATGCCGAGGTGCTGCCCTATTTCAAGAAGGCCGAAGACCAGGAACGCGGACCGAGCACCTACCATGGTGTCGGCGGACCTTTGAAGGTATCGGATCTGAGGCTAAGACGTCCCATCGCCGAATACTTCATCGCCGGGGCCAAGGACATCGGCATTCCCGCGAACGACGATTACAACGGCGAGACCCAGGAGGGAGTGGGTTACTTCCAGCAGACCGCACATCGCGGCTTTCGCTGGAGCACTGCCCGTGGCTACCTGCGGCCGGTACGCAAGCGCCCCAACCTCACCGTGCTGACCCATGCCCAAACCACCCGCGTGCTGTTCGAAGGCAAACACGCGGTCGGCGTCGAGTTCATCCAGGGTGGCCAGAAGTGCACCGCACGCGCGCACGCCGAGGTGATTCTGGCAGCCGGTGCGATCGGCTCGCCGCAATTGCTGCAATGCTCGGGAGTCGGACCACCTGACGTCCTCGCGAGCGCCGGTGTCGCGGTCCATCATGCCCTGAAAGGCGTCGGCCGCAACCTACAAGACCACCTTCAGGTCCGCCTGGTATTCAAGACCCGTCAGCGCACTCTCAACGACGAGGTCAACAACCCGCTACACAAACTCTGGATGGGCTTGCAGTACATGGTCGCCCGACGAGGACCACTGACGCTGGCTGCGAGCCAGGTCGCGATCTTCACCCGTTCCAGCCCGGAAGTCGAGCGCCCGGACATCCAGTTCCACATGCAGCCACTGAGCGCGGACAAGCCCGGCGAGGGCGCACATCCCTTCTCGGCCTTCACCTCTTCGGTATGCCAGCTCAGACCGCATAGCCGCGGGCATATTTCGATCAAGTCGCCCGATGCGCTGCAGTATCCGGCCATTCATCCGAACTACCTGTCGGACGAACGGGATCACCCGGTCGTGATCGCCGGCGTACGGGTCGCAAGACGAATCGCAGCGGCGCCCTCGCTGGCTCCGCACATCGTTTCCGAATTCGTACCAGGCGAACAATACCAGACCGACGAAGAATTGCTGGACGCTGCGCGACGGTTCAGCCAGACCATCTATCATCCAACCGGCACCTGCAGGATGGGTCACGACGAACTGGCCGTAACCGATGATCGGCTCCGGGTTCATGGCCTGACCGGCCTGCGGGTAGTGGACGCGTCGATCATGCCCGAGATCGTGTCTGGCAATACCAATGCACCCGTGATCATGATCGCGGAGAAAGCCGCCGACATGATCATCGAAGATTCAAGATAAACAGGTTCCTCGAAACAAGAGAACACCCACCCGGGGCTATCAGGCCCTACCACGCCAACTAGAGGAGACACTCAAATGGCCAAGCAAACACCCCTCGATCGCCGCGGTTTTCTGCGCATTGCGGGCCGTTACGGACTCACGTCCACGGTTCTTGCCGTCACCGGCATGGTCGGCCCGCTCACCCTGGAAGGCGTAGGCAAGGCCGCTGCCCAGACCGCTGCGGCGCGCAGCAACGGCACACCGCTGATGACCCTCAAGTTCGGCGCTTCGGGGTTCAACGAGAACAACCTGAAGATCCAGGAATCCGGTCAGCTGTGGTTCGCCCAGGAACTGGAGAAGCGCAGCGACGGCGCGCTGAAGATCGAGTTCATCGGCAGCAACCAGATCTGCAACCAGCTTGACTGCGTCTCGAAATCCCAGCAAGGGATCGTGGACATTTTCAGCGCCAGCACCCAGAACTCGGCCGGCGCCGCCCCCTATTACAATGTGCTCGACTTCGCCTACATGTTCCCGAGTCGCGCCTCCCAGCACTACTTCTTCTACCATCCCAAGAGCGAAGTCCTGCTGCGCGAGCCGATGCGCCGCCTGCACAAGATCCAGTTCCTGTTCACCCACTGCGAATTGCGCGGCATCATGCTCGGCCAGAAGTTCGCCGACCGGCCGACCGTCACCAGCGTCGAGGAGCTGGCCGGCACCAAGAACCGGGTCACCGGCACCCAGCTCGGCCGGATCGCGATGCAGTTGATGAACCTCAACCCGGTACCGATCGCCTGGGAAGAAACCCTGGACGGACTCCGCCAGGGCCTGATCGACGGCGCCGAGACCTGGATGGGTGCAGCCGCCTATGCCGGCATGACGCCGGTACTGTCGCAGGCGGTGGATCTGCGCTTCTTCTGCGGCACCGAGCACACCGCGATGAACCTCGACGTGTTCGAGAAGCTGCCATCCAACCTGCAGGATTTGATGATGGAGGTCGCCTACGATGCGCAGCAATACACCCAGCGCGAGCAGGAACGCGCGCTGATCGAAGTCGTCGGCGCGGTCCCCAACCCGGGGCCGAACACCTTGTTCGCGCAACACAACGTGCGGGTCGCCACCCTGTCCGATGCCGAGATCGCCAAAGCCGAGCAGATGTGCTCGCCGGAATTCAATCCCAAGCCCTGGGAGCAATGGCGCGAGCGGCTCAACCGGATGTCGGGCGGGCATGACGTGTATAGCGAGATCTACGCGATCGCCCGCGAGATTCCGAAGGACACCGTGGTCGCCGATGTCCAGCCCCGCCGCTGGTGGCAGAACAGCTGACGCTCCGCTGAACAGCCCGACTCTCCGATCGTCCGCTCCCGGCATCCCTCGGCACTGACCAAGGGCGGCCGGTAACCAGGCCTGGTTACCGGGCCTGCCCGATCGGGGGTTCGGCCGACCCACACCTGTCCGCCGGCCCGGCGGGCGATCCCAGCCGTTCCGGCAGCAACTGGCGCATTGGCGACGGCTCGCTGGCGTGCCCGCGCGCGGCCCTC
>JAUVVG010000066.1 GCA_030604735.1 Azoarcus sp.
CCAGCAAGGACTCCTCGATCAGCAACTCGTTGGTCGGGCTCGCCTCGAGACCGCGCTTGCAGATCTCGTGGAACTCTTCCATGTTGTAGGCGATGCCGCCGCCACTGCCGCCGAGCGTGAAGCTCGGCCGGATGATGACCGGAAAACCGATCCCGCCCTGCACCTGCAAGGCCTCTTCCATGCTGTGTGCGATACCGGAGCGCGCCGAACCAAGACCGATCTTGGTCATCGCGTCCTTGAATTTGAGACGGTCCTCGGCCTTGTCGATGGCTTCTTCGGAGGCGCCGATCAACTCGACGCCGAACTTCTCGAGCACGCCGTGCCGGGCCAGATCGAGCGCGCAGTTGAGCGCGGTCTGGCCGCCCATGGTCGGCAGCACCGCGTCGGGGCGCTCCTTCTCGATGATCCGCTCGACCACCTGCCAGGTGATCGGCTCGATGTAGGTCACATCGGCCGTGCCCGGATCGGTCATGATGGTCGCCGGGTTGGAGTTAACCAGGATGACCTTGTAGCCTTCCTCGCGCAGTGCCTTGCAGGCCTGGGCGCCGGAATAGTCGAACTCACAGGCCTGGCCGATGATGATCGGGCCCGCGCCGATGATGAGAATGCTTTGTATGTCTGTGCGCTTAGGCATCGCCTAACCTCGAAATATCCGAATGAAGCGGCAGTCGCGACTGCCGCCTGAAATCACTTGCGCGCTTCGAGCAGCTTGATGAAGCGGTCGAACAGGTAGGACACGTCGTGCGGCCCCGGGCTCGCTTCGGGGTGGCCCTGGAAACAGAAAGCCGGCACGTCGGTGCGAGCCAGCCCCTGCAGGCTGCCGTCGAACAAGGACACATGAGTGGCGCGCAAGGTGTCCGGCAGCGAATCGGGATCGACCGCAAAGCCGTGGTTCTGACTGGTGATCAAGACCTGGCCGGTATCGAGATCCTTGACCGGGTGGTTGGCGCCATGATGTCCGAACTTCATCTTCATGGTGCGCGCGCCCGAGGCCAAGGCGAGCAGCTGATGACCGAGACAAATGCCGAAGGTCGGCACGCCCTTGGCCAGGATCTCGCGGATCGCCGCGATCGCGTAATCGCAAGGCTCCGGATCGCCCGGGCCGTTGGAGAGGAAAACCCCGTCCGGCGACATCGCCAGCACGTCGGCCGCCGGCGTCTGCGCCGGCACCACGGTAAGACGGCAACCACGACTCGCCAGCATCCGCAAAATGTTGCGCTTGACGCCGAAGTCGTAGGCCACGACATGAAAACGCGGGCTTTCGGGCCGGGTGTAACCCTCGCCCAGTGCCCACTCGCCCTCGGTCCAGGCGAAGGACTGGGTGGCACTGACCTCCTTCGCCAGATCCATGCCCGCCAATCCGGGAAAGCCCCTTGCCGCAGCGACCGCTGCCTCGACATCGATCGCATCGCCAGCCGCCGCGCTCACGATGCAACCGGCCTGAGCGCCCTTCTCGCGCAGGATGCGGGTCAGCTTGCGGGTATCGATATCGGCGATCGCGACGATGTTCTCGGCCTTCAGATACTCGTCCAGCGTCTGGGTGGTTCTGAAGTTCGACGCCCGCAAGGGAAGATCGCGAATCACCAATCCGGCAGCATGAACCTTGCCGGCTTCCACGTCCTCCGGATTCACACCGGTATTGCCGATATGGGGATAGGTCAGCGTGACGATCTGACGACAGTAACTGGGATCGGTGAGGATCTCCTGGTAACCCGACATCGAGGTATTGAAGACGACCTCTCCGACCGTGCTACCCACGGCACCGATTCCCTTACCATGGAAAACGGTGCCATCGGCGAGCGCCAACAAAGCGGACTGGGCAGCAGCCACGACAAACTCCTGAGTTCTGACCGATTGGGGGACCAGGCGGATCACGCGCTGTCCCCATACGTGAAAAAACGGGACGAGCCTGTCGGCCAATCCCGCTATCTGATTTTGGCGATTATAGCGCTCGGGGCGCCCCGGCGCAAACCGGCTCAGCGCAGGCCCAGCACGTCCTGCATGTCGAACAGGCCGCTGTCACGCCCGGACAGAAAACGGGCGGCCCGCATCGCGCCCAGCGCGTAAGGCATGCGACTGCCAGACTTGTGGGTAATTTCGATCCGCTCGCCGAGGCCCGCGAAAAGAACGGTGTGGTCACCGACCACATCGCCACCGCGAATGGTCGAGAAGCCTATGGTTTCGGCCTTGCGCTCACCGGTCACCCCCTCGCGGCCATAGATCGCACAGGCGTCCAGGTCGCGCCCGAGTTCGCGCGCGACCACTTCGCCCATCCGCAGCGCGGTGCCGGATGGCGCATCCACCTTGAAACGGTGGTGAGCCTCGATCACCTCGACGTCATAACCCTCGTTCAGGATTCTGGCGGCGACCTCGAGCAGGCGGAACACCGCGTTGACCCCGACCGCCATATTCGGCGCGAACACGACCGGTACCGCTGCGGCGACTGCGGCGATCTCGGCCTTCTGCTCGGCGGAGAAGCCGGTAGTGCCGATCACGACCGATTTGCCGAGTTCGCGGGCCAGCGCCAGATGCGTGAGGCTTCCCTCCGGGCGGGTGAAATCGATCACGCAATCGGCCGCCTCGATCGCAGCCCGGGCATCGTCGCCGATCACGACCCCGGTGGCAGCACCGATCAACTCTCCGGCATCACGCCCGATGAAACGGTCATCGGGTCGATCGAAAGCCGACGCGAGCACGATCCCGTCGTCGTTGATCGCCGCTTCAATCAGCATCCGGCCCATTCGCCCGGACGCACCGGCGATCGCCACGCGGACTTGCCTCATTTCTTGAAACTCCCCTGCTTGTTCATTGGTGGTGCTGGTGTGCGCGCGGAATCAGAAGAAACGCCTTCTCGGCGCGGCGGGCTCGACCTCGATCACGCGTGTGCGCTCGGTCGCCTGCGACTCGACCGCCTCGCCAGCCTGGTCGGCCGACACGACGTCACCGGCAACCGAGTCGAGCAGGTCATCGACGAAGAACACGCTCAACACCCTTTGCTCGGCAGCCCCACGCCCGGGCTGGTGCAGATAGACATAGTCCCAGCGGTCATTGCGGAAGACATCGACGACCAGCGGCGTGCCGAGCACGAACCGGACCTGATCCCGGGTCATCCCCTTCCTGAGATTCGAAATCATGTTCTGATCGACATAATTGCCCTGCCGCACGTCGATCCGGTAGGGGTTCACACGGCCGGCGATGTCATCGAAGGAGCAGCCCGCAAGCAGGCCGACGGCGATCACGGCGGTCACTAAGGTTTTTGAGCGCATTTGGTGTGTCAAGATGGACGGGCGGTGGCGCCTTACGGCGAATCGTTCTCAGCAAAGAGCAAAAAATATATCATATGCGGGCTTGGGCCTGTTCCTGTTCGCCCGGGTCCATTCAGGCGAACGGCCTGAATGGACCCGAACTCTACGTCCTGCACAGCCACCAGAATGGGGCGGAAATGACGGATAACTCCAGAAGTCTAAAAAACATAGGCCTCAAGGCCACCTACCCCCGACTCAAGATCCTTGATCTTTTCCAGCATTCCGATCAGCGCCATCTGACCGCCGAAGATGTCTATCGCACCCTCATGGGCGAAGGCATGGACATCGGACTGGCGACGGTCTATCGGGTGCTCACCCAGTTCGAGCAGGCCGGTCTGCTCGAACGCCATTACTTCGAAGCCGGCAAGGCGGTCTTCGAACTCAACGAAGGTGGCCACCACGACCACCTGGTCTGCCTGGAATGTGGCGCGGTCGAGGAATTTTTCGATGCCGAGATCGAAAAGCGCCAGATCCGCATCGCCCACGAGCGCGGTTTCGAGGTCAAGGAGCACGCCTTGTATCTTTACGCCGAATGCGTCAAGAAGGATTGCCCTCACCGCAACCGCGACTAGACGATCGATCCACGCCCAGGCTGATTTGCCCCGGGCGGGATGCGTCCGGCAGCGCCTATCCCGCTCCGACCAGTCCCAGCATTTCGCTCGCATGACGTCGGGTGGTGTCGGTGATATTGACGCCGCCCAGCATGCGCGCGATTTCGTCCACACGACCGTTTCCATCGAGCGGTGTAACCGCGCTGAGGACCTCGTCGCCGCGCCGGGTTTTTGAAATACTCCATTGCCAGTCGGCACAAGCCGCCACTTGGGGCAGATGGGTCACGCACAGCACCTGCCGGTCCGCGCCCAGCCGCTGAAGCAGTTTGCCGACGATTTCGGCGACCCCGCCTCCGATGCCGACGTCGACTTCATCGAAGATCAGGGTCGGCGTTGCCGACGCGCGGCTGGTCATGACCTGAATCGCCAGTCCGATCCGAGACAACTCGCCGCCCGAGGCGACCTTGGCCAGCGGGCGCAGCGGCTGGTTTGGGTTGGCCGCGACCCGAAACTCGACCTGCTCCATGCCGTGCGCCCCCCCCTCTTCGAGCGCTTCGAGCACCACCTCGAAACACCCGCCCGCCATCGCCAGCGTCTGCATCGCCTCGCTGACCTCTTGCGACAGTTTGCGCGCAGCCGGCCGGCGCACTTCGGAAAGTCTGGCCGCGATTTCGAGATAGGTGTTTCTGGCGCCAGCCTCCTGTTCGGAGAGTCGCACCGGGTCGGCGCGCGCGACCAGTTCTTCCAGTGACCTGGCCCATTTCTCGCGGAGTTCGGCGAGCTCATCCGGACTGACCCGGTACTTGCGCGCCATGTCGGTGATCGCACCGATACGCCGGTCCAGTTCGTCCAGCCGCTGAGGATCCAGATCCAGGCGATCGCGATAGCGCCGCAACAGATGCAGGGCTTCGTCCACCTGGATCGACGCGCTCGCAAGCATTTCCCGCGCATCGGCGATGCCGCCGTCGATCTCGGCCATCTCCTCGACCCGGACCGACACCTGACGCAGTTGCGACGTGATCGCGAAGTCACCCTCGCCCAGACTGGCAAGCACGGACTCGGCCCCCTCGATCAGGCTGGCAGCATGCGCGAGCCGCGCCTGTTCGTTGTTGATCTCACTCCACTCGTTCGGTTCGAATCCGAGTTCGTCGAGTTCCTTGATCTGCCACTCGAGCAGTTCCCGTTCCCGCTCGGACGCCGCCGAATCACGGTCGGCCGCGCGGCGCAGCTCGGCCAGACGCTGCCATTGCCGGTAGGCTTGCGCCACCTCGGTCGCCAGCGCTTCAGCGCCAGCGTGGGCATCGACCAGCATCCGCTGCGCCTCGCTTCGCAGCAAGGCGTGGTGGGCATGCTGACCGTGGATGTCGGCAAGACGCTCACCTGCTTCTCGCAACTGGGTCAGCGTGACCGGCACGCCGTTGATCCAGGCGCGCGAGCGCCCACCGGCTTCGACCACCCTGCGCAACAAGATCAGGCCATCATCCAGGGGGATGTCCTGCCCGGCGAGCAAGGCCTCGAGTTCGCCGCCGTCTGGAAGATCGAATTCGGCCACGATGTCCGCCTTGTCATACCCGGGGCGGACGCAGGCCGAATCGGCCCGCCCACCGAGGGCCAGCCCCAGCGCATCGAGCAAAATGGATTTGCCGGCGCCGGTTTCGCCGGTCAGTGCTCCGAAACCCTGGCCAAAATCCAGCTCCAGGCGGTCGACGATCACGAAGTCTCGAATGGTCAGGCGTCTGAGCATGAGCGGTGGTAATCCAGTGGGTTGAAAGCGATCGCTCAGGGAAGTCGGGGCACCGCACTCCAGTGCAGTTTCTCCCTGAGCATCGCGAAGTAGCTATAGCCCTGCGGGTGCAGCAGGCGGACACAATGCGGCGCACGGGTGATGCGGACACAGTCGCCGGCGCGGGCATCGAAACGGGTCTGTCCGTCGAAATGCACTCTCGCATCGTGTGGCGGCAGCAGGCTGATGTCGATCCGGCAATCGTCCGGCAGGGTGACCGGGCGGGCGGTCAGCGCATGCGGACACAGCGGCACCAGCGCGATGCCGCCGACATTGGGGTGCAGGATCGGGCCGTTGGCGGACAGCGCATAGGCGGTCGAGCCGGTTGGGGTCGAGACGATCATCCCGTCGGAGCGCTGGGTATAGACGAACTCGTCGTTGATCGACAGATCGAACTCGATCATCCTGCCGATGTCGCCCTTGTTCACAACCACGTCGTTCAGCGCCAGCGTCTGGAACATCCGTGCACCGCCGCGCAATACCTCGGCCGCGAGCATGGAGCGGCGCTCCTCGACATAGCGTCCGCTGAGCATCTCGGACAGGCACTCGATCGCGTTATCCCGGCCGACATCGGTCAGGAAGCCGAGACGGCCCTGATTCACGCCTATCATCGGCACCTCGTGCTCGGCCAGGCGCCTGGCGGTGTTCAGCATCGTGCCGTCGCCCCCCAGCACCAGGGCAAGATCCGCTCCGACACCGATCTCGTCGTAGGTCGCCACGCGAAAACCGCCCACCATGCCGATGGAACTCGCGGTACCCTGCTCTATCCACACCGTGTGCGCCCGCTCCCTCAGGAAATCGGCGATGCGCAGCACCGCCTCGGCCACATCCGGGCTCTGGTACTTGCCGACCAGCGCAATGGTTTGAAAACTGAGAGTCATGCGCTTGATTAAACCACAATCGTGCTTATGCTTGTCACGGACCGGGCGGCACCGAACGCATTTGTGATCGCCCCTCCCTCATATAGAATCCACGATGACATGACATCGCTCGACCACCGTTCGCAAATCCTGCTGAAGACGCTCATCGAGCGCTACATCACCGAGGGCCAGCCGGTCGGCTCGCGCGCATTGTCGCG
The DNA here is from genome assembly GCA_030604735.1 of Azoarcus sp. Taxonomy (GTDB): domain Bacteria; phylum Pseudomonadota; class Gammaproteobacteria; order Burkholderiales; family Rhodocyclaceae; genus Azoarcus_F. The sequence goes on from JAUVVG010000066.1 coordinate 6,718, forward strand.
CCATTCCGGCCTGGAACTCTCGCCGGCCACGGTGCGCAACGTGATGAGCGACCTGGAGGAAATGGGCTACATCACCAGCCCGCACACCTCGGCCGGAAGAATGCCTACCGCACAGGGCTACCGCTTCTTCATCGATTCGCTGCTGACCGTCCAGCCACTGGACCAGTCGAGGATCATGGAATTGCGCGACCAGTTCCAGCCCGACCAGCCGCAACGCCTGATCCGGTCCGCCTCTCACCTGCTCTCCGACCTCACCCATTTCGCCGGCATCGTCGTCACCCCACGGCACGATACGGTCAGGATTCGCCAGATCGAGTTCATCGGCCTGTCCGACACCCGCATCCTGCTGATCATCGTCACCACCGCCGGTGACGTGCAGAACCGCATCCTGATGGCCAAGCGAAGCTACACGCCGTCGGAGCTGACCGAAGCGGCCAACTACCTGACCGCTCATTTTGCGGGCTATGCGCTGGACGAGATGCGGGTCAGACTCAAGTCCGAGCTCACCCAGTTGCACACGGACATCACCGAATTGATGACCGCTGCGGTGGAAGCGGGCAACGAGGCAGTGCAGGAAGGCAGGGAGCATTATGTCCTGTCGGGCGAGACCAATCTGCTCGACAGCGAAGACCTGTCCTCCAACATGACCCGCATCCGCGAGTTGTTCAAGCTGTTCGAACGCAAGACACGCTTGATGCAACTGCTCGATCTCTCCAACCGTGCCCAGGGCGTGCAGATCTACATCGGCGGAGAGTCGGGGCTGGCCGAACTGGATGGTTGCAGCGTGATCACCGCCGGCTACGAGCGCAACGGCAAGGTGGTCGGTTCGGTCGGGGTGATCGGCCCGACCCGCATGGCCTACGACCAGGTGATCCCGATCGTGGACATCACTGCGAGGCTGCTCTCCAACGCCCTGTCCGGCACCGACTGACCCGTTGGCGCTGGTCGCATCGACGCGCCCACACCCCAATCCGCTTGAAAGGACGCCCATGGCCCGCTTCCGGCCCGAACCCGAATACACCCACGGCACCCCGTCCAGAACCGGCGTGGTGCTGGTTAACCTCGGCACCCCCGCTGCTCCGACTGCCGCCGCGCTGCGCCCCTATCTGAAGCAGTTCCTGTCCGACCCGCGGGTAGTCGAGATCCCGAAGCCGGTGTGGTGGCTTATTCTCAACGGCATCATCCTGAACACCCGCCCGGCCAAGTCCGCCGAAAAATACGCCAGCATCTGGACCGACGAGGGCTCGCCGCTGAAGGTGCACACCGAAAAGCAGGCCAAACTGGTGGCCGGCTACCTGCATCAGGACGGCCTGCCCGACCTGCAGGTCGAATGGGCGATGCGATACGGCGCCCCGTCGATTCCCGACACGCTGGAAAGAATGAAACGCGGCGGCTGCACCCGCATCCTGGTCGTTCCGCTCTATCCGCAGTATGCGGCCAGCACGACCGCCAGCGTGATGGACGAGGTCGCCGACTGCATGCGCCATTGGCGCAACCTGCCCGAGATCCGCTTCATTCGCAACTTCCACGACGACCCGGCTTACATCGCCGCGCTGGCCCAGAGCGTGCGCGATCACTGGATGGAGAATGGCGAAGCCGACAAGCTGGTGATGAGCTTCCACGGCGTACCGCGCCGCTCGCTCGATCTCGGCGACCCCTACCACTGCGAATGCTACAAGACCGCGCGCCTGGTGGCGGACAAGCTCGGACTGCCGCCAGAACGCTGGCAAGTCACCTTCCAGTCACGCTTCGGAAAGGCCGAATGGCTCAAGCCCTACACCGAGCCGACCCTGGAAGCGTTGGCCAAACAGGGCCTCAAACGGGTGGACCTGATCTGTCCCGGTTTCGTCTCGGACTGCCTGGAGACACTGGAGGAGATCGCCCTCGAATGCAAGGCGGCCTTCCTCGGCGCCGGTGGCGAGACCTTCCGCTACATTCCCTGCCTGAACGAACGCCACGACTGGATCCGAGCGCTGACGGGGATCGTTCGCACCCATCTCGGCCACTGGGCCGACATACCCAAGCCCACACAGCAGGAATGCGAAACCGCCAACCGCCGGGCCAGGGAGATCGGGGCGACACGTTAAGGCTGACGCTCCGCCTACACTCCCAGCTCGTGATTGGCTAAAGTTTTTTCGGAAAGGGTCGTTATAGCGGCAGACAGGTGGAAATCCATCTGGCCCCACCCTGCCCCACCAGATGCGTCCAGAGGCTGGCTTTCCCGTCTCGGCCCAGCGCGATCTGGCCTTCGACAAGGAGGCGCGCCCTATGAAAATCGCAGCTGCCGAGATCCAGATGCAGTCTTCGCACCTGGCATTCAGCCGCACCGAGACGACCGAACGACTCGAGATGTGGGTTGGTCGCCCCCCCGCCAGGCAGGCCGACAGCGGGCCTCGCAACGTGATGCCACCAGGCCTCATGAGCGCGACACCACCGGGCCTGGCGAATAGAACGCCGCCCGGGCTCGATCGCGCCATCCCCCCTGGATTACAGCTCGCGCCCCCCTCGGCACGGGTCGCGTTGTCGCAACAGGCGATCGATGCGAACGCTGCCGAGCAGGTGGCCGATGATGCCGATCCACTCGAGTCCGATCCGCGCCTGAAGATGATGGCGACCATGATCGAGATCCTCACCGGACGACCGGTCACGGTGCTCAAGCTGGGCGACTTCTTCGATCGTGGCACCGCTGCCTCAGTGCCGCCCATGGGCAATGCCGCCCCCCGACAGGCTGCCGGCTTCGGCATCGAATACGAGCTCACCTCGACCCGGGTCGAATTCGAACAAACCCGATTCGAAGCGTCCGGCGTGATCCGCACCCAGGACGGACAGGAGATTCGTTTCGATCTCGCTTTCGCGATGGAACGAAGCTACATTGAGTCGACCAGCATCAGCTTCCGCGCCGGCGACGCCCGCCTCAAGGATCCGCTGGTCCTCGACTTCGCCGGACCCGCCGCGAAACTTCAGGACATCCGCTTCGCGTTCGACCTCGATGGCGATGGGCAACTCGACCAGATCCCCTTGCTTGGAGGCGGACGCGGATTTCTCGCGATCGATCGCAACGAAAACGGCCGCATCGACGATGGCCGCGAACTGTTCGGGCCGACGACCGGCAACGGCTTCGCCGAACTCGCCGCGCTGGACGCCGATGGAAACGGCTGGATAGACGAGGCCGATCCGGCCTACGCCCAACTACGCCTGTGGCAACCGGACGGGAATGGCGGCGTCGTTCAGACCCTGGCCGACGCAGGCGTCGGTGCGCTCTACCTGGGCAATGTCGCGACACCCTTCGATCTCAGGAACGCCGCCAACGAAACCCTGGGCGTGATGCGGGCCAGCAGCATCTATCTCGGCCAGGATGGTCGAGTCGGCACCGTAAGCCAGATCGATCTCAGCGTCTGAAGCGGACTCTTCGATCGGATCAATCGTCGACCAGTTTCAGGTCGACGCCCTCGGTCTGGGCATAATCGCTCGCCATCGCGGGTTCGCCGTCGCGGGCGATCATTCTCGACGCTGCACCGAGGCGTTTGGCGACCGTTGTCGCGACCTGTTCGCGGAACAGGGTTCTCACCTCTTCGGTCGCGAGCGCGAGCGCCGAGGGGCTGATCTCGAGGTAGGTGGTGTCTCGGGTGGCGATGACGGTCGTCATCTGGCAATGATCCGCGGCATCCAGCCAGGCCAGTTCGCCGAACAGTTCGCCATTGCCCTGCGACGTGATCCGGCGGCCATCGACCGAGATTTCGACCTCCCCCTCCAGCACGATACCGAAGCGCTGATCGGCACTTTTCTCGCGGAAAATCAGGGTGCGCGGGGCAACCTTGCGCCAGGACGAGATCCGCAACACCTCCCATAGCTCGATGTCGTCGAATTCGGTGAAGAAGGCGAGCTTGCGCAGAATGGAGAAGCGACTGGTATCCGGCGGGACATAGGTGTCATCGACGATCTTGTAGCGAACCGCCGACAAGTCCTTGGCGAACTCGGCGCCGTTCTTGTATCGCGAGTAGAGGTCCTTCTCCAGGGCCTTGCGGATCACCACGTCCATCTGCTCCGGCACCTCCGGATTCAGCATCGCAATCGACGGCGGATCGGCATTGAGGATCTTGTAGATCAACTGGGCCGGGTTGGTCGCGCGAAACGGCAGTCTTCCGGCGAGCAGATGAAAAAGCACCACGCCGAGCGAATACAGGTCGGTCTTCTGATTGAGCGGGTAGTTCTTGATCTGCTCAGGGCTCATGTAGGCCGGCGAGCCCACCCCCATGATGAAGGTCGAGTCGGACTCGATCTTCTTGTTGATATTCAGCGCCAGACCGAAATCGGTGATCTTCACGTTGTCATGCTCGTCCACCAGAATGTTGGCCGGCTTGATGTCGCGATGAACGACACCCTGGCGGTAGGCATGATCGAGGGCCATGCAACACTTGAAGATGATGCCGATGGTGCGGTGGATCGGCAGCAGCCGCTCGAAACTGCAGTAGCGTTCCAGCGTCTCGCCGGGGAAGTACTCCATGACGACATAGGCTTCCTCGGGGTCGAGCACGGCCTCGTGGATACGGATGATCCCCGGATGGTTCAGTCGCTTTGCGACCGCTTCCTCGGCCTTCAGCAGCTTGAGCAAGCGCCGGTTCCATTTGGCTTCGTCGCGGGAGCGATCCTTGAAACGCACATGCTTGATCGCGACCGGCTCGCGGTATTCCGGATGCTCGGCGAGATAGACGACCGCGGTCGCACCCCGGCCGATCTCCCGGATGATCCTGTAGCTTCCGATGGTTTTGGGGATCTTATCCATGCAGTGCAGACGATAACAAAAAAACCATGGCAATCCTCTTGAAATCGCTTCAGACGCCCCCAACTCCGACGCGAACGAAAAGTCAGGGAGCCGAAAACCGATGCAGGAAAAAGACCAAGCAGCCACACCGCAGAACGAACTCGAGGAGTTGGTCGCTCAGCCGGCGAGCGAACCGTCCGCTGCAGATGAAACGCATTCGAGCGAGGATGCATCCGTCACCGAAGGCCCGGACGTCTCGCCCAGCCAAGTCGAACTGCTGCGTATCGCCGAGCTCAAGGCGGCCGAGCACCACGATGCCTGGCTGCGCGCCAAGGCCGAAACCGAGAACGTTCGTCGCCGTGCCCAGGAAGACATCGCCAAGGCATCCAAGTTTGCCGGCGAGAAGTTCGCGGGCGCGATGCTGCCGGTCAAGGACAGCCTCGAGGCCGCGCTGGCCGCCGATAACCAGACCCTGGAGAAACTCCGCGAGGGTGTCGAACTGACCCTGAAGCAGCTCGTCGCGGCGTTCGAATCGCAGGGGCTGGCTGAAGAGAACCCGCTCGACCAGCGCTTCGACCCGAACCGCCACCAGGCGATCAGCGCGATCGAGGCCGACGCCGAGCCGAACACCGTGATCAACGTGCTGCAAAAGGGCTACCTGCTCAACGAGCGTGTCATCCGTCCAGCGATGGTCGTGGTCTCCAAGGGCAAATCGGCCTGACACGCGCTTGAATATCCGGGGAATAACCCCATATATCCGAACAGACACGGGACCGATGGCAGCCCTGCAGCACCGGCCCGGCAGAATCGATAGAATCGTCACAAGGAAACCAAACAATGGGAAAAATCATCGGGATCGACCTGGGCACCACCAACAGCTGCGTCTCCGTCATGGAAGGCGGCAAGCCCAAGGTCATTGAAAACTCCGAAGGCGCACGGACCACCCCGTCCGTTGTCGCCTATGCCGAAGATGGCGAGATCCTGGTCGGCGCCCCGGCCAAGCGCCAGGCGGTCACCAATGCCAAGAACACCCTGTTCGCGGTCAAGCGCCTGATCGGTCGTCGCTTCGAGGAAAAGGAAGTCCAGAAGGACATCGACATGATGCCCTTCACCATCACCAAGGCCGACAACGGCGACGCCTGGGTTGAAGTCCGTGGCAAGAAGATCGCCCCGCCGCAGGTCTCCGCCGAGACCCTGCGCAAGATGAAGAAGACCGCCGAAGACTATCTGGGCGAGCCGGTCACCGAAGCAGTGATCACCGTGCCGGCCTATTTCAACGACAGTCAGCGCCAGGCCACCAAGGACGCCGGCAAGATCGCGGGCCTCGAAGTCAAGCGCATCATCAACGAGCCGACCGCGGCCGCGCTCGCCTTCGGCATGGACAAGAAGCCGGGTGACTCCAAGATCGCCGTGTTCGACCTCGGTGGCGGCACCTTCGACATCTCGATCATCGAGATCGCAGACATCGACGGCGAGCATCAGTTCGAAGTGCTGGCGACCAACGGCGACACCTTCCTCGGTGGCGAGGACTTCGACCAGCGCATCATCGATTACGTGGTCACCGAGTTCAAGAAGGAACAGGGCGTCGATCTCAAGAACGACGTGCTCGCGCTGCAGCGCCTGAAGGAAGCGGCTGAAAAGGCCAAGATCGAGCTGTCCTCCGGCCAGCAGACCGAGATCAACCTGCCCTACATCACCGCCGACGCCTCAGGCCCGAAG
>JAUVVG010000058.1 GCA_030604735.1 Azoarcus sp.
CCCCCCCCCCGTGCCCCGCCCCCCGGGGGGGGCCCCGACTGCGGACAAGGCAAAAAAAGACCGGCATGGCGAGGGATCGCGATGCCGGTCTTTTTCATGGGGCCGTTTTTTCAAGCTCTTGAACACCGTTCGCCCTGAGCTTGCCGAAGGGCCGTGCTGACGACAAAGGGCTTCGACGAGCGCGATCCGAACGGTGAGCGGGTAATGATGGACAGGGTCGATAACGCCCGCATAGCGGCGTCCGAACCGGTCGTCGCCACGGGCGTGGCCCCTGATGATGCAGAGCGTTACTGCCGCTCGTCCCGCTTCGCGGCGACTTCGACCGCCCGCAAGTGGGCGGCGAGCTTGTCCAGTACGCCGTTGACAAAGCGGTGGCCGTCGGTGCCGCCGTAGGATTTGGCGAGTTCAATCGCCTCGTTGATGATCACCCGGTAAGGGGTCTCGATGGCGTGCTTGAGTTCGTAGGTCGCGAGCAACAGGATGGCCCGTTCCACCGGCGACAGTTCATGCACTTCGCGGTGGATGAAGGGCGCGAACTCGGCCTGAAGCGGCTCGATGTTACCGAGCGCGCCGCGGATCAGGGTGATGAAGAGTTCACGGTCCGCCTTGTCGAAGCCGGTCGCATTCTCGATGTGATCCTCGATCACCGCAGTCGAATTGCCGGACAGCAACCACTGGTAGATGCCCTGTAGCGCGAACTCGCGCGCGCGCCTGCGCGCGGCCTTGCCGTTCATTTGAGCGCCTTCAGCAGGTTGGCCATCTCGACAGCCGCCTGGGCACAGTCGGCGCCCTTCTCGCGCATTCGCGCAAGCGCCTGATCGTCGTCCTCGGTGGTCAGCACCCCGTTGGCGATCGGCACGCCGGTGTCGAGGCCGACCCGGTTGATGCCGCGCCCCATTTCATTGGAGACCAGTTCGAAATGGTAGGTCTCGCCGCGGATGACTGCGCCTAGCGCGATCAGCGCATCGTAGCGGCCGCTACGCGCCATGGTCTGCAGGGTCAGCGGAATCTCCAGCGCGCCCGGTACGGTCGCGATCCGGATCAACTCCGACGAGACTTCGAGGCGCTGCAATTCGTCCACGCAGGCCGACAGCAGGCCTTCGCAGACGTCCTGATTGAAACGGCTCATGACGATGCCGACACGGAGGCCGCGGCCATTCAAGTCGGTTTCGAATTCGGTGATATTGTCAAAACGTGCCATGGTGTGAATGACTACCTGAAATTGAAATAGTGCGATTCGGGTTGGATGCGACCGGAATGCATGCGTTTATGCGGGTGACTATCGTTAGCGCACCCGAATCGTTCGAAAAGCTCAGTCCGGGTCGCAGAAGCCCACGATCTCCAGACCGAAGCCGGTCATGTTCGGGATCTTCTGCGGGGTCGCCATCAGGCGCATCTTGCCGACCTTGAGGTCACGCAGAATCTGTGCGCCGACGCCAAACAGGCGCGGATCCCATTTGATCACGCGGTTGCTGCTGCCCTTGAGGTTCTCGAGCAGGTCCTTGCCGCTTTGCGGGCGGTACAGCAGCACGATCACGCCACTGTCGGCGGCGGCGATGCGGGCCAGCGCATCGTTGATCGGGAAAGTGTGCCGGCCGCTTTCCGGGTCGAGAAAGTCGACCACCGAAATCGGCTCATGAACCCGTACCAGGGTCTCGCGGGAGGGGTCGATCTCGCCGCGGCTCAGTGCGAAATGCACGTCGCCGGAGGTTTTGTCCTCGAAGGCGGACAGATGGAACTCGCCGTGCGCGGTCATCACCCGCTTCTCGGTCATCCGTTCGACCAGATGCTCGTTGGCGGCGCGGTATTCGATCAGATCCCGGATCGCGCCGATCTTGAGCCCGTGCTCCTCGGCGAACGGGACCAGATCGGGCAGCCTGGCCATGGTGCCGTCATCCTTGAGGATCTCGCAGATCACCGCCGCCGGCTCAAGTCCGCACAGCATCGCGAGGTCGCATCCGGCCTCGGTATGACCGGCGCGGATCAGTACGCCGCCGCGCTGCGCCATCAGTGGAAAGATATGGCCCGGCTGAACGATGTCTTCCGGCTTGGCGTGACGGGCGACCGCGGCCTGAACGGTACGGGAGCGGTCCTGCGCCGAGATGCCGGTGGTGACCCCTGTCGCGGCTTCGATCGAGGTGGTGAAGGCGGTGCCGTGCGGCGAGCGGTTGTCGCGCACCATCAGCTGCAGGCCGAGCTGACGACAGCGCGCCTCGGTCAGCGTCAGGCAGATCAATCCACGACCATGTTTGGCCATGAAGTTGATCGCTTCCGGGGTGACATGTTCGGCGGCAAGGACGAGGTCGCCCTCGTTCTCGCGGTCCTCTTCGTCCACCAGCACGACCATGCGTCCGGCGCGCATCTCGTCGATGATCTCTGAAATCGGGGAAAGAGCGCTCATTCTTGTGTCGTCTCCTCGCGCCAGGCGAGCATGCGTTCGACGTAGCGGGCGATCAGGTCGATCTCGAGATTGACCGGACTGCCTTCGCGCAGACGCTTGAGGTTGGTCACCGCCACGGTGTGCGGGATCAGGTTGATGGAAAACTCGCGCCCGTCGACCCGGTTGACGGTCAGGCTGACCCCGTTGACCGTGACCGAGCCCTTGCGCGCGATATAGCCCGCGATCGCTGCCGGAGCACGGATCACGAGCTCATGGCTCTCGCCGACCGGTGCAAAGCGCCGTACTTCGCCTACCCCGTCAACATGCCCGGTTACCAGATGACCGCCGAGTCGATCGGCCAGACGCAGCGCCTTTTCGAGATTGACCTCGGCGCCGACGGTATCCAGGCCGGTAGTGCAGTTCAGGGTTTCGCGCGAGACGTCGAAACGGACCTGCTGGCCTTCGATGCCGACCACGGTCAGACACACGCCGCTGTTGGCTATGCTGTCGCCGATCGCGACGTCGGATAGATCGAGCGAGTCGGTGTCGACCAGCAGTTGCACACCGTCTTCAAGCGGTGTGATGGCTTTGATGCGGCCGCAGGCGGCCACGATTCCGGAAAACATGAGAATGGGTTCAGTGCGGGCGGAAGGAAGGCGTGATTGTAGGCCAAAGCCGGTCGAAACGCTTGTTTCTTGCCCGGTCGATCAACGGGATGCGACCGCTTCATGCGATGCGGGGCCGGGTGTGTCGTCAGGATCATGCGCCGCGGGTCGCTCTGCCGGTGCGGTGCGGGCGGTCGCGCAGACGGTGCTGCGCTGGGTTTCAGCGCAGCACCGCGTCGAGCACCTCGCCGAAGGGGCCGGCACGCATGAAGCCGACCACGCGGATCTGCTCGATCTCGTGGCCGTCGGGGTCGAAGAAGATGATGCCGGGCGGGCCGAACAGGCTGAAGCGTTGCAGCAAGGCCTTGTGTTCGTCGTTGTTCGCGGTCACGTCGGCCTTGAGCAGCAGCATCTGCGACATGCGCGCGGCGACCTGCGGGTCGCTGAAGGTGAAGCGTTCCATCTCCTTGCACGACACGCACCAGTCGGCATAGAAGTCGAGCATCACCGGCCGCCCGCTCGCCGCGACACGGGCTTCCAGCTCGGCCAGCGAGTCGACCCGCTCGAACTGCGGCTGCAGTGTCTGGGCCGCGGCACCGCTGCGCAGGACCGCGAGCGGCTGCAGCGGGTCGCGCGAACCGGCCAGGGTGCCGATCAGCATCGATGCGCCGGCCAGCAGCATGATCACGCCAGCCCCTTTCCAGAAACGTTGCCAGCCCTTGGCGTGATTCGGCAGCGGGTCGAGCGCATGCAGGAAGATCCCCGAAAACACCAGCAATGCCGCCCAGGCCAGCATCGTGATCGCGGGTGGCACTACCGGTGTCAGCATCCACACCGCGACCGCGAGCAGCATCACGCCGAAGGCCTTCTTCACTCCCTCCATCCACGGACCGATCTTGGGCAGCATCGAGCGGGTCCCGACCCCGACCGCGATCAGCGGCGCGCCCATGCCCAGCGCCATCACGAACAGTGCCAGGCCGCCCAGCACCGCGTCACCGGTCTGGGCGATGTAGAGCAGCGCGCCGGCCAGCGGCGCGGCGACGCAGGGGCCGACGATCAGCGCCGACAGCACTCCCATCACCGCGACCCCGCCCAGGCTGCCTCCCTTCTGGTGGCTGGCGGTGGCCGACAGCCTGCTTTGCAACGCGCTGGGCATCTGCAGTTCGTAAAAGCCGAACATCGACAGCGACAAGAACACGAAGATCAGCGCGAAAGCACTCAGGACCCACACGTTTTGCAGTGCGGCGGTCAGCATCGTGCCGGACAATCCGGCTGCGACACCCGCCAGCGCATAGGTCAGCGCCATGCCCAGCACGTAGACCAGCGACAGCACCAAAGCGCGGGTCTTGGATATATGGTGCCCCTGGCCGACGATGATGCCGGACAGGATGGGGATCATCGGGAAGGTGCAGGGGGTGAAGGCCAGCAGCAGGCCGAAACCGAAGAAACTCGCCAGCACCAGCGCCGGGGTCGCGTCCCGGAGCAGGCTCGCGACCCGACCGCTCTCGTCGCCCACTGCGATGGTGCCGGCCCTACTGCCTGCATCGCCTTGGGCGATCGTGACGCCACCGTTGCTGCCGCCACCGGACAGCGCCCTATCGAGCAGGCCGCCAAAACCGCCGCCCGGTGCCGCGGCGAGATCGACCTGCAGGATGCGGTCCTGCGGCGGATAGCAGATGCCGCCGTCCCAGCAACCCTGGTTGTGAACGGTCAGCTCGAATACGGTTTCACCATCGCGCGCGCTCACCGGGATCAGAATGTTGACCCGGCCACGGTGGATCTCGGTCTCGCCGAAGAACTCGTCCTTGTAAAGCGTCCCCGGCGGCAACTCCGGCTCGCCCAGCACGATCGCATCCGAGCCGGATTCGAAGCGGAACTTGTTGCCGTAGAGGTAGTAATCCTTGCGCACCTCGAAGCGAACCTCGACCGTCTCCGGATTGAGTGCCTGCGCCGAAACCGCGAATGCCTTTTCGGGTTCGATCGGGTCGGCCATGACTGGCGAGGCGCTTGCGAGCAGCAGGAACAGGCCGGAAAGCAGGGCAAGCAGAGAGGTGGGAATTCGCATCGGTCAGGGGCTTCTTGTCTTGGAGTTACCAGTCACTGATCAAAAGGTCTCGCGGTTTCCTCCGCGACCCAGTCCAGATAAGCAGTCAGGCCGGCAGTGATCGGGACAGCGACAATCTCGGGAAGTTCGTAGGGGTGGTCGGCCAGGATGGCTGCCTCCAGCGCCGGATAGCGGGCGCGGGTGGTCTTGATCAGCAGCGGGGTCTCGGTGTCCGCCTGCACCTTGCCTTCCCATCGATAGAAGGAGGTGCATGGGGCGAGCATATTGACGCACGCGGCGAGCCCTTGCTCGAGCAGTTTCATCGCCAGATGGCGGCCGGCGGCCTCGTCCGGGAGGTTGGTCAGCACGATCAGGGTGTCGTTCGTCGTCGAGTCGTCCATTCTTGAGAGCATAGTGGGTTTGTCGGCCTGATGCCTTGTTGATTATCAAACACTTTTTTGACCATTTGCACAGATTCACACCATCGAATCGTGCCTGTGCCGCGCCCTGGCTGCGTGTGTTCTCAGCGCGTCAGCCGGTAAGCCATCCGGCCCAACCATTCGTGGGCGGCGATCCATCCGGCGTAGGCCGAGTTCGCGGTCGGCAAGAGATCCGGCCATTCTCCCGGCTCCGGCGGCCCGCTGAACCAGCCTGTCGGCGCCGGGAGCACTTCCAGTCCCTGCGCTTCGAACTCGGCCTGCGCCCGCGGCACGTGCACGGCGTGGGTCACCAACACGATCCTCCGTACCCCGGCTGCATGCAGGTGGATCGCGGCAAAAGCGGCATTCTGGCGGGTATCCTGCGATGCGCTCTCGACCCAGCGCGGGCGGATCCCGAAATCCCGCTCCAGCGCGTTGCGCATCAGTTCGGCCTCGGCCCATCCGTCCCCGGCCAGCCCGCCGGTCACCAGTACCGGCAGTCCGGTTTCCCGGGCCAGGCGTGCCCCGAGGCGCAAGCGTTCCAGCGTCAGCCGGTTGACGGTTTCGCCACCAGTTTCGAGGCCGTATTCGGGAGCATGGGTTCGCTTGCCGCCGCCGAGGATCACGATGGCCTGCGCGGTCCGGGCCTCGCGCACGGTCAAGGGCGCGACCTGTTCGAGGTCGCGCAGCATCCACGCGACGCTGAATGGTGCGCTCAACAGAAACGCGGCCAGCAGGCCGCCCCAGGCCAGTGCCAGCCCGGTCCGACGCATGCGGCCAAGAAGCAGCAAGCCGAGCAGGATCAATAGAAGCGGTGCGAGCGGCGGAAGCGCCAGTTGGGCGGCGAATTTCTTCAGCCAGAACAGCAGCGGAGCGGGGTCTAAAGGCATGCCGGATAACGGGGGCGTCGAGGTGAAATCAGTGGGTTTCGATGTGCGCATCGGTGCCCGGTCATCGAGCGCGATGCGCGCCTGGATTGTCGTCTAGCGAATGCAGCGAGTATTATCCCTGACGAATCCATTATCCGGGCCGGTCAAGGCCACCACCGCCCATGCCCGATCACCGCTACGGTATCGAATCCCTTTGCCTCCATGCCGGCCAGCAGCCCGATCCGGTGACCGGTGCACGCGCCGTGCCAATCTACCAGACGACCTCCTTCGTCTTCGATTCGCCGGAACACGCCGCAGCGCTGTTCAACCTGCAGACCTTCGGCAATGTCTATTCGCGGATCTCGAATCCTACCGTGGCCGTGTTCGAGGAGCGCATGGCCGCGCTCGAAGGCGGTCGTGCCGCACTCGCGACCTCCAGTGGCCTGGCCGCGCAGATGACCGCGCTGCTGACTCTTTGTGAAACCGGGGACGAGATCGTCGCCGCGCGCACGCTTTACGGCGGAAGTTTCTCGCAACTCGACGTCAGTCTGCGCCGACTCGGCATCACAACGCGCTTCGTCGATCCGTCCGATCCGGGCAACTTCCGGGCTGCGATCACCGAACGGACCAAGGCGGTCTATGGCGAAGTGATCGGCAATCCCAGCCTGAACGTGTTCGACATCGAGGCGGTCGCCGACATCGCCCGCGTCGCCGGGGTGCCGCTGGTCATAGACAGCACCCTGGCTTCGCCCTACCTGTGTCGTCCGATCGAACACGGTGCCGACATCGTGGTCCATTCGGCGACCAAATACATCGGCGGGCATGGCACCACCATGGGCGGTGTGCTGGTCGAATCCGGCCAGTTTCCCTGGGACAATGGACGCTTTCCGCACATGGTCGAGCCGTCGCCGGGATATCACGGCGTGCGTTTCTTTGAAACCTTCGGCAACTTCGGTTTCACCATGAAGGCGCGGATGGAGACGCTGCGGACTTTCGGCCAGTCCTTGTCGCCGTTCTCGGCCTTCATGCTGCTGCAAGGGCTGGAAACCCTGCCTGTCCGGATGGATCGCCATGTCGAGAATGCGCAGGCAGTGGCCGAGTTTCTCGCCTCGCACCCACGGGTCGGCTGGGTCAATTACCCCGGGCTGGCGCAAAGCCCGGAGCATGCGCTGGCCACGAAGTATCTGCCCAAGGGCGCGGGGGGCATCCTGTCATTCGGCATTCGCGGGGGGCAGCCCGCCGGCGAGCGCTTCATAGAGGCCTTGCAGATGATCAGCCACCTCGCCAACGTCGGCGATGCCAAGACGCTGGTCATTCATCCGGCCTCGACCACCCACAGGCAACTCTCGGAAGAAGAGCAGCGCGCGGCCGGCGTACCGCCCGACATGGTCCGGCTGTCGATCGGCATCGAAACCCTGGACGACATCCTTTGGGATCTCGATCAGGCGCTCTCGGTCACCAAACCCTAGGAGGCTGTCCCATGCGTGAACTCATCTGGGTGGCCATCGTGGTGCTGTTCGGCTACGTGGTTTTCCAGGTGGTACGCGCATTGCGGATCAAACCGGATGCGCCGGTCGATCAGGAAAACGCGGGTCAAGCGAGCGTAACGAGTGAAGTCGGTCCGGTGTCGGCTGCAACGGCATCTGTGGCCGCCACCCCCCCTTCGTCGGCGCAGCGGGATATCTTCATTCTCGAAACCGGGGACGCCCAGGCGCCGGACACCAAAGGTGTAGCGGCAGGCGATGATTTTCAATCGATGCTGGAGGTGCAGCGTATGCGCCAGGATATCGCGAGGCTGGAGGCCGAGGTCTCGGCACAGAATGATAGGGTTGCGGCGCTGGAAGCCAGCGTCGTGGCGCTCCGCGAGCAGGTCGAGTCCGCGCTGGCAGGGCAGGGCGTGTCGCCGGAATACAACGAGGCGCTGGTATTCGCCCGGCGCGGCCTCGATGTCGATGCGATAGCCGAGCGTTGTGGCATTTCGGTGGCCGAGGCAGAGCTGGTCCGCTCGCTCGCTCAGGGTGGTCGGCGCGATCGGGAGGATACATGATTGGATTCGGCAAGCGGCTAGAGGAATACACCGAAGTACTCGATCCCAGGCGACGGCGTCGGGTGCTGCTTCGCAGGGCGGCACTGGCTGCTGGCGCCATGGTATTGCTGGTGGGCGCTCTAAAGTTGCTTGAGTCGGACGAATCGGGCGGCGACACGGTTGCTGGTGGGCAGTTCGAGCCGATCGTGCTGGGTTCCTTGCCGGGTCGGTCGGTCAGCGAACAACAGTCCGTTGAAGGGCCGCTGCCGCCGTCCCTGCTCGGGCGCGGTAGTGCCGATCCCGCCGTGCCGGCCGGGGAAGGGGGCAACGAAGCGGGCGAAGGTGTGGGTGAGCCGATGGTCGCAGGAGAGCCGCTGCCAAGTGCGATCGCCGAAACTGTCGAGGCGTCCGAGGGGGAGGCTGCCAGCGATGCCGCGAGTATAGGAGGGGCGTCGGATTCGTCCGAAGCCGCATCGGCGGAACTCGATTCCTCCATGCGGCCGCTTGAACAAGCCTCTGGTGCTTCAGCCACGTCGCTGGCCGACGCAGACGTCGAGCAATCGTCAAGGGCTCAGCCTGCTGCCAGACCAGCCCCAGCTCCGGTTGCCCAAGCGCCGCGCACGACCGCGCCGGCGAGGCCGACACCGCGGGGCTTCCAGGTTCAGATCGGCGGATTTCTCGAACCCGACGCCGCTGCGGCACTTCTGGCTGAAATGACTGCGCTGGGTCATCCGGCACAGGCCCAGAGCAGGGTGACCGTCGGACCCTATCCGGAACGGCGCGAGGCGGATCGTGCGCTCGCCCGTCTGCGCGGCGAGCAGGGACAGCGGGGCTTGATCATTCAGGCGCCGGCCGGCGGAGGATACTCGGTGCAGGTTGGGGTGTTCTCGGACGCGGGCAATGCTTCGAGACTGGCCAGTCGTCTCGCGACGGCTGGATTCCCATCACAGATTCAGCGCAGGGTCTTGCTAGGGCCCTATGCCGAAAGGCAGCATGCCGAGACGGTAGGCGCCGAACTTGGCGATGCGCGCGCGCAGGCGATTACCGTGCTAGCCTTGCCATGACGATGCGATTGCGCTCGAAACGGTGATTTGATCGGTTTGCCGATTGCCTCAGCAGACGAACGAGAATTTTGACGAAGGGGACAGGAATGGATATCGAAAGCCCAGTGCTGGGAAAGGTCGAGATCGACGACGACAAATTGATCGAGTTTCCGCACGGTCTGCCCGGTTTCGAGGACTGCAAGCGCTTTGCGCTGGTTCATGACGAGGCGGCGGGCGCGGAACTGTTCATGCTGCAGAGTGCGGATGTGCCCGATCTGATGTTCGCAGTCGCCGGACCCGAGAGTCTCGGCGTCAATTACGAGTTCAGCCTCAGCGATGAAGAAGTCGCGGATCTGATGCTCGACAAACCGGAAGACGCCGCGGTGGCCGTGATTCTGCGCAAGGAAGACGGAGCGCCGTCATCTCCCGAGAGCACCGGTATGCGAGCCAATTTCATGGCACCGTTGGTTATCAATGTGGCTGCCCGGCGTGGTCTGCAGAAGATCATCAACAAATTGGGCTGCGATGTGACCTTGCGTTCCATGGGGTGACTTGGGCAGAAACGGGTGATACGACCTTCGACTCCCGTTCAACCCTGGCCGGTTTCGAGCGCCTTTTCGATTCGACGCGCGAAAACGGTCATCTCCTTGGCGGCCTGCTTGTCGCCCTTGCGTTCGGCCACCGCGATGCCCTCCCGGTAGGCGGCCAGGGCCGCCTGTGGATCGCCGGCCAGGGTCAGCGCCTTGCCCAGACCTTTCCAGGCGGCCGAGTAGGCTGGATCCAGGCGGACCGCGTCACGGTAGTAGCCGACCGCGCGCATTAGATCCTCGTCCAGCCAGGCGTTGCCCAGCGAGAACCGCAGCATCGCGCCGTCGCGCGGGCCATCGAGCAACTTCTCCAGATTGGTGATCATCGGTTTCATGATGGCTCCCGGTTAGAATCGAATACTTAGCAACTTGAGACAAGGATACAGCCCATGAGTCGCACCATCATTTCCACAACGAATGCGCCTGCCGCGATCGGGACCTACTCCCAGGCGGTCAAGGCGGGCAATACGATATATGTGTCCGGGCAGATAGGGCTGAATCCGGGCACGATGGCGATGGCGGAGGGTTTCGAGGCCCAGACGGTGCAAGTCTTCGACAACCTGAAAGCGGTCGCCGAGGCGGCCGGCGGTTCGCTCGCCGATGCGGTGAAGCTGACCATCTACCTGACCGATCTCGCCAATTTCGCCACGGTCAACGAGATCATGGCGCGCTACTTCCAGCAGCCCTATCCCGCGCGCGCCGCGGTCGGCGTCAAGGAGTTGCCGAAAGGCGCGGTCGTAGAGGCCGACGCAATCCTGGTACTCGAGTGAGTCCTGGCGGCTTGCCAGTGCGCTGCCTCGTGAATGCTGGGACATGACAACAACGATGGACCTTGGTGCAGGGCAAGGCGCGAACTACAACGATAGCCTTGGTTGCCGTGAAGATGCGCAATGGGGCCATGTGCCGCAATACGTGTTGTCGCGCCCCGGGGTGCGTGAAACGGACCACTAGGTGGCGTCCGAACGAAAGCCCGCAAGGGTGGCGACTGGCTGGCCGGGTGTCGGCGCTGCGCTCGCGACCCGGCTGGCCAAGCTCGATATCCGCGGGCCGGACGATTTGCGCCTCCATCTGCCGTTGCGCTACGAGGACGAGACCCGGCTGACCGCGATCGCCGATGCCCGTGAAGGCGAGGCGGTGCAGGTCGAAGGGGAGGTGGTCTCGTCCGAGGTGGTGTTGCGACCGCGCAGGCAACTGGTGGCGCGGATTCGCGACGACTCCGGCACGCTGACTGCACGCTGGCTCCATTTCTACCCCGCTCAGCAAAAGCAGCTCGAACCCGGGAGGCGGCTGAGGCTGTTCGGCGAGGTCCGGGGCGGTTTTTTCGGCGACGAGATGATCCACCCGCGGGTGCGTCCGGTCGCAGCGGGTGAGGCGTTGCCGACCTCGCTGACCCCGATCTACCCCACCACCGCCGGGGTGGCCCAGTCGGCGCTTCGCAAGTTGATCGCCCGGGCACTGGAGGGACTGGCCGATGAGGAGTACCTGCCGCAGGCCGTTTTGGTCGAGCTGGCCTTGCCGACCTTCACCGAGGCCTTGCGTACCCTGCATCGCCCCCCGCCCGAGATCGATCCGGCTGCGCTCGAATCTCGAACGCATCCGGCGTGGAGGCGGATCAAGTTCGAGGAGTTGTTGGTCCAGCAGCTGTCGCTGCGTCGCGCCTACAACGCCCGGCGCACCCGCAATGCACCGGTTCTGCCTGCCAGGGGGCACTTGTCCGGTGCATTGCTCGCCTCACTGCCTTTCGGCCTGACCGGCGCGCAGCAGCGGACGGTCGCCGAGATCGCCGCCGATCTGGCCGCGGCCCATCCGATGCAGCGCTTACTGCAGGGCGATGTCGGGGCCGGCAAGACCGTCGTCGCGGCGCTGGCGATGATGCAGGCCGCCGAGAACGGCTACCAGGCCGCCTTGATGGCGCCGACCGAGATCCTGGCCGAACAGCACTACCTCAAATTGCAGGCCTGGCTCGCGCCGCTCGGGATCGAGATCGCCTGGTTGTCTGGCAGCCGCGGCAAGCGCGAACGCAGTGCTGCGCTGGCTCGGCTCGGCAGCGGCGAGGTCCTGCTCGCGGTCGGCACCCATGCCCTGATCGAGGATCCGGTCGCGCTGCCCCGTCTCGCGCTGGCGGTGGTCGACGAACAGCATCGCTTCGGCGTTCGCCAGCGTCTGGCCTTGCGCGACAAGGCGTCTGGTGGCAGCCATCCGCACATGTTGATGATGTCGGCCACGCCCATCCCGCGCACGCTGGCGATGACCCATTACGCCGATCTGGACGTGTCGGTGCTGGACGAACTGCCGCCGGGGCGTACCCCGGTGGTGACCCGGCTGGTCTCCGAGGCGCGGCGGGACGACGTGGTCGCGCGTATCCGGGACGCCTGTGTCGGTGGGCGTCAGGCCTACTGGGTGTGCCCACTGATCGAGGAGTCCGAGGCGCTGCAACTGCAGACCGCACAGGACACCTTCGAGACCTTGTCCGCCAGCCTGCCGGGTTTGCGCATCGGTCTGGTCCATGG
Source organism: Azoarcus sp. (assembly GCA_030604735.1). GTDB lineage: Bacteria > Pseudomonadota > Gammaproteobacteria > Burkholderiales > Rhodocyclaceae > Azoarcus_F. The sequence continues at coordinate 12,484 of JAUVVG010000058.1, forward strand.
TCGACTCAAGTCGGCCGAGAAATCGCAGGTCATGGCCGAGTTCGCTGCCGGCCGACTCGACCTGCTGGTCGCAACCACCGTGATCGAGGTCGGGGTCGACGTGCCGAACGCGAGTCTGATGGTGATCGAGCATGCCGAGCGCTTCGGCCTCGCGCAACTGCATCAATTGCGGGGCCGGGTCGGGAGGGGCACGGCCGAGTCGGCATGCGTGCTGATCTATGCCCACCCGCTTTCCGAGACCGCGCGCGCGCGGTTGAAGGTGATCTACGAGCATGCAGACGGTTTCGTGATCGCACGCGAGGATCTGCGTATTCGTGGTCCGGGCGAGTTCGTCGGTGCCCGCCAGAGCGGGGTGCCGATGCTGCGCTATGCCGATCTGGAGCAGGATGGGGAACTGATCGCGCCGGCGCGCGCACTGGCCGAACGGATGCTGGCCCATGCGCCCGAGCGCACAGACCGGCTGATGAGCCGCTGGCTGGCTGGACGGCTGGGATTGTTGCGGGCTTGAGCGACCGCAGGGTGTATCATCCTTTACTTATCTTTCGGCGCCATCAGCGGGATCTTGCCTGGCAGGTGGCCGGATTCCAGCAAAGTTGAACCGGTGAAACGATGAAATGTCTGGATCCGGTTCCGGTCGCCGTCTCTAGGCATGCTTCGGCGCCATTGTTGCAGACTTGTTCGATCAGCTTCCCTGGGTATCCACATGCGCCGCTTACTGGCCCTGCTCATTCTCGCTGCCGCGATAGGCGGTTTCATGTTGTTGAAAGGCAGTCGGCCTGCCCCGCCGCCGGTCGAGGCGCGCGAGCGGGTGTGGCGGGTCGCGGTCGAAGTCGCCACACCAGCCGAATACCGGCCTACCCTGACCCTTTACGGGCAGGTCGAGGCGCCGGATATGGTCCGGGCGGCTGCGCCGGTGGCAGGGCGGGTGCTGGATGTGCGGGTGCGTGATGGCGACCGGGTCACCGCCGGGACCGTTTTGGCGCGGATGGATCCGCGGGACCTCGAGCCGCGTCTGGCCCAGGCGCGCGCCGATGTCGAGCGTGAGCGCATCCGTCTGCGTCATGACCGGGATGCGCTGGCGCAGGAGCGCACCCTGCTGCAACTGGCCGAGGCCAAGCTGGCCCGGTTCCAGACCCTGCAGAGCGCCCGGCTCGGCACCGAGACCGCGGCCGACCAAGTGCGCGAGGAGGTGGCCCGGGTGCGCTTGTCCATCAGTCTGCGCGAACAGGCGATCGCCGAGCATCCGGCGCGGCTGGCCCAGTCGCAGGCGCGCCTGGCCGAGGTCGAGCGTGATGCCGAGCGCGGTGAAGTCGTCGCGCCTTTCGATGCCCGTATCGCGCGGGTCGAGGTGGCAGCGGGTGATCAGGTCCAGCCCGGCCAGACCTTGCTCAGTTTCTATTCGGCCGACGGAATCTATCTGCGGGCCAAGTTGCCGACCATTTATGCGGCCGAGCTGCGGGCGGCCCTCGATGCCGGTGAAACACTGGTGGCGCAGGCCGAGTTCGGCTCGCGGACCTTGTCGGCACGGCTGGAGCGCATCGGCGGCGAAGCCGACGCGCGCGGGGTGGACCTGTTGTTGCGACTCGCGGACGGCGAGGGCGTACCGCTTGGCGCCTTCGTGAACGCGATTCTGGACCGGTCTGCGGTGGCCGAAGTCCTGTCGCTGCCCTTTTCGGCCCTGCATGGCGGCGACCGCATCTACCGGATCGACCCGAATGGCCGTTTGGTCGGGATGCGCGTGATCCGGGTGGGCGAACACCGGGTCGAGGGTGAGCCGCGGATGCTGTTGCGGGTACCGGGTCTGGCTGCGGGTGAGCGGGTGATGGTGACCCATTTGCCGAATGCGATAGACGGGTTGGCGGTCGAGGCGGTGGCCCCGTTGGCGCCTGCAGTCGAAGGGGGCGCCGTGACCGGCGGCATGATGGACGGCGGCATCGGCACCGGGGCGGACGCACGATGAAGCAGGGCATCATCCCGTTGTTGCTGCGTCATCGGGTTGCGGCCAATGTGCTCATGCTGCTGGCCTTCGCGGTCGGCATGTTGGGCGTGACCCGGATGAACGTGCAGTTCTTCCCGACCTTCGCGCTCGACATCGTCAGCGTCCGCGTGATCTGGAGCGGGGCCTCGGCCGAGGATGTTGAGGCGGCGATCACGACTCCGCTGGAGGAGCGGCTGAAGACCATAGATGGGTTGAAGAAGATGACGTCGACCTCGGCCCAGGGGGTGTCCAGCATCACGCTCGAATTGCAGGAGCGCACCGATGCGCTGCTCGCGCTCGATCAGGCGCGCCAGCGGGTGGACGAGTTCCGTAACCTGCCCCGCGACGCCGAGGTGCCGCAGGTGAGCCGGATCAGCCGCTACGAGCCGATTGCGCGCTTGCTGGTGCGCGGCAGCAGCGTCGAGGAGTTGCGGCCGTGGGTGCGGCGCTTCGAAAGCGAGTTGCTCGCGGCCGGAATCGACCGGGTCGACATCACCGGCATGCCCGAGGAGCGGATCGCGATCGAGGTGCCGTCGGCGGCATTGGAGACGCTGGGACTGTCGTTGACCGAGGTCGGCGAACGGATTTCGAATCTGGCCAGGGATGTGCCGGCCGGGATCGCCGGCGAGCGCGATGGCGCGCGCGACATCCGCGGGCTGGAACAACGACGCGATCCGCTCGCCTTCGAGACCTTGCCGGTGGTGAGCGACGCGCGTGGTCTGGTGCGGCTGGGCGAGATCGCCACCGTGACCCGCGAGCCTCGGCCCGGGGCACTGGTTTTGTCCGAGGCGGGGGATGCCGTGATCGAGATGCAGTTGCAGCGCTCGGAGTCCGGACATTCGTTGAGGGCAGCGCAGGTGTTCGATGCGTGGCTGGCCGAGGCCAGACCGACGCTGCCGCCCACGATCACGCTGGAGGTGTTCGACACCCAGTGGGAGCTGATCCGCGACCGGATTCAACTGCTGGTCAAGAACGGTGTGGGTGGTTTGCTGCTCGTGGTCCTGGTGTTGTATGCGTTCCTGCCGGCGCGGGTCGCCTTCTGGGTGATGGTCGGCATCCCAACCGCGTTTCTCGCGACGCTGGGCCTGATGCTGCTGTTCGGCGGCACGATCAATATGATGAGCCTGTTCGCGCTGATCATGGCGCTGGGGGTGATCGTCGATGACGCGATCGTGGTGAGCGAGGACGCCGACACCCACCGCCGCATGGGCGAAGGGCCGGAGCAGGCTGCGCTGGGTGGGGCGCGGCGGATGTTCTGGCCGGTCGTGGCTGCATCGCTGACCACGGTCGCGGCCTTCATTCCGCTGATGATGATAGGCGGCATCATCGGCAATATCCTGTTCGACATACCGTTCGTGATGATCATGGTGATCATGGCGGCCCTGATCGAGAGCTTCCTGATCCTGCCTGCCCACCTGAAGAGCGCCTTGACCGGCGAGGCGGCGCGCCACACGTCCCGTTTGCGCCAGCGCCTCGACGCCGCCTTCGACCACTTCCGTGACAAGCGTTTCCGGCCGCTGGTGACGCTGGCGCTGGACTGGCGAGGCACGACGGTCGCGATCACACTGTCGCTGATGATTCTGGCAGTCGGATTGATCGCAGGCGGTCGGATCAGTTTCGTGTTCTTTCCGACCCCGGAAGGACAGGTCGTGTTCGCGAATGTCGGCTTTGTCGCAGGCACGCCCCGGGATCAGACCGCGGTGTATCTGGCCGAGGTCGAGCGGGCGCTGTTCGAGACCGAGGCCGAGCTTGGCGGGGGACTGATCAAGACCGCGGTGTCGCGCCTGGGCGGGGCTGCCGGTTCGGCCGGGGGGTCGAGCGCCACTGGCGATCAACTGGCCGCGATCATGGTCGAGCTGATCCCGCCTGACGAGCGCGAGGTACGCAACGAGCAGTTCCTGGCGACTTGGCGGGCCAAGGTCGGCCCGGCACCGGGTCTGGAGTCGCTGACTTTCACCGCCCGCCAGTCCGGCCCGCCCGGGCGCGACCTGACCGTGCGGCTGACCGGGGACAATGCCGACATGCTCAAGGCAGCAGCGCTCGACCTGGCCGAGACGATGAACAGCATCCCGGGCGTGAGCGAGACCGAGGACGACATGCCTTTCGGCCGCGAGCAGCTGATCTACCGCCTGACCCCGGCCGGCGAGGCGCTCGGCCTGACCGCCGAGAGTCTGGGTCGGCAACTGCGCGCCGCCTTCGATGGCATGCTCGCCCAGCTGGTCCAGGTCGGGCGGGATGAACTGGAAGTGCGGGTGATGCTGCCGCGCGACGAGCGCGAACGTCTGGACGTGTTCGAGCGCATGGTGGTCGAGGTGCCGGGCGGGCGCTTCGTGCCGCTGGCGACGGTCGCGCGCTGGGAATCCCGACGTGGCTTCGAGGCTTTGCGTCATGCCGATGGTCGCCTGGCGGTAGAGGTTTCGGGCGAGGTCGATATCAGCCAGACCAATGCGGGTTCGGTCCAGGCGGAATTGCTGCGCGAGGCGCTGCCGGCGCTGGCGCTGCGTCACGGGGTCGAGTACAGTTTCCAGGGGCGTGCCGCGGACCAGCGCGAGACGCTGGGCGACATGCGCACCGGCCTGTTCCTCGGGCTGAGCCTGATCTACCTGGTGCTGGTGTGGTCCTTCGCGTCGTGGAGCTGGCCGCTGGTGGTGATGGCCGCGATTCCGCTGGGGCTGGCCGGCGCGATCTTCGGGCACTGGGTGCTCGGGATCAACCTGACGATTCTGTCGATGTTCGGCCTGTTCGCGCTGGCCGGCATCGTGGTCAACAATTCGATCATCCTGGTGAGCTTCTTCAAGGAGTTGCGCAAGAAGGGCCATGACGTGCGCGACGCGCTGATCGGCGCGGCCTGTGGTCGGTTGCGGGCGGTGATGCTGACCTCGCTGACCACGATAGGGGGGCTCACGCCGCTGATGTTCGAGAAGTCGTTGCAGGCGCAGTTCCTGATCCCAATGGCCACCTCGATCGCGTTCGGTCTCGGCTTCTCGGCGGTGCTGGTGCTGTTCTTCATCCCGGCGCTGCTGTCGATGCTGGAAGACCTCAAACACTGGCTCGGTCAGGCGAAGCCTGCGGACTCGGAGGCACGCCCGGCTTGACAGCGTCGGGGGGGATGCGCATGATCCCGGCCTTTTGGGCCGGCATGTCTCGATTGTCCTGCAGGGGCGACTTTCCGGGAGGCCGTGCCGTGCCGGGGTTGAATCCATGAGGAAGAGACACCTGTCCGCCGTCTGGCTTGCCCGGCCGCAGCGAGCGGTCGTCCCGGCGGCCATGATCCCGTGGTTGACCGATCGTCGTTCTCTGACCAGTCGTATCGTCTCGCGCTGCCAGCGTTTCTCGGTACGCGTGCTGTCGCAGGCCCTGGCCCTGCCGCACCCCGACGAATGTGCGCAACTGGGCTTGCGCGCGGGCGAACTGGCCTGGGTGCGCGAAGTCCTGCTGATGGCCGATGGTGTGGGGGTGGTCTATGCGCGCTCGATTCTGCCGCGACCCCATATCCGCGGCGGCTGGCGCATGTTCCGCGGTGTGGGCGGGCGCTCACTCGGTGCAGTGCTGTTCGACGATCCATGCATCCAACGTCTGCCGCTTGTCTCCACCCATCTGGATACGCGTGACTGGCGCTATCATCGGGCCTTGGCGGCGCCGGGTGCGTTGGCGGCAAATCGATCCTGCGGCAGGGCGGGTTTCGGCGTGAGCGCCAGATCTCTCGAGCGCGAAGCCCCTCCCCGGTTGTGGGCACGGCGATCGTGCTTTCGCCGCGTAGGGCGCGACCTGATGGTCACCGAGGTCTTTCTGC